>JAWRKD010000167.1:0-97979 GCA_040307135.1 Desulfovibrionaceae bacterium
TCCTCCATGGCCGAGGCCGCTCCGGCCATGAGCTCCTGCTGCTTGCGCGCGCCCTGAGCGGCCCGGTCCGTGGCCGACTCCAGGCGCGAGGAGGCGTCCTCGATGGCGTGCACGGCCTGGCCCAGGGTGTCGGCCGCCGAGCGCAGGGCCTGGAAGCGGGCGTCCTCGGACTGTTCCTTGGCCGCCTCGGCCTCCTCCAGACAGACGGTCAGGTCGCGCTGGCGCTGGCCGAGCTCCCGGCGCAGGGCCTCGGCCGAGGCCTCCATGCCCTGGACCCGGGTCTGAGCCCGGTCGGCCAGGGCTTCCAATTCCGTAAAGCTGGCGGCGGCATCCCCGGAACGGCCGTCCTTCCCGGCCAGTCCGGCCAGGGTCCGCGCCAGGCCGCAGGCCCGGCCGCCCAGCCGGGAGGCCAGGAGGAAGCCGCCCACCAGGTTGGCGATTCCGACAATAATGGCGATGGCCGCAGCGGGATTTGACAAGAATGTCTGTTCGCCGGAAATCCCCCCGAGCAGGGCCAGAATGCCGAAGACGACTGCATTTCCTAACGTTATGCCCAGAATGACGGCGCGCATGGAGTGCCTCCGCTCCCTGTTGACGTGACGGGATGGAGGCGTTGCAAGGCCGGGGCCAAAACGCGCTACTGGGCGTCGGGGTCCGGGGGCTCGAAGGGGGCCAGCAGGACCATGCTGCGCAGGCCGTGCAGCAGGAGGCCCTCGGGCCGCTTCAGGTCGGGCAGCTCCGCGCCCGGGGTGAGCGTGGTCACGGCCACGCGGCCGATGAGCTGGCGGCCTTCCCGGCCGCGCTCCTCGATGCGCAGGCCCCAGATGTCGTGCAGGATCACGGCCCGGCCCTGGCGGCTGCCCAGATAGAGCATGATGTGGCCGGGTTTCCAGAGCAGGCTGGCGAAGGGCGCGCCCTGCTCCAGGATGAGGGCCTCCTTGGCCTGGTCGGACAGGCCGTCCAGAGGGACCACGGTCCCGGCCCGGCCCTGTTGCTTGGAGTTGCGCGGCAGGCCCAGGCCGAAGGGCGTATACAGGTCCTGGAGCAGGGCCGAACAGTCCCGGTGGCCGTAGAGCCCGCCCCAGCCGTAGGGCTCGCCGAGCATGGAGGCGGCCACCCGGGCCACGTTGGCGGCCGTGGCGGGCAGGGGCAGGGCCACGGCCTCGCCCGGGGCGATGCGGGCCGTGACCGCCACGGCGCGGCCCGCGGCGTCGCGCACCGGCACGAGCACCTCGTAGCCCTCGGCCGTGGCCGATTGGAGCGGCAGGAGCATGCCCACCCGGGCCTCGCAGCGGAACAGGCCGGTGGCGTCGCGCAGGGGCACCCGGTCGCGGATCACGGCCAGCAGGGGATGGGCGCGGTATTCCCGGAGAAACTCGGGGCCTGCGAAGGCCACGTCGTTCACCGGAATCCAGCCCGAGGCATAGCGGCAGTGGGCCAGGACGAAGGCCCCGTCGGCCGAGAGGTGCGAGAGGTAGAGCGGGGTGCCGGGCCAGACCGCGGTGTTCTGCATGTAGTCGAAGGGAAAGCCCTCGCCCGCCTTGGCCGGGTCGGCAAAGGCCGGTTCCAGGGTCGGCAGCACGCGCATGGCCGTGGGGGCCACGGCGATGCCCGGCCTGCCCAGGTTGGGGAAGTCCTCGGGCCGGGCCAGACGGCGCAGGCGTTCCAGCCAGGCCGGGTCGCGGGGCAGGAGGTTTTCGCCATAGACCTGGCGCTTGGCGAAATAGTCCAGGCCCCAGAACAGGTCCCCGGGGTCCGTGGGCCGGGTGCGCTCCCAGGGGCCGAAGTGCCCGGCCAGGAGCTTGCTGCACATGGCGGCCTGCGCGGCCGGGGAGAGCACCAGGGACTGCCCGTCGGGGGAGGGCAGATAGGCGAAGAGATCCTGGGGCAGGGTCAGCAGATCCTGCACCGGCTCGGTGGGGGCCGGGGCCTTGGCCGCGCAGGCGGCCAGGAGCAGGAGGAGCAGGAGGGCGGCGGGGCGCAGGCATCGCATGGGCCAGGGATATAGCACGGAGCGGGCCGGAGGGTGTAGTCCTTTTTCGTTGAGCCTGCGGCCCGTTGCGGCTAGGATGCGGCCCGACGTTGCACGCGCGCCGCCAAGGAGGTCGTCATGCGTTTGTTCGCCCTGCTCGTTTTCGTGGTCAGCCTGTTTTTCGCCCCGCTCACCGCCCGCGCCCAGGAGGATCCGGTGGTGGTCTTCGAGACCAGCAAGGGCACGGTCTTCATCAAACTGGACCGGACCCACGCCCCGCTCAGCACCGAGAATTTCCTGCGCTACGTGCAGTCCGGCTTCTACAACAACACCATCTTCCACCGGGTCATCAAGAGCAAGGACATGAGCATCGTGCAGGGCGGCGGCTTCGGCCCGGGCATGTCCCGCAAGGCCACCCTGCCGCCCATCCCCTGCGAATCGGCCAACGGCCTGCGCAACGAGGCCGGAACCATCGCCATGGCCCGCACCTCGGACCCGGACAGCGGCACCTCGCAGTTCTTCATCAACCTTCAGGACAACGCGCACCTGAACTTCCGCTCGGCCACGCCCGAAGGCATGGGCTACGCCGTGTTCGGCAAGGTCATCCGGGGCATGAACGTGTTCCAGGAGATCGCCACGCTGCGCACCACCAGCCGGGGCATGTTCGACAACGTGCCCGTGGAGGAGGTGCTCATCCAGAAGGCCTATCTCTATCAGGACCGCTGAGGCGGGACGCCTGCCGCGTGCAGGCCGCGCCGGAGGTACTCCCCCAGGTCGGCGGGGGACAGGGGCTTGGCCAGGAAGAAGGTGGCCCCGGTCTTGAGCAGTTCCGCGATCTCGTTCACGCCCACCACGGCGGACATGATGATCACCGGCATCCGGCGCAGGACGGCGTCCTCGCGCAAGGCCAGGATGAGCTGGCGGCCGTCCATCTCGGGCATCATGATGTCGGTGAGCAGGAGATCGAAGGCGTTGACCTTGAGGGCCTCGTAGGCGTGGCGTCCGTTGGGGCTGATGAACGCCGCATGGCCCTGGTTCTCCACCAGGCTGGCTGCGAGTCTCTGGGAGATGCGGTCGTCTTCGGCGATGAGTATCTTGGCCATGCTCGGAGCGCTCCGGTCGGCATCCCCGTTGTTGCAGCATTTGCTGGCCGTGGCAAGAAAGGCGGCCAGATTATCATGCCGGGGGCCGCAAAAAAGGCCCGCCTTGGCAGCGGGCCTTGCTACGGCTGCCCGGCCGGAAGGGCTCAGGCCTTTTCCACGAGCATGGTGTCGTCGAAATCCGGCACGAGCCGGAACTTCTTGCCGCCGGTCTCGAACTCGTGGACCATGCCGGGGAAGAGCTGCAGGCTTGGGTTGAATTCGTCGCCGAAGAACACGTCCTTGGCCTCGCCGTTGCTGTCGAAGCGAACGGCCGCCCCGCCGGGCAGGGTGATGATCTCGCCGTGGTGGAGCCGCACCGGGAGATCGGTTTCCGTGTAATCCATATCCACCTCCTCGGGTTTTTCCAACTTTGGCGCTACCATAGCCCGCGTTCCAGTGTCTGTCCATACACTTTTGTGGAAAATCATCCTCCCGCGGCTGGCACGCTCCTTGCCTTGGTTCTGGCGGAGGAATTTTTTGCCGGAGCGGTGCGCCATGGGTCACGCCCCGTCTCTGCGGCAAGGTTCCCCCGGCACAAGGAGAGGGTATGAGCATCAGCGCCATGTACATGGGCGCCTCGGGCGTCACCGCGTACAGCACCGGGATCGGGGTCATCGGCAACAACCTGGCCAACGTGAACACCACGGCCTTCCGCGGCAGCGACGCCCTGTTCCAGGACCTCATGAGCCAGTACCGCACCGTGGGCCAGGTGCTTTCCGACAACACGGGGTCGGCCTACAAGACGGGCACGGGGGTGGGAGTCTCCGACGTGCGCATGCGCCTGACCATGGGCTCCATCCAGGACAGCAACACGAGCACCGACCTGGCCATCGACGGCCGAGGCATGTTCATGGTGGTGGATCCGGACGAGGGCACGGCCTACTACACCCGGGCCGGGAACTTTCGCTTCAACAACGAAGGCTACCTCATGGACCCCAACGGCAACATCCTCCAGGGCCGGCTCGTGGATCCGGCCACCGGGGTTTCCGGAGGAGCCACCGACATCCAGCTGCCCTGGGAGGAAGTGACCGTGAACGGCCAGACCACCATGGCCGTGGTCTCGCCGCCCACGCCCACGCAGCGCATGAACTTCCAGTACAACCTGGACCGCGACGAGACCGACCACAGCACGGACGCGCAGGACCCGTTCTTCGCCCTGGCCAAGCTCTGGAACGGCGCCTCGGACACCCCCCTGGACGAGGACAGCTACGCCTATTCCAGCAGCATCAAGGTCTATGACTCGGACGGCAACCCCCACGTGCTGACCACCTACTTCGACAAGGTGACGCTGAACGACGGCACCAACAACACGTATTGGGAATACGTGGTGGGCATGGATCCGGACCAGGACGGCGGCGAGCTGGCGGGCACCTCCGGGGCCGGGCTCCTGCTCATGGGCACCCTGACCTTTGACAGCAACGGCATCCTGGTGGGCCAGAGCGCCTACACCTATTCCGCGGGCGGCACGAGCTTCCTGAGCAACTGGACCCCGGCGGCCTTTTCCGCCGACGGCCTGCCCCAGCTGAACGCCACCTTCCTGGCCTCGGGCGGGGGCGGCCAGGCCCAGGACATCGGCCTGAACTTCGGGCTGGCCAGCACCAGCGGGGCCTGGGCCAACCTCGGCTCGGGCGCCTCGGCGGCCACGGTGGGGGCCGCCTCCTCCAGCCTGCCGACCCTGGCCGCCATGGAGCGGGACGCCGACGCCACCACGGGCTACTCCGGTTCCCTGACCACCCTGAGCCAGGACCAGGACGGCTACGCCACCGGCTACATGGTGAACGTGTCGGTGACCTCCGCGGGCTATCTGCGGGCCACCTTCACCAACGGCCAGGAGCAGAACCTCTACCAGATTCCGCTCTACATTTTCCCCAATGAGTACGGCCTGCGCAGCGAAGGCGGCAACCTCTACACAGCCTCCCCGGAGTCCGGGGCCGCCATCGAGGGCCTGGCCGAGACCGGGGCCCGGGGAAGCATCCTGGGAGCCTCCCTGGAAAGCTCCAACGTGGACATGGCCGACGAACTGGTGGACTTGATCATGACCCAGCGCGCGCTGCAGGCCAACACCAAGGTCATCAGCACGGCCGACAACATGATCAACACGGCCATCAGCATGAAGCGTTAGGGTTCCGGCGGGATACTGAGGACCCTGGCCCAGGGGGCCGGGGTCTGATCTGCTGTCGGCCCCTTTTCTTTTGCCCCGGGTGGGAGTAGGATTGCAGTTGACATTTCGCCTGGATGGAATACGGACAACATACGGACAAAGGGAAGACAACCGGTTTATGCGAGCCAAGGAGCGCCTGATATGAAGCCCAAATTCACCACCGTTCTGCTGTTTGTGGCCATGGCCCTGCTGCTTGCCGCAGGGTGCGCCAAGAAGAAGACCGCCGCACAGCCCCAGGCCGTGGTCATCGAGGACAACGCCGCGCCGGCCCAGCCCGAGCCCTACAACCCGCCTGCCGACGAGAGCCAGCTCCGCCTGGAGCAGGCCCTGGGCGAGTTGAGCAAGGCCATTCACTTCGACTTCGACAAGTCCGACATCCGTATCGGCGAGGACCGCGAGCGCCTCCAGAACAAGGCCGCCATTCTCAACGAGTTCTCCACCATCAGCGTGACCATCGAGGGCCACTGCGACGAGCGCGGCACCAACGAGTACAACATGGCCCTGGGCTCCCGCCGGGCCAACTCCGCCAAGGAATACCTCAAGCAGCTCGGCGTGGACCCCTCGCGTATCGACACCGTGAGCTACGGCGAGGAGCGCCCCGTGGACCCGGGCCACAACGAGGCCGCCTGGGCCAAGAACCGCCGCGACGAGTTCATGGTGCGCCGCTAGGACGCACGGTTTTCCCCGACAGAAAAAGGCCGGCGGGACGTCCTCCCGCCGGCCTTTTGTTCGTCCGCGGCCGCGCGGCGCTAGGCCGTGATCTCCAGGGCGACCTTGTGCAGGTCGCGGCGGCCCGCCAGGATGCGCCAGCTGCGCATGCAGGCCTTGCAGAAATGGTGGAAGGCCGCGAATTCGTCCTCGGCGATGAACTCGTCGAACACGAGCACCGTGCCCGGCCGGATGTGCCGGTTCATGGTCATGAGCACGAACAGGGTGGAGGAGTAGAGGTCCGCGTCCAGGTGCAGGACCATGCGGCCGTGAGGCTGGAACCCGGCGGCGAAGGCGGGCAGGGTTTCCTGGAACAGGCCCGGGATGAAGTTGGCCCGGGGGTCGTTCGTGGGCGGCAGCTTGCCCTGGGCGTCGAAGGTCCCCTTGTCCGAACGCCCGGCCTCCCAGCGCTCGGGCAGGCCGGAAAAGGTGTCGAAGCCGAAGAAGCGCGACTCCGGGTGCCGGTTCAGAGCCAGCCAGCGCAGGAAGCTCTCGCCCTGAAACACTCCGAATTCCAGGAAATCCATGGGGTCCTCCCCGAGGATGTTGGCCTGGACCCAGGCATAGAGCACCACGCGCCGGGAATAGTCGTACTCGAACTGCGGAAAGCGCTCCTGGTGCTCCTGGAGCACGGACCGGCGCAGGAAGGTGTAGTAGCCCTTTTCCCACACGGCCACGTTGCCGCAGCGCAGCTGATTTTCCATTTCGCGGATCATTTCGGTGCTCATGCTGTTCCTCCGGCGTCGTGTTCTTGTCGCCTGGAAACCTTAAGCAAGGAGCGTGCCTGGGCTTTTCAGCGGCCCTGTCCCGGGGTATGCTCGGGCCAAGCCGGGAGGAGGGACATGGACAACGCGCGCCGGGCGCTTTTGATCGCAGCCTTGATCCTGATCTGCTGGTCCTGCTCGGGGCGCGGCCCGGGCGGCGGCAAGATCGTCACGCCCCTGGACCCCTCGGGCCAGTGCCTCCTGGTGCTGGCCGACGGCTGGGACTCCACCCAGGGCACGCTGCGGGCCTATGCCCGCTCCTGGACCGGGAGCTGGAAGCCAGCGGGACCTGAGGCCCCGGTGTACCTGGGCCGCTCCGGCCTGGGCTGGGGCCGGGGCCTGCACCCGGAGCAGGGAGACGGGCCGCGCAAGGCCGAGGGCGACGGCCGGGCCCCGGCCGGAATCTTCTCCCTGCCGTCGGCCTTCGGGCGCACCCTGCCCGAGCCGCCGCTGAAGGGCTTTCCCTTCCTGGTCCTGGACCAGGACACGGTCTGCGTGGACGACAGCGTGTCCCGCCACTACAACCAGGTCTTCGAGGCCTCGTCGGTTCCGTCGCGGGACTGGGACAGCTTCGAGCACATGCTGCGGCCGGACGGCATCTACGACCTGGGGCTCCTGGTGGACCACAACCCCGGCCCCGCGGCGCCCGAGGGCGGCTCGTGCATCTTCCTGCACCTGCCGCACGACCCGCTCAAGCCCACCTCGGGCTGCACCACCGTGCCGCGGCCGGACATGGAGCGCCTGCTGCGCTGGCTCGACGCGGCCAAGAGGCCCGTGCTCGTGCAGCTGCCCCGGGCCGAATACGTCCGGCTCAAGGAGGCCTGGGGCCTGCCCTGAACCCGGCTGCGGAGACGGAAGCAGAAAATCATTGCCCGATTTTTCCGCAATTCCTATAAACTGGAAGGGAGGCCAACCCTGCAACCGAAAGCCGGAGGTCCTGCCCCATGAAACGCCTCGCCTGCATCCTCGCCGTCCTGCTTTTCGTCCTGGTCCTGGCCGCCACGGGCTTCAGCGCCGACGGCGCGGCCCTCTACGCCAAATGCGCCGGCTGTCACGGCGCCGACGGGACCAAGAAGGCCCTGGGCACGGGCCTTCCGCTCAAGGGCCTGTCCGCAGCGGACGTCTCCAAGGCCCTCTCCGGCTACAGGGCCAAGAGTTTCGGTGGGGAGAAGAAGGCCATCATGGAGAGCCAGGCCCAGGCCCTTTCGCCCGAGGACATCGAGGCCCTGGCCGCTTACATCTCCAAGCTCTAGCCCGGCCATGCGCAGGTTCATCCTGGCGCTGGTCCTGGCGCTCTGGCCCTGGTGCGCCGCCCTGGGCCAGGGCGATCCCCAGGCCGGACAGCCGCCCCACGCCGCGCACATGGCCGGGCAGGACATGTCCGGCCCCGAGCATCCGGCCCCGGACCCGGCCCCGCCGCCGGAAGTGGGCGTCACCGAGAAGCTCGGCGCGTACCTGCCCGGGGACGTGGTCCTGCGCGACGAGGAAGGCAGGCCGGTGAACCTGCGCGCGCTGGTGACCCTGCCCACCATCCTGGCCCCGGTCTATTACTCCTGCCCCAACGAGTGCAACCTGCTCCAGGGCAGCCTGGCCCAGGCCCTGCCCCAGATCGGGCTGACTCCGGGCCAGGACTACCAGGTCATTTCGGTGAGCTTCGACGAGAACGACAGCCCGGCCGCGGCCAAGAGCCGCAAGCAGGACTACCTGACCGCCCTGGCCAGGGATTTTCCGCCCGAGGACTGGCGGTTTTTGACCGGGGACGCGGCGAACATCCGCCGCCTCATGGACGCCATCGGCTTCGGCTTCAAGCGCGAAGGCGCCACCTTCAAACATTCCGTGGTCCTGGTGGCGGTCTCGCCCGGGGGCAAGATCACCCGCTACCTCTACGGGGTGCGGCCCCTGGCCTTCGACATCACCATGGCGGTCACGGACGCGGCCGAGGGCAGGCCCGGGCTCTCGGTGAAGCGGGCCGTGGCCTTCTGCTATTCCTACGATCCCGTGAGCCGGCGCTACGTCTTCGACATCATGAAGGTGGCCGGGGTCTCGGTGCTGGCGGGAATCGGCCTGTTCGCCCTGTTCCTGGTCTTCGGGGGCAAAAAGAAAGGCAAACGGCCTTGAGCGGAGGAGCTATGCACGGCAACGGCGCGGCGGACGCCGGCTTCTGGGCCCCCCTGGGGCGCGGCGGCCTGTCCTCCTGGATCTTCAGCACGGACCACAAGCGCATCGGCCTGCTCTACCTGGCCCTGATCCTGGCCATGTTCGCGGCGGCCACCACCATCGGCGTGGTCCTGCGGCTCAAGCTCATGACCCCGGGCAACACCCTGCTGGGTCCCCAGACCTACAACGCCCTGTTCACCCTGCATGGCGTGATCATGATCTTCCTGGTGGTCATCCCGAGCATCCCGGCCTCCTTCGGCAACATCATCATGCCGCTGCAGATCGGGGCCAACGACGTGTCCTTCCCCCGGCTGAACCTTTTTTCCTGGTGGCTCTACGTGTTCGGGGCCGTGCTGGCGCTGGTCTCCATCTTCACGGGATCGGGCGCGCCGGACACGGGCTGGACCTTCTACGTGCCCTTCAGCGAGCGCACCACCACCAACGTCAACGTGGCCGTGCTGGCGGTCTTCGTCCTGGGCTTCTCCTCCATCCTCACCGGGCTCAACTTCATCACCACCATCCACCGCCTGCGCGCCCCGGGCCTGACCTGGAACCGGCTGCCCCTGTTCGTCTGGTCGCTCTACGCCACGGCCTGGATCCAGGTCCTGGCCACGCCGATCCTGGGCATCACGGTGCTGCTCATCTTCGCCGAGCGGGTCCTGCATCTGGGGCTCTTCGACCCGGGCCGCGGCGGCGACCCGCTGCTCT
Source organism: Desulfovibrionaceae bacterium (assembly GCA_040307135.1). Taxonomy (GTDB): domain Bacteria; phylum Desulfobacterota; class Desulfovibrionia; order Desulfovibrionales; family Desulfovibrionaceae; genus Aminidesulfovibrio. Next base: position 9,613 of record JAWRKD010000167.1, read on the forward strand.
ACCAGCACCTCTTCTGGATCTACTCCCACCCGGCGGTGTACATCATGATCCTGCCGGCCATGGGCGTGGTCTCGGAGATCATCCCGGTCTTCTCCCGCAAGCCCATCTTCGGCTACAAGATGATCGCCTTCTCCAGCCTGGCCATCGCCTTCGCCGGCTCCCTGGTCTGGGCCCACCACATGTTCACCAGCGGCATGAGCGACCTGGCCGTGCTGGTCTTCTCCTTCCTGACCTTCGTGGTGGCCATCCCCTCGGCCATCAAGGTCTTCAACTGGCTGTCCACGCTCTACAAAGGCTCCATCAGCGTGGAGCCGCCCCTGCTCTACACCCTGGGCTTCGTCTTCATGTTCTCGGTGGGCGGGCTCACGGGCCTGGTGCTCGGCTCCGCGGGCACGGACATCCACGTGCACGACACCTATTTCGTGGTGGCCCACTTCCACTACGTCATCTTCGGCGGCACGGGCCTGGGCCTGTTCGCGGCCCTGCACTACTGGTTCCCCAAGGTCTTCGGCCGGGGCTACGACGCTCGCCGCGCGACCTGGGCCTTCTGGCTCTCCTTCGCGGGCATGAACGTGCTCTACATGCCCATGTTCGTCATGGGGCTGCAGGGCATGCCCCGGCGCTACTACGACTATCTGCCGCAGTTCGCCCCGCTCCAGCTGATCTCCACCATCGGCTCCTGGGTCCTGGTGGCCGGACTGGCGCTCATGTTCGGCAACCTCGTCGCGGGCGCGTTCCACGGCCGCCGGGCCGGGGCCAACCCCTGGGGCGCGGCCACCCTGGAATGGACCCTGGCCTCGCCCCCGCCGCACCACGACTTTCCCCAGACGCCGGTGGTGGAGCGGGGACCCTACGACTTCACGGGAGTGAGCGCCGATGAGTGAGACGCACAAGGACTACGACGCGTCCAAGATGGGCATGTGGCTCTTCCTGTTCACGGAGATCCTGCTCTTCGGCGGGCTGTTCCTGCTCTACGCGGCCTACCGCCACCGCTACGCCGCGGCCTTCCACGAGGCGGGCAGGGCCCTGGACGTGGTCCTGGGCGGGGCCAACACCGTGGTGCTCATCACCAGCAGCCTGTTCGTGGCCATGGCCATCACGGCCCTGCAGCAGGGCCGCAAGGTCCGCTGCCAGTGGTTCCTGGCCCTGACCATCCTCATGGCCCTGGTCTTTCTCGTGAACAAGTATTTCGAGTGGACGGCCAAGTTCCAGCACGGCGTCTATCCGGGCAGCGAACACCTGGCCGCCCTGCCGCAGGGCCAGGCCCTGTTCTACTCGCTCTATTTCGCCATGACCGGGCTGCACGGCATCCATGTGCTCCTGGGGGCTTCGCTGCTGGGGGTGGTCATGGCCTTCGTGGCCCGGGACAAGGTCCGCCGGGACGACTACGTGCTCCTGGAGAACGCCGGGCTCTACTGGCACCTGGTGGACCTTGTCTGGATCTACCTCTTCCCGCTGTTCTACCTCATCAGCTAGGAGGCCGCCATGCTGCACGCGCACACCAACACCGGCGGGCACGTCCTGGGCAACCGTTTCCTCGTGGGCGTCTGGGCCGCGCTCATGGCCTGCACCGTGCTCACCGTGGCCGTGGCCCGGGTGGACCTGGGCTTCCTCAACGTGGTGGCGGCCATGGCCGTGGCCACGGTCAAGGCCCTGCTGGTGATCCTCTTCTTCATGCACCTGCGCTTTGAGAACAGTCTGCTGCGCTGGATGGTCTTCATCGCCTTCGTGATCCTGGGCATCTGCATCGGCTTCACCTTCTTCGACCTGGCCTGGAGGCCGTGAGGCAGCCATGAGCACGCCCGTCATCAACGCGGCCCACGAGGTGGACAAGACCTTCCTGTTCATCTTCGGAGCCTCGGCCCTGCTGCTGATCCTGCTGACCCTGGCCATGCTCTGGTTCGTCTATCGCTACAACCGCAAGCGGCATCCCGTGGCGGACCGGATCGAGGGCAACCTCTGGGCCGAGATCGCCTGGACCGTGCTGCCCACCATCCTGGTCATGGGCATGTTCGTCTCGGGCTGGAACAGCTACAAGGCCCTGCGCCAGGTCCCGGCCGGGGCCATGGAGGTCAAGGTCACGGGCCGCATGTGGACCTGGGACTTCGAGTACGAGGACGGCCGCAAAAGCAAGATCCTCTATGTCCCGCAGGGCAAGCCTGTGAAGCTCCTGCTGACCTCCGTGGACGTGATCCACGGGTTCTACGCCCCGGCCTTCCGCATCAAGGTGGATACCGTGCCGGGCATGAGCAACTATGCCTGGTTCACGGGGCAGAAGGAGGGCGACTACGTGGTCTTCTGCTCGGTGTATTGCGGCCTGCAGCACGCCAAGATGATCACCTCCATCCGCGTGGTGAGCCCCGAGGCCTTCCAGGCCTGGCAAGCCGAAGGCGCCGCCGGGGCCGAGGAGGCCCCGGGCCGGGCCGTGCTGGAGAACAAGGGCTGCCTGGGCTGCCACAGCCTGGACGGCTCGCCCTCGGTGGGCCCGAGCCTCAAGGGCGTCTGGGGCCGCAGCGTGACCCTGACCGGGCCGGGCGGCACATCCACGGTCATGGCCGACGAGGCCTATCTGCGCCGCGCCATCCTGGGCCCCAAGGAGCGCACCGTGGAGGGCTTCGACCCCGTCATGCCGTCTTTCGAGGGCCAGATCAGCGAGGACGAGATGACTCTCATCCTGGAGTTCCTGCGCACCGGCGGCAAACCGGCCAAGGAGGGCCGCGCCGTGGCCGAGGCCGAGGGCTGCCTGGGCTGCCACGCCGAGGACGGGAGCGTGCTGGTGGGGCCGGGCTTCAAGGGCCTCTGGGGCAGCACGGTGACCATCGCGGGGCCGTCGGGCGAGCGCACGGCCCGGGTGGACCGCCAACTGGTGCTGGACACCCTGGCCGATCCGTCCAGGACCCTGCTCAAGGGTTTCGATCCGGTGATGCCCGCCTACCCCCAACTTTCTGAAGAGGACCGCGAGGCCCTGCTGACCTGGCTGGAGTCCCTGGGCGCGGGCGCGGAACGCGAGGGCCACATGGACCACGGACAGGGGGGCCACACCCCGTGATGGGCGACCTGCTGCGCCTGGTCCGGCCCCGGGTCTGCGCCCTGGCCGGGGCCGGGACGCTGGCCGGGTACGCGCTGGCGCGGCCCGTTGCGGACGCGGGCCTGGCCGCGACCCTGGCCGGGGCATTGCTGCTGGCCGCCGGCTGCTCGGCCCTGAACCAGGTGCAGGAGCGCCGCGAGGACGGCCGCATGGAGCGCACCCGCTCCCGACCCCTGCCCGCCGGACGGCTCACGCCCGGGCAGGGCCTGCTGGCCGCCCTGGTCCTGCTGGCCGCGGCCGCGGCCTGCCTGTCCTGGGCCGGGGGAGGGCGCTGCCTGCTCCTGGCCGGATTCGTGCTGTTGACCTACAACGGCCTGTACACCCCGCTCAAGAAGGTCACGGCCTTCGCCCTGCTGGCCGGGGGCTTGGCCGGGGCCGCGCCGCCCCTGCTGGGCTGGGCCGGGGCCGGGGGCGATCCCCTGGACCCCCCCATCCTGGCCCTGGCCGCGGTCTTCTACTGCTGGCAGGTGCCGCACTTCTGGCTTTTCGCCCAGTTGCACGGCGAGGATTACGCCCGCGCCGGGTTCCGGACCCCGCGCCTGGGGCCGGGCGAGACCCGGGCCGCGCGGCCGCTCTGGCTCTGGCTCGGGGCCTATTGCACCGGGCTCCTGTTCCTGCCCGTGGCCGGGCTGGGCGGACCGGCCGGGCGCTGGTTCCTGGTGCTCCTGGCCCTGGCCGTGGCCGCCGGCGCACCGCTGTGCCTGGCCCGGCAGCGCCTGGGGTTCGCCCTGGTCAACGCCTCTCTGCTTCTGCTACTCTGCGGCCTGACCGTCGAGGCCCTCTGGCTCGGCGTCTGAACCGCAAGCCCTGGAGCCGTCCATGCTGTGGATTCATCCCGTCCTCCAGACCCTGGCCTTCCTGCTCTCGTTTTCCGTGCTCTACCTGGGCTGGCTGCGCTTCCAGAACAGCCACCTGGGCCGCAAGGCGCTCTTCCCCTGGAAGGGCCACGTGCGCCAAGGCCTGGCGGTCATGGGCGTCTGGTGCCTGGGCTTCGTCATCGGCCTGGGCGCGGCCTGGGAGAGCTGGCACATCGTGCTCGTCACGGGCTGGCACCACCGCCTGGCCCTGATCATGATCCCCTTCCTGGCCTTCGGCCTGGCCTCGGGCTGGGTCATGGACAAGCGCAAGAAGAAGCGGCGCTGGCTGCCCCTGCTCCACGGCATCAACAACACCCTGCTGGTGGCCGCCACCGCGGTCCAGCTCTGCACCGGCGTCCTGGTCATCCGCGACTTCATGCTGCCCTGAGCCGGCCCGTTCGGATCAAGCCCCTGTCCAAGTCCTACTCGGAAGAGAGCGACGCGTAGCCCCTGTACCCCGAACCTGTACCCTGCAAAAGATCAGGGCCTCACGGAATCACCCGTAAGGCCCTGTTTTCTTTGGTGGAGACGATCGGGATTGAACCGACGACCTATGCGTTGCGAACGCATCGCTCTCCCAGCTGAGCTACGTCCCCAGGAAGGTCTGCCCTTTACCTGTTTTCGGACCGGACCTCAAGTCCCTTCTGGGCTCAAACAGCGGCCCGGTCAAGTCCCGCCGCCTTGAGGACCGTTTCGGCCCGGTGGGCGTAGGTGTGCTCCGCGGCCAGGACCGCCCGCCATTGCCGGGCCAAGTCCTGCTTTTCCGCCGAATCCGTGGCGAAGCGCTCGAACAGGCCGGGCAGGTTTCCGGCCTGCTCGAAACGCACGGCCCGGGCCAGGTCCGGCGGGAAGATGTCCAGGCCCGGGTTGGCGTCCGTGAGCAGAAAGCCCCCGGCGGTCCAGACGTCGAAGTGGCGCTGGGTCAGGCCAGAGGGCAGGAGCAGGCCCGTGACGTTCAGGCTGCATGCCGCTTGGCGGTACACGGCCGCCAGCCCGCCGTAGTAGTCCACGGGCGGCCGCAGGTCGGCCCCGGGCAGGAGCCGCTTCCAGCCCTGGTCCCCGAACAGGGTGAGGGCCGGACCAGCCATGCGCAGGCAAAGGGTGCGCCAGGCCAGGCCGCTCTGGTCCGCGCCCAGGCCCGCAGCGCGCACCGCGTTGCCGGGCCAGGGCCGCTCCACGCCCAGGCGTTCGAGCCACCAGCCGAAGTGCGGCCGTTGGCCCTGGGCCAGCACGGCCCCGGCCGCGGCCAGGTCCTCGCCCGCCATGCGGGCCCCGGCGAAGAACCCGTCCTTGTCCGGAAAGGCCGAGCGGCCCACGAACACGAGGCGGTCCTCCAGGCCCAGGGCCTGGCCGGGCAGGGTGCCCTGGCCGGAAAAGGCGGGGTCCGCGGCCAGGGGCAGGTGGAGCGTCTGCTCCGCCCCGAGCCGTTTGAGCGGCTCCACGAACCAGCGGTCCGTGACCAGGAGCAGGGCCTGGGTCCAGTAGCGGGCCTTGATGCGGGTGAGCAGGTGGAAGGGGTTGTCCACGCACCACACCGCCACCCGGGTTCCGGCCCGGCGCAGGAGGTGGAAGGTTTCGCCGTAGGGGTCCAGGCCCCTGAAATTCACCGAGAAGTAGAGCGCGGGCCGCTCCTGGCGCAGGAGCTCGGGCACCAGGCTGGTGTCGTCCGGGATGCGCACGGCCGGGAAGCCCAGGCTGCCGAAGGCCTGCTCCAGCTCACGCAGGAGCAGGGCGTCCTCGCCGCCGGGCAGCCAGACCGTGGGCCGCTGCGGCCCGGTCCCGGCCAGGGTCAGGCCCACCGCGGCCCAGAGCGGCCCCCAGAACCCGGGGTGCAGGCGCATGCCCTGGCGGAACCAGCGCACCCGGCTGCTGCGCAGGCGCTGCGGGTCCAGGGTTTCCGGGGTCAGGCGGCGGAAGTTCGCGGGAATGGCCGCGCTGAACTCCGGCCCCAGGGCGGCCTCCAGTTCCGGGCTTTCCAGGAAGTCCGCGCCCGCGGCCGCCTCCGGGAACCATTCCGCCAGCCGCCCCGGCTCCGGCCCCAGGCCCAGGAACAGGGGCGGCCCGTCGCCGCCCAGGCGGTCAAAGGCCTCGGGACCGGAATCCAGGCTGCGGGCGCGGCCGGTTTCATCAGCAATTTCCTTGCGCTGGGGGCGGGTGGGCATGGGACCTTCCGTCTTGGCTTGGAGTCGTGTTTGGGCTATATCCGGGCGCTGGGACGCCCATGAAGAAATACCGGGACCATTACTTCCTGAAGGCCAAGCAGGAGAACTATCCTGCCCGCTCGGTTTACAAGCTCCAAGAGATAGACAAGCGGTTCACGCTTTTCAAGCCCGGCCAGAAGGTCCTGGACCTGGGCGCGGCCCCGGGCTCCTGGACGCTCTGGGCCGCGCAGAAGGTGGGGGCCGCGGGCCGCGTGCTCGGCGTGGACCTTCAGGACACGCGCCAGGCCTTTCCGGCCAATGCCCGCTTTTTGCAGCAGGACGTGTTCTCGGACGACCCCGCGCTCCTAGAGGCCATGGAGGCCCTGGCGCCCTTCGACGTGGTCATGAGCGACATGGCTCCCAGCACCACGGGCATCAAGTTCACGGACCAGGTCCGCTCCCTGGAGCTCTGCGAGCGGGCGCGGGACCTGGCCCTGCTCTGGCTCGCCCCGGGCGGCGCGTTCGTGGCCAAGATCTTCGAGGGGCCGGACGTGAAGGCCTACACCGACGGCCTGCGCCCCCTGTTCGAAACGGTCAAGGGCTTCAAGCCCAAGAGTTCGCGTTCCGAGAGCAAAGAGACCTTCGTGGTGGGGCTTGGCTTTCGGGGTCAGCCGGAGTAAACACAGCCCACGTTCCCAACCAGACAATCTCCCGCCGAGGGATAATTCGGAGGCATTATGTCCGGACACAGCAAATGGTCCAACATCCAGCACCGCAAGGGACGCCAGGACGCCAAGAAGGCCAAGTTCTTCACCAAGGCGGCCAAGGACATCATCCTGGCGGCCAAGGCGGGCGGCGGCGACCCCGCGCACAACTCGGTCCTGCGCCTGGCCATCGCCAAGGCCAAGTCCGTGAACCTGCCCAACGACAGGATCGAGAACGCCATCAAGAAGGGCACGGGCGAGCTGGCCGGCGGCGATCTCCAGGAGGTTATGTACGAGGGCTATGCCCCGGGCGGCGTGGCCATCCTGGTGGAGGCGGCCACGGACAACCGCAACCGCACCGTGGCTGAAATCCGCCACATCATCTCCAAGGGCGGCGGGAACATGGGCGAGGCCGGCAGCGTGGTCTGGATGTTCGACAAGAAGGGCGTGCTTGTGTTCCCCAAGGAAGGCAACAGCGAGGACGAGCTCCTGGAGATCGGCCTGGAGGCCGGGGCCGAGGACGTCAAGGACGAAGGCGACTCCTTCGAGGTGCATACCGCGCCCGAGGACTTCATGGCCGCCCAGAAGGTCTTCGAGGACGCGGGCAAGAAGGTGGAGAGCGCCGAGCTTACCATGGTGCCCAAGAACCTGGTGCCCGTGGACGCCGACGCGGCCAAGAAGGTCATGAACCTGATCGACGCCCTGGAGGACAACGACGACGTGCAGAACGTCTTCGTCAACGCGGACTTCCCGGACGACTTCTCGGCCGACTAGCATGGCCGGGGTGGTGGTCCTGGGGCTGGACCCGGGCTCCCGGGTCACGGGCTTCGGCGTGGTGGCCGAGGTCTCGGGCCAGGCCCGCCTCCTGGAGGCCGGGACCATTCGCACCGGCGACAAGGACATGGCCGCCCGGCTGGGCGCCATCTTTCGCAAGGTCGCGGCGGTCATCGAACGCCACGGCCCCGGCGAGGCGGCTATGGAGAACGTCTTCGTGGCCGAGAACACGGCCTCGGCCCTCAAGCTGGGCCAAGCCCGGGGCGCGGCCCTGGCGGCCTGCGGCGTGGCGGGCCTCGCCGTGGCCGGATACGAGCCCTCCAAGGTCAAAAAGAGCTTGGTGGGCGTGGGCTCGGCGGACAAGAAGCAGGTGGCCTTCATGGTGGCCCGCGTGCTGGGGGTCAAGGACCCGGACTGGCCCCTGGACGCCAGCGACGCCCTGGCCGTGGCCGTCTGCCACCTCAATGAGCGCCGTTTCCGGAAAATGGCAGGGCTGGCATGATCGCCTATCTTGAAGGCCGCGTGCTGGAGATTTCCGCAAAGACCTGCCTGCTGGCCACGGCGGGCGGGGTGGGCTACGAGGTCTTCATGCCCAGCTCGGCCCTGGCCGGGCTCCCGGCCCCGGGCGGGCAGGCCGCGCTCTTCGTGCACACCGTGATCCGCGAGGACGCCATCGATCTCTACGGCTTCCCCACCTCCGAGGACCGCGAGGTCTTCCGCACCCTCATCTCCATCGACAAGCTGGGTCCCAAGAAGGCCCTGGCCATCCTGGCCCAGTTCACGCCCGAGCATCTGCGCGAGATCGCCTTCCGCGAGGACGACGCCACTCTGGCCACGGTGCCGGGCATCGGCCCCAAGTCGGCCCGCCAGATTCTCTGGTTCCTCAAGGACAAGGTGGAGAAGATCAAGGGTCCCCTGGGCAAGGCCCCGGCCAAGGGCAAAGCCGCCCGTCCTGCGGACGAGTACCTGGACGCCCTTGCCGGGCTCAAGAACCTGGGATACTCCGAAGAGGAGGCCCGGCCCCTGCTCCAGGACATCTTCGCCGCGGAGCCTGACCTGGACGCCGCCGGGGCCATCCGCCAAGCCCTCAAGAGGATCGCTTCGGCACGAAAATGAGCCACTGCCAGCCCCCCGACGACACCATCCGGCCCAGACGGCTGGCCGACTTCATCGGCCACGACGAGCTGCGCGCCAACCTGGAGGTCTTCGTGCGGGCCGCCCGCGAGCGCGGCAAGGCCCTGGACCACACGCTCTTCTACGGCAACCCCGGCCTGGGCAAGACCACCCTGGCCCAGATCATGGCCGCGGAGATGGGCGTGAACATCGTCTCCACCTCGGGGCCGGTCATGGAGCGCACCGGCGATCTGGCCGCGGTGCTCACCAACCTTTCGCGCAACGACATCCTGTTCATCGACGAGATCCACCGCATGCCGCCCAGCGTGGAGGAGGTCCTCTATCCGGCCATGGAGGACAACAAGATCGACCTCATCATCGGCGCCGGTCCTGGCGCACGCACGGTGAAGATCGACCTGGAGCCCTTCACCCTGGTGGGGGCCACCACGCGCATCGGGCTTTTGACCTCGCCCCTGCGCGACCGTTTCGGCTGCATCTTCCGCCTGGACTTCTACACTCCGGCCGATCTTTCGCGCATCGTCCTGCGGGCCGCGCGCATCCTGGGCATCGAGGTGAGCGAGGAGGGGGCCTCCGCCATCGGCCGCCGCAGCCGGGGCACGCCGCGCATCGCCAACCGGCTCCTGCGCCGGGTGCGCGATTTCGCCCACGTGCAGGGCCGCGAGGTGGTGGACCAGGACATGGCCGAGCTGGCCTTGGACCGCCTGGACGTGGACCCCTTCGGCCTGGACCAGATGGACCGCAAGATCCTCTCCGTGGTCATCGAGCAGTTCGGCGGCGGCCCCGTGGGGGCCAAGACCCTGGCCGTGGCCTGCTCCGAGGAGGTGCGGACCATCGAGGACATCTACGAGCCCTACCTCATCCAGTGCGGCTTTTTGAAGCGCACCCCCCGCGGCCGCGTGGCCACGGCCAAGGCCTACCAGCACGTGAAGGCCGCCCGCGATTCCGAGCCCGGCCTGCTTTAGTTCCGTATTAACTCTCGGCAATCTTCCCGGGTGCGGGTTCCCTTTTCTTCGGGCAGGGAGTATGAGGCGGTCAGCTTTGCGACCGCAAGCATCCAGCCAGGAGGTGCGCCATGATCGGCGGCTTGTTCCAACCCATGCATTTGTTCATCATTCTCATCGTCCTGCTCCTGGTCATGGGGCCGAGCAAACTGCCCCAGCTCGGCGCGAGCCTGGGCAAGGCCCTGCGCGAGCTCAGACGATCCTTGGACACTCCCGAGCAGGCCGCGGACCAGGGCGACGCCAAGAAGTAGCCCTCCCACTAGCCCTCTTTCCTCTCCAAGGAGGCGGCCATGAGCGGCGCCGTCGGTTTCGTGTTTTTGAGTGCCGTGCTCGGCGCGCGGGTCACCGCCGAGTCCGGCGAGTATCTGGGCCGTCTCACGGATCTGGCCGTGACGCCGGGCGAGCGCTTCCCGTTGGTCACCCATATCGTGATCACCCGGCGCGGCCGGGTCCGCAGCCTGCCCTGGGCCGCCGTGAGCCTGTTCCGCCGCGAACTCATCCTGGCCAAGGACGCCACGGCCCTGCGCGAGGTCCCGGCCGGGACCGAGGAACTGCTCCTGCGCCGCGACCTCCTGGACAAGCAGATCGTGGACGTGGACGGGGCCCGGGTGTTGCGGGTCAACGACCTCAAGCTGGGCCAGACCGCAAGTTCGCTGGTGCTGCGGGCCGCGGACGTGGGCCTGCGCGGCATGCTCCGCCGCCTGGGCTTCCTGAGGCCGGTGGAGCGTGTGGCCGCCTGGACGGGCAAGGCCGTGCCGGGCGCGGAAATCGGCTGGGAGTACGTGCAGCCCCTGGATGGCCGCCTGCACCGCCTGGCCCTGACCATGACCCGCGACCGGCTTTCGGAGATGCACCCCGCGGACCTGGCCGAGATCATCGCCCAGCTGCCGCACCGCACCATCCCGGCGGTCATCGGCGCCCTGGACCCGGAGACCGCGGGCGAGGCCATCGGCGAGCTGGAGCCCGAGGTGGGCGGCATGGTCTTGAGCCAGCTCAAGGCCGAGCACGCCTCGGACATCCTGGATGAGATGGAGCCCGACGAGGCCGCCGACCTCCTGGCCGAGGTGGACGAGACCCGGGCCAACCACCTGCTCACCCTCATGGACACAGAGGAGGCCGAGAAGGTCCGCGAACTTCTGGAACACGAGGAGGACAGCGCGGGCGGCCTCATGAACAACGAATTCCTGGCCCTGACCAGGGACATGACCGCGGAGCAGGCCCTGCGCCAGGTGCGGGCCACGGCCGAGGACGTGGAGAGCATCGCCTACGGCTACGTGCTGGACGCCGAGGGCCGCCCCCTGGGCGTGCTCAGCCTGCGCGAGCTGCTTCTGGCCGAGCCGGGCGCGCCGGTGGCCGAGCTCATGTCCGAGAACGTGAAGAGCGTGGACGTGGCGGCCGAGCCCGAGGACATCTACGAGCTCATCGTCAAGTACCGGCTGGCCGCGCTGCCCGTGCTGGACGCCGAGGGCCGCATGGAGGGCATCGTCACGGCCGACGACGTGATGCAGCACTTCCTGCCCTTCACCCTGCGGCTCAAGCAGTACCGCGCCTCGCGGCGCTTCTGATCCCGGAGGCCGGTCATGTCGAACGAACGCGCGCGCCTCTTCAGCGGGGGCCTGAGCCGCCGCAACATCGTGCTTTTCCTGAGCCTGCTGGGGCCGGGCATCATCACCGCCAACGTGGACAACGACGCGGGCGGCATCGCCACCTATTCCCTGGCCGGGGCCCACTTCGGCTACTCCCTGCTTTGGATGCTGCTGCCCACCACAGTGGCCCTGCTGGTCATCCAGGAGATGTGCGCGCGCATGGGCGCGGTCACGGGCAAGGGCCTCTCGGATCTGATCCGCGAGTCCTTCGGTCTCAAGGTCACGTTCTACGTGATGATCGCCCTGTTCCTCACCAACCTGGGCAACACGGTTTCGGAGTTCGCGGGCATCGCCGCGGGCATGGAGATCTTCGGCGTGAGCCGCTTCGTGTCCGTGCCCCTGGCCGCGGTGGTGGTCTGGCTGCTCATCGTCAAGGGCTCCTACCGCCTGGTGGAAAAGGTCTTCCTGGTGGCCTGCCTGGTCTATGTGGCCTATCCCGTGGCCGCCATCCTGGCCAAACCGGACTGGCTGGCCGTGGGCCGCGGCCTGGTCCTGCCCGAGACAAGGATCACGCCGGAGTCCCTGACCATGATGGTGGGCGTGGTGGGCACCACCATCGCGCCCTGGATGCAGTTCTACCAGCAGGCCTCGGTGGTGGAGAAGGGCATTACCCGCGAGAATTACGCATACTGCCGCATGGACGTGATCGTGGGCTGCGTCATGGCTGTGGCCGTGGCCTTCTTCATCGTGGTGGCCTGCGCGGCCACCATCCACCGCCAGGGCCTGTCCATCGAGACCGCGGCCGACGCGGCCCTGGCCCTGAAGCCCCTGGTGGGCGAATACGCCTCCTTTCTCTTCGCCTTCGGCCTGTGCAACGCCTCGCTTTTCGCGTCCTGCGTCCTGCCGCTTTCCACCTCCTACTACATCTGCGAGGGCATGGGCTGGGAGCTGGGCGTGGACAAGGGCTTTGGCGAGGCGCCCCAGTTCTTCTGGCTGTTCACGGCCAGCATCGTGCTTTCGGCCGCGGCCATCCTCCTGCCCGGGGCCCCGCTCATCGCCATCATGTATCTCTCCCAGGTGGTGAACGGCATGGTCCTGCCCTTCGTGCTCGTGTTCATGCTCCTGCTCATCAACGACCGCAGGCTCATGGGCGACGCGGTGAACGGGCCGGTGTTCAACGCCGTGGCCTGGATCACGGTGGTGGTCATGGCCGGGCTGACCCTGCTTTTGACCCTGGACACCATCTGGCCGGGGCTGCTTCAGGGGTTGAGCTTGGCGGGTTGAACTCCCGCGGGACTTGTGTCTAGATTGGGCCATGCGACTGGTCCGGCCCTCATTCCAGAACTTCGCCTATTCCCCGGCCTGGAATCTGTTCCTGCTCACGGCCGGGGCCCTGCTCTACACCATCGGCACCAAGGGCGTGGTGGTGCGCCACGGCTTCGTCACCGGCGGCGTGTTCGGCACGGCCCTGCTTCTGTCCTACACAGGCCAGGCCCTGAGCGCGGCGGCCTGGTACGCCCTGCTCAACCTGCCGCTGTTCGTGCTGGGCTGGGTCTTCGTGAGCCGCCGCTTCTTTTTCTACAGCCTTTATGCCGCGCTGCTCACCGCGGTCTTCCACCAGTTCCTGCCCGTGGACCTGGGCGTGCGCGACCAGCTCTACGCCGCCGTGGCCGGGGGCGTGCTCTGCGGCTTGGGCGCCGGGATCATGCTGCGCTCCCTGGGCTCCGGCGGGGGCCTGGACGTGGTGGCCGTGATCCTGAACCAGCGCTGGGGCCTGGGGCCGGGACGGTTCTTCTTTTTCTACAATGCGGCCCTGTTCCTGGCGACCCTGGTGTACCTCCCGGTGGACCTGGTCATCGCCTCGCTCATCCTGGTCTTCATCACGGCCAACGTGGTGGACTACGTGCTGGCCCTGTTCAGCCAGCGCAAGATCGCCTTCATCATCTCGGAAAAAAGGGAAGAGATCGCCCAGGCCATCCTCCAGGACCTGGGCCGCGGGGCCACCTTCCTCAGGGCCAAGGGCGCGTTCTCCGGCCTGGACCGGGACATCGTCATGACGGTCATCAACAACATCCAGCTCAAGCGGCTGGAGGAGATCGTCTTCACCCGGGACCCGCAGGCCCTGTTCATTGTGGAGAACACCTTCAGCGTGCTGGGCGGCGGCTTCGCCCGCCGCAAGAACTACTAGCCCGGCAGGACCCGGGCCAGGAACTCCGCGGCCCGGACTTCGGATCGGTAAGGGCCGGGCCGGGGCGGCACGAATCCCACGTGTCCGCCCGTGGCCGGGACCTCCAGGAAGAGCGCGGCGTTGGCCCGGGCCTGGGCCTCGGGAAAGCACTCCGGGGTCAGGAAGGGGTCGTTTTTCGCGTTGAGGACCAGGGTGGGCACGCGCACGTCCGCCAGCACCGGCAGGCTGGAGGCCTCGGCGTAGTAGTGGGCCGCGTCGCGGAAGCCGTGGCGCGGGGCCGTGAACAGGTCGTCGAAGTCCCGGAAGTCGCGCACCCGCTCCAGCCGGTCCAGGTCCACCAGGCCCGGGAAGTCGCGGGTCTTGCGCCGCACCTTGGCGCAGAGCGTCTTGAGGAAATTGTTGAGGTAGATGCGGTTGCCCGGCCGGGCCAGGGCGCGCTCCGAGGCGGCCAGGTGGCAGGGCACGGACACGCAGACTGCCGCGGCCACGGCCCCGGGCACGCTTGCGGGGTCCTCGCCCAGGAAGCGCAGGGTCTGGTTGCCGCCCACGCTGAAGCCCACCAGCGCCACGGCCTCGTAGTTTCCGGGGGCCAGGGCGTGTTCCAGCACGGCGCGCAGGTCTTCGGTCTCGCCGCTGTGATAGGCCCGGGGCAGGCGGTTCAACTCGCCGGAACAGCCGCGCAGATTGCGGGCCACCACGTCGAAGCCCGCGGCGTTCAGCGCCCGGGCCATGCCCAGGACATAGGGCCGCCGCGAATGGCCCTCCAGGCCGTGGGTGATCAGGGCCAGCCGCCGCGCGCCCACCCGGCTCCAGTCCAGATCCAGGAAGTCGCCGTCGGCCAGCTCCAGCCGCTCGCGCACGAAGTCCACCCTGGGTCCGCGCCGCAACAGCCCGGCAAAAAGGGTCTCGGCGTGGCCGTTGCGCAGGGGCAGGGGCGCGGCGGGCAGCCGCGATTCCAGGAGCGGCATCAGCCTCCCAGGTCCCGCACCCGCCGGAAGTATTCCTCCCGGCAGGCGTTTTCCGTGTCCAGCAGGACGGCGAAGGCCTCCTGGAAGTCCCGGCGGCCCGTGGCGAACAGGCCGTGGCCCAGGACAATGGCCGCGTTGTTCCGGGCCAGGGCCGGGGGCAGGGTGCGGCCCAGGCCCCACTGGCCGCTGCCGGTCTCGCCGGGCACGATGGGGACCCCGCCCGCGCTGCGCGGCTCCGGGCAGCGCAGATGGCAGTGGCCGCGTTCCGGGCAATCCCCGCGCTCGCAGTCCAGGGACAGGATCACCGCGAACCTGGGATGGCCGTGCAGGATGCAGCGCGTCTGCGGGACGGCGGCGTAGATGGCGTTGTGGGCCGGGAGTTCGCTGGAGGCCGTGATGCCTTCGCAACTGGAGCCGTCCAGGGGGCAGGCCACGGTCTCGCCCTCCAGCCGGTCCAGGGAGCTGCCCGTCTCGCTGATCCACACGGTGTGGTCCACCAGGGCCGAGACGTTGCCGAAGGCCGAGTCCACCAGGCCGTAGTCCACGGTGGCGCGCCCCGCCTGGGCCATGGCCGCGCAGGCCGCGGGTCCGTCCCGGAACGGGCCGCGGGCCAGAACCGGCAGGTCCGTGCGCGCGGGCGGCAGGAAGGACGCGGCGCGGCCCAAGGCCGCTCGCTGCGCGGGCGTGGCCCGGCCCGCGCGCAGGTCCTCCAGGCAGGCGGAGAAGAACAGGACGAACGCGGCGAAGCAGAGCGAACTCAAGGTCACCAAGGCCTGCTCCGGGGTGAACGGACCCACGGCCGCCAGGCGCGGGCCGGGCAGGATCAGGCCCTTGCGCCGGGCCAGCCCCTGGACCAGGGCCTGGGCCGAGAACTCGCAGGCCACGGGCAGGTCGTGGAGAAAGAGGCGGGTCTCGTTGTCCCGGGGGAACAGGGCCGCGGGGCGCCCGGCGATGAGGAAGTCCAGGATGGTGGCGTAGGGCTCGGCCGGGCGCAGGCAGGCCACGGCCCCGGCCTGGAGCGCGAGCAGGGCCTGCTCCAGCGCGGGCCGGTCCGGATGCGCGGGATCGCTGGCCAGGACCGCGTCGTCCAGGGCCAGGAACAGGGCGTCCTGTTCCCGGGCCAGGCCCGCCCGGGCCAGCCGCGCGGCGCAGTCCTTCAGCGGGCGGTCCATGCCAGCTCCAGTTCCTCGGCCTTGTCCTGCACGGGCAGGCCGTTTTCATCCAGGCCGCGCACCCGGTAGTAGCGGCCGCGGGCCTCCAGAAAGGCCGCGCGGTTCAGGGCCGGGGTGGCGGATCCCTGGCCCGGGTCGCCCGCTTCCGTGAAGAAGCGCGCAGGCAGGTCGTCGTCCGCGGCCGTGCAGCCCAGGGCCGCGTTCATGCACCGCTCCTGGTACACCGCGCGCTCGCCCATGCGGGCCAGGTCCCGGCCCGTGACCGGAATCCCGGTGACGGCCGCGAAGGCCTTGGCGTATTCCTCCAGGCCCGCGGCCAGGAAGGCCAGACGGCACACGGGCAGGGATTCGGCCGCGGCCAGCGTGTCCTCGGCCAGCTTGACCATGCGGGCCTTGCCGCTCCAGGAAAAGCGGTCCGTGGCCACGGGTTTGCGCAGGAGCTCGTGGCTGAACGCCATGGCCCGCCAGGGATCGGCCCCGCGTGTGCTCACGGCGGAACCCAGGGCCAGGCCGCAGGCTCCGCGCGGGTCAAAGGCGGACATCTCCAGCCCCTTCACGGCCATGGCCGCGTCCGGGCGGCCCAGGACCCGGGCCAGCTCCCGCGCGCCCAGGGCCAGGAGCGCGCCGTCGCCCCGGCCGTAGGCCGTGTCCTCCAGGAGGTTGAGCACGGCCCAGGGCGTGGGCTTCTGGTCCGTGATTTCGGCCCAGGCCGCCAGGGCTCCGGCCGCGGAAACCGGGTCCAGGCCCAGCCGGGCGCAGAGGTCGCTGGCCTCCACGGCCAGATTCGGGTCGGCCCGGCCCAGCAGGGCCGTGAGATGGGAAAGCGCCTCCAGACCGGGCAGGGTGCGGCCCAGCCGGTCCACGTGCGCGCAGCCCACGGGGCAGCCCGGGCAGGCCACGGGCCGGGAGCCGTGGCGCGCGGCCAGGGCCGGGGCGTTGCAGCGCTCCATGCCGGGCAGGTTCGTGCGCCGGAAATTTTCCGCAGGCAGCATGCCCCGGCTGCGGATCAGGTCCAGGAGCGCGGCCGTGCCGTGTTTTTGGAAGCCCAGGGGGCCGCAGAGCACGGGCGAGGCGTGGAAAAGCCGTTCGATGTCGGCCCGGGCCAGGGCCAGGCCGTCCGGGTCCTGGACCACGACCTCGCCGAGGCCGGACACGGCCACGTACTTGAGGCCCTTGGCGGCCAGGCACAGGCCCAGGCCGCAGCGCCCGGCCGAAAAATGGCGGTCCACGCGCACTTCGGCGCAGCGCGCCCCGCGCTCGGCCGCCGGTCCCACGCAGGCCACGGAGCCGAAGCGCGCGAGCGCGTCGAAGACCTTGTCCGTGGCCGCGCCCCGGAGGGCCGCGGCGTCCACCAGGCACGCCGCACCGTCCCGGATCTCCAGCCCCAGGAGGGTGGTGCTTTTGCCGGTGAGCATGAGGCCCAGGAACCCGGCGCGGGCCAGCTCGCGGCCCAGGTTGCCGCCTGCGGCGTCGTCGCCCGCAAGGCCGGTGAGCGGCGAGCGCGATGTGAGATGGCAGCGGCCGGCGCAGGGCGCGTCCGTGCCCGCCAGCGGTCCGGCCAGCAGGAGCACGGGCATGTCCGGGTGGTCCCAGGGCAGGTGGATGAATGGCCGCAGGAGATGCCCGGCCAGGGCTCTGCCGCCCGGGAACAGGCGCAGGATTTCAGCGGGCAGTTCGCGGACCGTGCAGGTCCGGCTGCCCAGGTCGGCCAGGAGGAGGGAACTGGCGCCGCGCATGGGGCCTGTGATTCCACGTCCGGGGTCAAATGGCAAGGCCCGGGCTTGATTTGGCGTGGGCATCGGGTATCGTGCGGCCAACATTTTTCCCGGAGCAGCCCATGTCCCAGAAGAAAGAGGTCGATCTCTCCCGCCGCAACCTGTTCCTCGGAGCCTTCCGCCGCCTGCGCGGCGAGGAGGAGGGCCGCCCCCAGGCCCGCACCTCCGAGACCCTGCCCATCCTGAACGCCGCCAACGCGGCTTTTGCCGCCGGGAATTTTTCCGAGGCCGAAGCCAAGTTCAAGGAACTGCTCCAGAAGGAGCCGAACAACAACGACGCCCGCCGTTGCCTGGGCTGCTGCCTGTATCGCCAGGCCAAGTTCGTGCAGGCCAAGGTGGAGTTCGAGCGCGTGCTCCGGACCAGCCGCGAGGATCACGAGGCCTGGCTCTACCTTGGGCTGACCCTGGCCCGCGGCGGCAGCCCGGCCAAGGCCGCCTCGGTCTGGAAGAACTTCAAGGACATGCGCAACGTGCCCCTGGTGCGCGAGATCAATCTCCAGTCCGCCCTGCTGGAGCAGCCCGAGCCCCCGGACGGGGCCAGGGTGGCGGACGCCGTGGAGTCGATGATCGGGGCTGCGCCCCAATCCTAGCGGCCGGAAGCCTGGCGGAGCACGTAGAGCGCCAGGCCCAGGGTCACCAGCCCCACCCCGGCCCAGCCCATGGGACCGGGAGCCGCTCCGCCCAGAACAACCATCTCGCCCAGGAGCGAAAACACCACCTCCATGGCCTGGGTGGCGTCCACCGCGGCCAGCTCGTAGGAGCCGCGCGCCCGGTTGCGGGCGTGCAGGAAGATTCCCGTGGCCACCACCCCGGCCAGCAGGGCCACCAGGGCGGT
Source organism: Desulfovibrionaceae bacterium (assembly GCA_040307135.1). Classification (GTDB taxonomy): domain Bacteria; phylum Desulfobacterota; class Desulfovibrionia; order Desulfovibrionales; family Desulfovibrionaceae; genus Aminidesulfovibrio. The sequence continues at coordinate 27,836 of JAWRKD010000167.1, forward strand.
CTGGGCCACCTGCCCGGCCGGGGGCGGGGCAGGCCGCGTGACCAGGAGCAGCCCGGCCCAGAAGGGCAGGGAGCCCAGGGACAGGAGCAGCACCAGGCCCAGGCTGTTGCCCAGCACCGGATGGTCCACGCGCGGCGCGAAGCGGTGCCCGCCGCGCCGCGCCTCCCAGGCCAGCTGGTTGCCCAGGGGATAGGCCAGTGCGGCCAGGAACACGGGCAGCGCGCCGCGCAGGACCCCGGACAGGGTGGCGTCCGGCGGGGCCTGCTCCGCGTTCACCAGCACGATGCCCAGGAAGATGAGGCCGGTGAAGACCAGACCCCGCGTGGGCACCTGGCGGCCGAAGAACAGGAGCACCAGAGGCGTGGCCAGGATGGTGGACTGCCAGGTGGCGGCCGCCACCCAGCCCGGCACCTGCCCGGCGCTGTAGCAGAGCGGCGCGTAGAACACGCCGAAGCCCACGCTGCCGGTGACGGTCCAGAACAGGGGATTGGCCCGGAACACCTGCCAGACCCCGCGCAGCACGGCGCCCTGCCGGGTGGCCGCCAGCCAGAGCGCCAGGAGCGCGAGCATGTGGCCGTAGCGCAGGGCCGCGGTCCAGGCCCAGTGCCCGCCTTCCAGGCTCATGGCCCGGTTGAGCACGAAGGTACTGCTGAAGAACAGGGCGGCCAGCACGCCCAGGAGCAGGGTGCGGGCCATGGGCTCAGTGGGTGCTCTGGCTCTTGTCCCGGTCGTTCATCTCGCGGGCCAGCTCCAGGATGCGCGAACGCAGGAACCCGGCCACCAGGCCGCCCTGGTCCGTGTCGCCGGAATGCGCCAGGCCGTAAGCCTCCAGGTCTTCCTGCACCTGCTTCTCCATGCGCGCGGACTCCAGGAACATGAGATAGGCCAAGACCACGGCGGCCTCGTTGTCCGGGGTGTCCTCGGCCAGCACCGCGACCTGTTCCAGGGGCACGGTCTCGAAGAGCCGGTCCAGGAACATGGCGATCCACTTCTCGTAGAGCCCGGGCAGCACCGGCGGCACCATGCCGGCCAGGGCCGCGGCCTGGTCCTTGTCCGGGGCCGTGCCCGTGACGGCCAGGTATTCGGTCAGGGCCTCGCGGCGGCGGTCCTCGTCCTGGGCCTGGACCCGGCGGCGGAGCATGGTCAGGAGGCTCGAACGCAGGACGGCGGGATCAATGCTCATGGAAGGTCCTCGGTTGGGGTTGTGCGCCGGACCCTAGCCCAAGGAATCCGGCCGGGCAAGGGCTAGCCCATGATCCGGGTCAGCAGCCAGAAATAGGCGCTGCCGAAGGAGAGCAGCAGGGCGTCCGGAGCGAAGTCCACCTAGGCCGCCCCCAGGAGCTTGCGGATTTCCAGGGGTTCGCCCTTTTCCGGGGCCCGGACCAGGGACAGGGCCGATTTGGCGCAGTGCGAGGCGCAGACCCCGCAGCCCATGCATTTGCTCACGTCCACGGTGCAGCGCTTGTCGCGCACGGACAGGGCCTGGAACTGGCAGGAGGAGAGGCACAGGCCGCAGCCCACGCAGGCCTCCGCGTCCACCCGGCAGAGGAAGCCCGAGGAGCAGAGCATGGGAATGCCGTGGCGCTGGGCCTGCATGGCCCCGCAGCAGCAGGAGCAGCAGTTGCAGATGGCGTAGAAGCGGCCGAGCATGGCCTCCTTGAAGAAGGCGTGGTGCACATGGCCGCGGGCGTCCTCCTCGCGGAGGATGCGCACGGCCTCCTCGGGCGTGATGGCCCGTGCGCGGCCGGGGTGGTGCTCCAGGATGAAGGAGGCGAAGGGCTCGCCCACGATGAGGCAGACGCTCACCGGCTCGCAGTGCTTCTCGCGCACCACGCGGCAGGGGCAGTCCAGGAGCGTGATGCGCTCGGGGTTTTTCAGCACGATGTCGCGGGCCAGGGCATAGGGCACCACCTGCTCCAGGTCGCGCAGCTCCACGGCCCGGTCCACGCGCACCAGGCGCGAGGCCTCCTCCAGGGGCACGGCCTTGCCGTGGTAGGAGTCGGCCCAGTCCGGGTGCGGCCGGTTTTTGGGCGGGAAGGGCGGCCGGTGGCGGGCCAGGAGCAGGATCAGGGGCAGGAGCAGGATCCCGGCGGCCTTGCGCCGACCGGTGGCCACGCCGATGTAGAGATAGGGCCAGCGGGCGTAGGCGTAGCCGTGGATGAGCTCGGCCCAGGACATGCCCTCGGCGCGGCCTTCCTCGAAAAAGGCGCGGGCCGAGGGGCGCAGGGTCTTGAGCAGCAGGCGCGCGAGGAAATGCACGAGGGTCTCCCGGAGGTCGCGGACTGCTCCGGTTGTAGCACCGTGGCCCGGACTTGAAAACCCCGGCAGAGGGAAGTGTCCGGGCGGGGCTGGAATGCCGGGCCCATTCGGGTATATGGGAGGGCGAGGAGGCGCCATGAACCAGAAACCAGCGCACGCCACCGGCCAGGACTGTCAGGACGAACGCGACCGCCTGGCCCGCACCACCACGCACCTGGCCAACACCCGCACCTTTCTCGCCTGGGTGCGCACGTCCGTGGCCCTGATGGCCTTCGGCTTCGTGCTGGAGCGGGTGGACCTGCTCCTTTTCCTGGCGCCGGCCGAGGGCAAGCACGAGGCCATCCGCCAACTCGGCATCGTGAGCCAGGTCTGCTTCGCGTCCGGGGCCGTGATCCTGCTCCTGGCCGCGGCCCGCACCCGGGCCATCGCCCTGCGCATCGGCCCCGACGGGACCCGGCTGCGCGGCCTGGCCGAAACCGCGATCCTGATCCTGGTCCTGAGCGTGGCCCTGTTCTTCTTCCTGAACGGGAAGATCCTGCTGATGTAGCCCTACTTGCCCATCTCTTTCTTCTTGGCTTCCCCGCGCAGGGTGTGGCGCTTCTGCGCCGAGAGCACGGACTTGCGCAGGCGGATGGACTGGGGCGTGACCTCCACGGCTTCATCGTCCTTGATGAAGTGGATGGCCCGCTCCAGGGTCATGGGCCGCACCGGCGAAAGGATCACGTTTTCGTCCTTGCCCGCGGCGCGCAGGTTGGTGAGCTTCTTCTCCTTGCAGACGTTCACGTCCAGGTCGTTGTCCCGGTTGTGCTCGCCCACGATCATGCCCTCATAGACCGGCTCGGTGGGCGTGACGAAGAGCTGGCCGCGCGGCTCCAGGTTGAACAGGGCATAGGGCACCGCCACCCCTGCCCGGTCCGCCACCAGGGAGCCGGTGAAGCGCGAGGGGAACTCCCCGCGGTGCGGGCCGTAGCCCTCCAGGTAGGAGTTCATGATGCCTGTGCCCTTGGTGTCGGTGAGGAATTCGTCGCGGTAGCCGATGAGGGCCCGCGAGGGCACGCTGAACTCGATGCGCACGCGGCCCCGGCCGTTGTTCACCAGGTTGGTCATCTTGCCCTTGCGCACCGAGAGCTTTTCCGTGACCACGCCCAAAAACGACTCCTCGCAATCCACGAAGAGCTTCTCGATGGGTTCCAGGACCTGGCCGTCCTTGTGCTTGAGGATGACCTCGGGGCGGCCCACGGTGAGCTCGAAGCCCTCACGGCGCATGGTCTCGATGAGGATGGCCAGCTGGAACTCGCCGCGGCCCTTGACGATGAAGCTGTCGCGGTCCTCGGAGTCGTCCACGCGGATGGCCACGTTCTTGAGGGTCTCCTTGAGCAGGCGCTCGCGGATCTTGTTGCTCTGCACGATCTTGCCCTCGCGGCCGGCCAGGGGCGAGGTGTTGATGGCGAAGCGCATGGACACCGTGGGCTCGTCCACGGTGATGCGCGGCAGGGCCTTGGGGGCCTCCTTGGTGCAGATGGTGTCGCCGATCTTCACGTCCTCGATGCCCGCCAGGACCACGATGTCGCCGGGCGCGGCGTCCTCGGCCGGGACCAGCTGGGGACCCTTGTAGGTCTGGAGCTTGAGCACCTTGAGCGGGGTCTGGACCTCGCCCTCGCCCAGGCAGACCAGGCTCTCGTTGGCCTTGACGTGGCCGTTGACCACCTTGCCGATGGCCAGACGCCCCAGGTAGTCGGAATAGCCCAGGTCGCAGACGAGCATCTGGAAGGGGGCCTCGGGGTCGAAGGACGGGGCCGGGATGTGTTCCAGGATGGCGGCGAAGAGCGGGGCGAGGTCCTTGCCCTCCTCGTGGCGGTCCAGCATGGCCACGCCCTGGCGGCCGATGGCGTAGAGCAGGGGGAACTCGAGCTGTGACTCGTCGGCGTCCAGGTCGATGAACAAGTCATAGACCTCGTTCAGGACCTCGTCGGGCCGGGCGTCGGCGCGGTCGATCTTGTTCACCACCACGATGATGGGCAGACCGGCCTCCAGGGCCTTCTTGAGCACGAAGCGGGTCTGGGGCAGGGGGCCTTCCGAGGCGTCCACCAGAAGGATGGCGCCGTCGGCCATGGCCAGGGAGCGCTCCACCTCGCCGCCGAAGTCGGCGTGGCCCGGAGTGTCGATGATGTTGATCTTGATCCCCTGCCAGGACACGGAGCAGTTCTTGGCCGCGATGGTGATGCCGCGTTCGCGCTCCAGGTCCATGGAATCCATGAGCCGTTCAGCCACTTCCTGGTTGTCGCGGAACAGGCCGCTCTGGCGGAACAGGGCGTCCACCAGGGTGGTCTTGCCGTGGTCGACGTGGGCGATGATGGCCACATTGCGCAGGGAATTGTTTTGTGTTTTCATCGGAATCGTTTTGGGATAAGGGTTGCGCGGGGATATTGACGCCGGGGTCCGTGCGGGGCGAGCCGCTTATATGCCAGCCCGGGACCGGATGCAAGGGGAAAAACCGCACGTTTCCCTGGCTCCCCGGGCGTTCCCGGGAAAACGGCCAGGGCCGCGGAAGATGTTGGCATGACTGCTGCAAGGAAAGGAGCGAGACCGATCTCCAGGGAGGGAACGATCATGCGTCTCACCCGCATCATCCTCACGGCTGTTCTGCTCTTCGCCCTGGGCGGCTGCTCCCTCTTGTCCTCGTCGCTCACGCCCAGCCGCTCCTCCCGTCCTGTCCAGGCCCAGACCGACTCCCACAACGTCCAGCGCTGGCAGGACGTGTACGACCCCAAGACCGACCCTTACACCGTGCTGGGGCGCACCTACTACCCCCTGCGCGACGCCCGCGGCTACAGCGAGGTGGGCGTCGCCTCCTGGTACGGCGACGACTTCCATGGCAAGAAGACCGCCAGCGGCGACGTCTATGACATGTACGCCATTTCCGCGGCGCACAAGACCCTGCCCCTGGGCACCGTGGTCCGCGTGACCAACCTCCAGAACGGCCGCCAGGTGGACCTGCTCATCAACGACCGCGGCCCCTTCGTGGACGGCCGCATCATCGACCTCTCCTACGGCGCGGCCCGCCAGCTGGGCTCGGCCCGGGCGGGCGTGGTCAAGGTGCGGGTGGCGGCCATCGGCAGCTACTCGGCCCCGTCCTCCTACCTGGCGGACAACCGCCAGTCCCGCTCCTCGCAGCAGGCCGCGTCCCGGCCCGCGCCCGCGCAGCAGCAGGCCGCCCAGAGCGGCTACTACATCCGGGTGGGCGCCTTCGCGGTGGAGGAGAACGCGCTGCGGCTGCGCGACCGGCTCGTGCAGTCCGGCTTCCCGGGCAGCCGCATCCGCACCATGATCCAGGGCGGCCGCGAGGTGCACGTGGTCCAGGCCGGGGTCTTCCGCGACATGGATCAGGCCCGCACGGCCCTGATCCAGCTGCGCACCGAGTTCCCGGGCAGCTTCATCGATTCCTAGCAGAGTGCGGAGACGTCCGCGACAGCCGCGGCGTGTCGTCTGTGCAAAACCGCGCGCAGGGGATGCGCGCGGCGTTGCGCCGAGGTTAGGCCGCCTCCAGGGCCTGGCGGGTCCAGGCCGCGGCGTCGGCCTGCTGCCGGGCCGCCTCCATGGGGTCCAGGCCCAGGCGTCCCAGCAGATCCTGGGCTCCGCCCCACTCCCCCACCTCCAGCTGCGCCACGAGATCGAGCCAGAGTCTGGCCCGGTTGGGCTCCCCGCGCAGGGCCCCGGCGATCTCCTCGTCCAGGGACATGCCCGAGAGGACCCGGTCCATGTTCGTGCCGAGCAGAAGGTCCAGGTGCGAGAGCAGGCCGAGCATGAACATGGAGTCCGGCGGCCGCGGGGCCGTGCGGACCTGGTTGGCCAGGTTCTCCAGGAACTTGGCCCGCTGTACCGAGTTCGTGCAGATCTCCTTGGCCTGGGGCGTGGGCGAGAGGTCCGAGAGGATCACGGCCATGAGCCAGTGGCGCAGGGGCCGTTGGCCCAGGGTGGACACGGCCTGGGGAATGGAGCCGATCTTGAAGGGCCGGGCGAAGAAGGCCGAGTTGATGAACTGGAGCAGGCGATAGCTCACGGCCGCGTCGCCGGAGATGATCCGGGCCAGTTTCATGAGGTCGAAGTCCTCGCTGGCCAGTTCGGAAAGGAGCTTGACCCGGGACGCGGCGGCCCCGGATATCTTGCGGCCGGACAGGGTTTCCGGGCGGCTGAAGTGGAAACCCTGGAACAGGGCGTAGCCCAGGCCTTTGACCAGGGCATGGGTGGCCGCGTCCTCCACCTTCTCGGCCAGGAGCTGCCGTGTGCCGTCCTGGAGCTTGCGGGTCAGGTCCTCGATTTCTTTGCGGCTGCGGCCTTGGAGGTCCACCTTGACGATGTCGGCCAGCGCCAGGAAGGGGTCCAGTGTGGCGTGACCGAAGTAGTCGTCCAGGGCCAGGACGTAGCCCGCGGCCTTGAGCTTGGCGCAGGCCGAAAGGATGGCCGGGCTGGGCGTCACGGTCTCCAGGATTTCCACCACGCACTGTTCCCGCGGCAGGGCGAAGGCCGTGCCGTCCAGGAGCAGCTCGTCCGGGAAGTTGATGAAGAGCTTGCAGCCGGGGGGCAGCCCGGCCTGGGCCAGGGTGAAGCCGTCGGCCACCATCTTGGAGGTGGCCACGCGGGATTCGGAGATGTTGGCCGTGCTGGCCTCGGCGCTGTGACGGAAGAGCAGCTCGTAGCCCCAGACCTTCTCCGAGCGGTCGAAGATGGGCTGCCGAGCCACGAACACCGGTTCGATGTGGGCGGGCGCGGCGGTGGTCTCCGGGGCGTTTCCGGTCACAGGGGCTCCTGGGATTGATGCTCGTGGCCCCATCGTATCAAGAAATATCAAGAATTCAACGCTTAATCTGTGAAAGGCGGGAATCGCCGGACGCGCTGGTTTTGCGGGCGGATATCCTGCGGCGGCGGTAACGGCTACTGCTGCCCGAGCCAGTGGCCCAGGCGGGCATTGGGTTTCTCCACCAGGGTTTTGCAGACTTCCTTGTAGCGGTCCTTGAGCGGGGCCAGGGCATTGCAGTCCTGGCGGATTTCGCGGGCCATGCCGGCCAGGGCGTCGTCCACGGCCTGGGTCTCGGGCTTGCCGCTCCAGTCCTCGGCCTGCTGGGTGAGTTTCTGGCGCAGGGCCCGGTAGCGGCCGGCCAGGTCCTTGTCCAGGGGCCGGGTGGCCTCCAGGCAGTTGGCGATGATTTCGTAGTAGGCGGCGCAGGATACGGATTCCTCGGCCGCGCGGGCCTTGGCCGCGGTTTCGTCGAAGGCCTGGGCCGTGCCGGACAGACAGAGGGCCAGTGCAAGAATCAGGGTCAGGCGGACCATGAACTTCCCCCGGAGTCGTGAGTAGGCGCCCGCCGCGGAGGCTGTCCACGCCGGGCGCACACGCTTGTAGCGCGCCTTGTGCCGGGTTGCAATCGGAAGCGCGTTGCGGCGGGGGCATCGGCCTGGAAATAACAATCATTGCCCCAGGTATGCACCATGCTATGGAAAGTTGAGAATCGGCTCCCCTCTGTGGCCGGGGCCGCGATCCATCCGACCCGACAGACGCAAGACAAAGGAGAGGAGTTCATGGAGACGAGGAAGTTGCAAAAACTGGTGCAGGGCCTCGCCGCGCTTCTCCTGGCGCTGCTGCTTGCGCCGGCCGTCGGCCGGGCGGCCGCCCTTTCGGCCGAGGACGCCAAGCTGCTCAAGGCGGGCAAGAGGCTGTTCGACGACCACTGCGGCGTCTGCCACGAGACGGGCGGAGACAACGACATCCGCAAACGCACCGAGAAGGTCGCCACCGTGGGCCTGGAGGCCTACATCACGGGCCAGGGCCGGATCTTCGAGCACATGCCCCTGTTCGAGGGCTCGGCCAAGGACCGCCGGGCCATCGCCCTGTACGTGACCGTGGACCTGAACCACAAGGCCCCGGACGAACGCTGGGTGGTGGAGGTCAAGCCGCTGCCCATGGCCGTCCCGGCCTTCAACCCCAAGACCGACGCCTACGTGCTGCTTGCCTGGAACACGCTCGGCATGAAGTGCATCACGGACTGCGACGGCTCCTTCTCCTTTCTGCCCCCGGGCAACGCCATGGGCGCGGTGCTCATCAAGCGGGGGGCCAAGCCCCAGTTGGTGAGCGCGGGCGTGGAGATGGCCTACGCGGCCCCGGCCGACGCCCGCAATCCCTCGGCCCACGTGGAGTTCTGGAGGTACGCCCCGTCCATCCTGGGCAAGGAGCTGCCCCTGAACGTCACAGCCGCGGGCAAGGGGCCCGAGGGCGTCATGGCCTACAACGAAAAGAGCAAGACCTTCGAGGCGGCGGGCCTGCCCGTGACGCCCTACGTGGACGGCGGCGGGGTCAACCCCTATCCGCTCTTCACGGTCACGGCCAAGGACACGGCCACGGGCAAGGTCCTGGCCCAGACCCAGGCCGTGGCGCCGGTGGGCGCGGAGATGGGCTGCCGCAGCTGCCACGGCGGCCCCTGGCGCACGAACAACTCCTCGGGCATCTCCGAGGAGACGGCCCGCAACATCCTGGCCGTGCACGACAAGCGCAGCGGCACCACGCTGTTGGCCCAGGCCCAGGCGGGCAAGCCCATGCTCTGCCAGGGCTGCCATCCCGATCCCCTGCTCAACGCCAAGGGCGACCCGGCCCGGCTCAACCTGCCCGCGGCCATGCACGGCTTCCACGCCAACTACCTGAGCGGCCGTGGCGAGGAGACCTGCTCGCGCTGCCATCCGGACAGTCCCACGGGCGTTACCCGCTGTCTGCGCGACAACCACGCCTCCAAGGGCATCGGCTGCGGTAAGTGCCACGGCCTGCTTGAGGATCACACCATCGGCCTGCTCAAGGGCGAGCTGGCCCAGGGCAAGCAGCGCGCCGGGCTCTTTCTGCGCCATCTCAAGGCCCGCAGCGTGGCCTCGGCCGAGGTCATCAAGGCCCGCACCCCCTGGCTGCAGGAGCCCGACTGCCTGACCTGCCACACCGGCAAGGGCAGGCCCAAGGCGGCCCAGGTCACGGCCTTCAACGCCTGGATGGAGGGCGGCTCCCAGCTCTACCGCAACCGCAAGGAGGACACGGGCAACGTGCCGTGCATCGCCTGCCACAGCAGCCCGCACGCCACCTACCCGGCCGCCAACGCCTACGGCAAGAATCGGGACAACGTGCAGCCGCTCCAGTACATGGGCTTCGCCGGCCCCATCGGGGCCAGGCAGCGCTGCGAGGTCTGCCACACGCAGGCCATGAAGAACGAGCCGCACCACAAGGCCATGTTCGGGCGCTGATCCTCGCGAGGAAACGAAAAACGAGAAGGGCTCCAGCTTGCGCTGGAGCCCTTTTCTTTCGGTGGTGCCGAAGGGGAGACTCGAACTCCCATGGGGGAACCCCCACTAGACCCTGAACCTAGCGTGTCTACCAATTCCACCACTTCGGCACGGGAGGAGAGACGTATAGCCAGACTCCGTTCCCTTGGCAAGCATTTTTTTTGAGGATTGTTTCACCCCTCGGTGATGCCGCGCTCCTCCATGGGAATATAGTCGCGCTGGGTTTCGCCGGTATAGATCTGCCGCGGCCGGTGAATGCGCAGGCCCGGGTTCTGATGGTCCTCGTACCAGTGGGCGATCCAGCCGGGCATGCGGCCGATGGCGAACATCACCGGGAACATGTTCACCGGGATGCCCAGGGCGCGCAGGATGAGGCCGGAGTAGAAGTCCACATTGGGATAGAGCTTGCGCTCGGCGAAGTAGTTGTCGGCCATGGCCGCGCTGGCCAGGTCCAGGGCGATGTCCAGCAACTCGTCCCGGCAGGAGGAGGTGCAGAGCAGGTCGTGGGCCGCCTGCTTGAGAATCTTGGCCCGCGGGTCGTAGTTCTTGTAGATGCGGTGGCCGAAGCCCATGAGCCGCATCTCGCGGTTCTTGACCTTCTCGATGACGTCCGGGATGGACATCTGGCCGTCGCGGATGCGCTCCAGCATGCGGATGACGCCCGCGTTGGCCCCGCCGTGCAGCCGCCCCCAGAGGGCGCAGATGCCCGCGGACACCGAGGCGAACAGGCTGGCCTGGGTGGAGCCCACCATGCGCACCGTGGAGCAGGAGCAGTTCTGCTCGTGGTCCGCGTGCAGGATGAAGAAGAGCGAGAGCGCGCGCACGGCCTCGGGCGTGGGCTCGTGGAAGCGGTTGGGGATGGAGAACATCATGTGCAGGAAGTTGCGGCAGTAGCTCAGGGCCGGATTCGGGTACATGAAGGGCAGACCCTTGGACTTGCGGAAGGCCCAGGCCGCGATGGTGCGCACCTTGCTGATGATCTTGGCCGCGGCCAGGGTGAACTCCTCCTCGTTCTCGATGTCCACGAGCTCGGGGTGGTAGCAGCCCAGGGAGTTGATCACGGCCGAGAGAATGGCCATGGGGTCGCCCTTGGAGGGGAAGCCCTCGAAGTGGTGGCGCAGGCCCTCGTGCAGGAGTTCCTGGTCGCCCAAAAGCTCGCGGAAGCGGGCGCGTTCCTCGGCGTCGGGCAGGGAGCCAAAGATGAGGAGCATGGCGGTTTCGATGAACGAGCCCTTTTCGGCCAGCTGCTCGATGGGATAGCCACGGTAGCGCAGGATGCCCTTTTCGCCGTCCACGAAGGTGACGGAACTCTTGCACGAGCCGGTGTTGGCGAAGCCGGGGTCGTAGGTGATGCAGCCCGTGGTGCTGCGCAACTGGGTGATGTCGATGGCCCGCTCGCCCTCGCTGCCCTCGAACATGGGCAGCTCATAGACGATGCCGTCGATGGTCAGGTACGCGATCTTGGTCATGGGACGGTTCCTTGAGAGATTCTGGGTTCCTGGGCCACGGCCGGGCGGCCGAACGATGTTCGGCGGCGGCCCGGGCCGGTCCTGAAGCGACAAACCCTATGCAAAATGAAAAGGGCTGTCCAGACTCTTCTATGTGCTGATATTTACAAAAAAGTTATTCCGTGACCACCTTGCGCAGGTCCAGGCCGAACTTGCGCATGCGGTTCTGCACCGTGAGCCGGGTCACGCCCAGGAGCCGGGCCGCGGCGGACTTGTTGCCGCCCGCCTGGCGCAGGGCCTCCAGCAGGGCGGCCTTCTCGTCTCCGTCTTGGGACACGGCGGGGTGCGCGGGCAGGGGGCCGGGGCAGGCCGGCGCGGCCTGGCCCACCTGGTGCGGCAGGTGCTCGGGGCCGATGTGGCCCTTGTCGCAGACCACGAAGGCGTATTCCAGGGCGCTCTTCAGCTCGCGGACGTTGCCGGGCCAGGGGTGGCGGGTGAGGCGGTCCAGGGCCTCGGGCGTTGGCCCGGCCACTTGGCGGCCCGTGCTCCGGTTGAGCCGCCGGATGAAGTGCTCCACCAGGAGCGGGATGTCCTCGCGCCGTTCGCGCAGGGGCGGCAGATGGATGGGCAGGACGTTGATGCGGTAGAAGAAGTCCTCGCGGAAGCGTCTGGACGCCACCAGCTCGGGCAGGTTCTGGTTGGTGGCCGTGATGATGCGGGCGTCCAGGGAGAGCGGCCGGTTGTCGCCCACGCGTTCGAACCCCTTGGTCTCAAGCACGCGCAAAAGCTTCACCTGGATGGGCAGGGGCACGTCGCCCACCTCGTCCAGGAACACGTCGCCCCCCGCGGCCTCCTCGAAGCGGCCGGTACGGTGGCGGTAGGCCCCGGTGAACGCGCCCTTGACGTGGCCGAAAATCTCGCTTTCCAGCAGGGCCTCGTTGAAGGCCGCGCAGTTGATCTGCACAAAGGGTCCGTCCTTGCGCGGCCCCAGCTCGTGGATGGCCCGCGCGGCCAGCTCCTTGCCCGTGCCGGATTCGCCCACGATGATCACCGGGGCCTCGCTCTGGGCCGCGCGCTCCAGGATCTCATAGACCCGCTGCATGGCCGGGGAGCGGCCAATGAAGCCCTGGAAGCCCTCCTCGGCGTCCAGCATGCGCGAGAGCTCGCGGATCTTCAGGTCGCGGCGGTCCAGCTCGTTGATATCCGTGACCGTCTCCACCGCGCCGATGGCCCGGCCCCGGGAGTCGTGCAGGATGGCCGCGTTCTTGAGCACGTGGGTCAGCGTGCCGTCCTTGCGCGTGAGGTGGCAGCTTTTCAGGGACTCGCGCTTGGTGTCGAACAGGCGGCACCAATGGGCCCGGCCCTCGGCCCGGGACTTGCGGCACACGTCGCAGCCCAGGATGGAGCAGGGCCGGTCCATGAGCTCCTCGCGGCTGTAGCCCGTGATGCGCGAGAGCGCGTCGTTGACCATCATGATGCTGCCGTCCGGCCGCACGAGCAGCATGCCGTCGTTCATGGTGTTGATGATTTCGCGCAGGTGGAGGTTGATCTCGTCGTCGGTCATGGCGCTCTCCAGGTGTGTATTCAGGTGATAAATATGTTCCCGTGCAGGGCTTGGCAATGGCCGGCTGCGCGGCAGATGTTTGTGCAGGAAATCTAAGTTGTTGGAATGAAAGACCGGAGCGGCACGGAATATGCTTGATTTCCAGAATCGATAGACTATGCGAGGAGAGCACATGCCCCTGACCACAAACACGACCCTGTCCCGCCGCGGCTTTCTCCGCGCCCTGGGCCTGGGTGGGTTGACCGCGCTGGCCCCGGCCGCGGCCCAGGCCCGGCCCAAGGGCTCGGAGGCCGAGCTGGCCACGCTTCTGGACCTCTCCAAGTGCGTGGGCTGCGGGGCCTGCGTGGCGGCCTGCCGCGAGGGCAACGCGCCCAAGTTCCCGGAGCCGGTGAAGCCCTTTCCCACCATGGTCCCGGCCCGTTCCAAGCCCGAGGACTGGTCGGACAAACGCGAGGTGGACGACCGGCTCACGCCCTACAACTGGCTCTTCATCCAGAGCGCGGAAGTGGAGTGGAAGGGGGAGAAGGTCACGGTGCACATTCCCCGGCGCTGCCTGCACTGCGTGAATCCGCCCTGCGCCAACCTCTGCCCCTGGGGCGCGGCGGGCAAGCAGGAGAACGGCATCGTGCGCATCAACGACCAGGTCTGCCTGGGCGGGGCCAAGTGCCGCGACGTGTGCCCCTGGCATATCCCTCAGCGCCAGACCGGGGTGGGGCTCTATCTGAAGCTCCTGCCGCGCTTCGGCGGCAACGGGGTCATGTACAAGTGCGACCGCTGCTTTGATCTGGTGGCCCGGGGCCAGGAGCCGCGCTGCGTCACCGCCTGCCCCTTCGGGGTCCAGAGCATCGGCCCCCGGCCCGAGATGCTGGAGCGGGCCCGCGCCCTGGCCCGGGACACGGGCGGCTTCCTCTATGGAGCGGAGGAGAACGGCGGCACCAACACCTTCTACGTCTCGCCCGTGCCCTTCGACCTGCTGGACGCGGCCCTGGACAAGGGTCCTGGCAGGCCGCACCTGGCGTCCGTGGCCGACAGCATGGCGGATGAGACCAACCTGGCCTGGGCCACGCTCCTGGCGCCCGTGGCCGGGCTGGCGGCCGGGACCCTGGGGCTCATCGCCAGGGGCGGCAAGGAGGACGGCCATGACAAGTAGGCCCGCGCCCTGGCTGAGCCGCCTCTACCTCGCCGCCGTGGCGGGCCTGGCCCTCACGGGCATGGCCCAGATGCCCATCTTCAAGCGCTACTATATCGCGGACATCCCGGGCCTGGGCTGGCTGGCGGACTATTACCTCACCAACAAGCTGCACTACGGCCTGGCCGCGCTCCTCCTGGCCGTGCTGGGCTACGCCCTGGCGCGCTGGCTCAAGGATTGGCGCAGGCGCTGGCGGCTCACGGCCCTGGGCCGGGCGCGGGTCCTGCTCCTGGCCGGGCTGGCCGTGAGCGGGGGCCTGCGCGTGCTCAAGAACCGGCCGGACTGGTCCTTTGACCCGCTCACGGTTCTGCTGGTGGATTGGATCCACCTGGGTCTGGCCGCGCTTCTGGGCCTGGCCGCCCTGGCCGCGGTCCTGGCGCGCTGTTCGGCCTTTGTCCGGCCCAGGGACTAGGGCGCGGTTGTGCCCGCGGCCTATCGGCGGTACAAGCCGGGGCCATGGACGGCGGGAGCATTGTTTTCGAGCGTCTGGTCCGGCTGGTGGAGCAGAGCGGTCTGGCCCACGTGGTGCACGCGCACCGGGCCACGCACACCGTGGACGAGGCCCGGGCCAACCTGGACTTCGAGCCGGAGCGCATCGTCAAGACCGTGGCCTTCGGCCTGCGCAACGGGGAGGTGGTCCTGGCCGCCCTGCGCGGCACGCGGCGCGTGGACTATGCCCGGCTGGCCGCGCTCTGCGGGGTGAACCGCCGGGACCTGCGGCCCCTGTCGCCGGAGGAGGTCCTGGCGCGGCTCGGCGTGGAGCCGGGCAGCGTCTCGCCCCTGCTCGGGCGGGCGGGCGCGCGGGTGCTCCTGGACGCGGACGCCCTCGGCATCCGGCCCACGGTCTATTGCGGCCTGGGCCGCCCGGACCGCACCCTGGAGATGACGCCGGACGACCTGCTCCGGCTCTGCGCCGGCGCGAGCGGGGAGTTTTCGCGCCCCTAGAGCCGGAACTGTCCGTCCTCGTAGATGACCAGGCTTGCGCCGTCGGCCAGACTAGCCGTGACTGTCTTCTTCTCCGTGTTCACCAGGTCCCAGTGCAGGGCCGAGTCGTTGAAGCCCAGGGCCTTTTTCTTGGCCTCGTCCAGGCTGGTCTGGTCGCCCGCGTAGGTGTCGGAGTAGGACGCGCCCACGGCCACGTGGCAGTTGCCGTTGGCCCCGCCGAAGTTCTCGTCGAAGAGCGTGTTGGCCATGAAGGCCGCGATGGGCGAGTGGCGGCGGTCCGTGAGGGAGAACTCGCCCAGACGGCCCGCGCCCGGGTCCATGGCCACCTGTTTTTTCACGAATTCCTCGCCCTCGTCCGCGCTGACCTTGGTCACACAGCCATCCTCAAAGGTGAGCCGCACCCCGCGCACCAGGTTGCCCGAGCGGTAGGAGGGCTGGTCCGCGAAATAGGTCCCGCGCGTGCCGCGCCAGTCCGGGGAGAGGAAGATCTCGAAGCTCGGGATGTTGTGGCCCGAGACGCCCAGCCAGCGGCGCTCCGCGCCCGGGGTCAGGGTCAGGTCCGTGCCCGCGGACTCCACGCGCAGCGAGGCGATGGGGAGCGAATTGAGCCAGGCCTTGACCTCCTGGGCCTGGGCAAAGACCTCGGCCCAGCGCGCGGCCGGGTCGGGCTGGTCCAGGAAGCAGGCTTTCTTGATCTGGGCGGCGTACTGCTCCAACGTCTGCCCGGAGGCCTCGGCCATGGCCGAAGTGGGCCAGGCGCAGAGCGTCCAGCCGAACTGGCTCTTCTGTTCGCGCTTCTCCATGATGTCGCGCAGGAACTTGCGGGCCACTGCCGCGGCCCCGATTTTGGCCGGGTCCACGCCCGCCAGGTGGGTGAGCGAGGCCGGGGCGATGAGCGAGATGAGGCCGTTGAGGTGCTCGGTGAGTTCGCGGTCGCCCGGGGGCACGTCCGTGATCTGGGCCTCGCTGCCCCGGCCGTAGAAGGTCTTTTCCAGGCTCGGGGTGAAGTTCATGCGCACCACGGGCAGAAGCCCCTTTTCCAGGAGCAGGGGGTAGAGGGCCTCGGCCAGGGGCAGGGCCTCCAGGTCGAAGCGCAGGAGCACCCGGTCGCCCGGGGCAAAGGGCACGGGCCGGGCCGTGGACAGGCCCCACCAGAGCGTTTCGGCATACTTGCGCAGTTCTTCGGGGGTGAACATCGGATCTCCTTTGTGGGCAGGTTCCGGAATCCGGGCCAGGATAGAACACCCGGGCCCAAAGCTCAACAACATCCGGCCCTTGCGCACCGGCGGCAGGTCCTTGACAGGAAAGGGTTCCAGGGCTATCTGCTCCTGAACTCGGCGGGCCCTGGCGCACGACCCCGGCCCGCCTCCGAACGCCCGGACCCGGGCGGACGAGATCAGGCGGGGGCGCTCCCCGGACAACTTGGAGGATACGATGGGTTACAAGATCACTGTGGATACGGACAAGTGCATCGGCGACGGCGAGTGCGTCGATGTCTGCCCGGTGGAGGTTTACGAGCTGCAGGACGGCAAGGCGGTCCCCGTGAACATGGAGGAGTGCCTGGGCTGTGAATCCTGCGTCGAGGTCTGCGAGCAGGACGCCATCACCGTCGAGGAAGAGTAGAAGAGAGGACCCGGGTGGAGCCTGCTCCGCCCGGGTTTCTTTTGCCCGCACAGGGCTTGGCGCGCCGGGTCGTTCCCGGCTTTTTCGTTTCCGGAGGGGCCAATTTCCGGTTTGACGGACCGGAAAAATGCATTACCTTCCCCCCAGCCGGGACCCGGGTCCCGGACTCGCCGCCCAGGAGCACGACCCATGGCCTTGGATTTCACGGAATATTTCACCAGATTCGAGACGATCATCGCGGAGGCCGACGCCGCCTTCCAGACCGTGCGCAGCCAGGCCGGGGACCGGGTCCGCTGCAAGGAGACGTGCAGCGACTGCTGCCACGCCTTGTTCGACCTGACCCTCATCGAGGCCATATACCTGAACCACCACTTCAACCGGAAGTTCTCCGGGCTGGCCCGCAGCGCGGTCCTGGAGCGGGCCGACGCGGCCGACCGCCAGGTCTACCGCTTCAAGCGCGACATGTTCAAGGCCAGCCAGGGAGGGGCCACCACCCAGGAGATTTTGCTCCAGGCGGCCCAGGCCAAGGTGCGTTGTCCGCTCCTGAACGACGACGACCTCTGCGACCTCTACGAGCGCCGGCCCGTGACCTGCCGCATCTACGGCGTGCCCACGGCCATCGGCGGCCAGGCCCATTCCTGCCGCCACTCCGGCTTCGAGCCCGGCGGCAAGTACCCCACCGTGTTCCTGGACAAGCTCCAGGACCGGCTCTACCTCCTGAGCCACGAGCTGGCCGGGAGCCTGCAGACCCGCTACCGCGACCTGGGCAGCGTGCTGGTGCCTGTGTCCATGGCCCTGCTCACGTCCTACGACGAGGAATATCTGGGACTCACGGCGGCCAAGGCCGAGCCCCAGCCCGACTTCTCCAAGGCCTCGCCCAGGGCCCCGGAAAAGAGCGCGGCCTGCGGCCCCTGCGACAGGGACGCCTCGGCCTGCGCCTCCTGCAAGGAGAAGTCCTTCAGCATCACCATCGGCGGGCCGGACAAGGGCGGCCAGGAGGACGAGAAATGAGCCTGACTCCGGAGCAGATCGACGAGCAGAAGCGGCTCATGTACGAAAAGCTGTCGCCCCGGCGGCGCAAGTTCGTGGACAAGATCGGCTACGACAACTGGGACCCGTTCCAGAAGCCCTTCGATCCCATCGACATCCGCCTGGACGTGACCGGCCAGACCGCCCAGGATCTTTACAGCAGCTTCATCCGCTCCCTGCCCAAGCCGCCCACGCCGGACTACGCCTCCACCATCGCGGAGTTCACCGTGGTCATGGTCCAGAACAGCGAGCGCATGCGGCCCATCTACGACTTCTGCCTGTGGTACTCGCAGGTCCTGGCTAAGCACGGCAAGACCCTTTAACAGCAAGGATTTCCCCATGTCCGAGCAGCAGTTCGCCAACGTGGACGAATACATCGCCGACCTGAAGGCCAAACTCCAGAAGAACAGCGAGTGCGGCAACACCTGGTACAACCTGGGAGTTGCCCTGATCTCCAAGCGCGACTTCCTGGAGGCCGAGCGCGCCCTGCGCGAGGCCGTGACCAACTCGCCCAAGCTGGCCGAAGCTTACGTGCAGCTGGGCGGGCTCTCCATGCACCGCGGCGACCTGGCCTCCTGCCTGAGCTTCAACACCCAGGCCACCCAGGTGCGGCCGTTCTTCGCCGTGCCCTGGGGCAACATCGGCTTCTGCCACCTCCAGATGGGCGATTCCGACAAGGCCATCGAGGCCCTGGAAAAGGCCATCAAGTACGACCCCAATTTCGTCCAGGCCCTGGCCACCAAGGGCAGCGCGCACTTCCAGCGCGGCGAGTTGGACGAGGCCCAGCGCGACCTGGAGAAGGCCGTGCAGCTCCAGCCCATGTTCGGCCCGGCCTGGAACAATCTGGCCCTGGTGCACGCCGAGAAGGGCGAATGGTCCAAGGCCGACGCCTGCGCGAAAAAGGCCCAGGAGAGCGGCTACGAGGTGCCCGAGGCCTTCCTGCAGGAGATCGCCGGGAACCTGTAGGGCCGGTGGAAAAACCGCGATGGCTGCGCTGCTGCAACACACCCAAGCCCTCGCGTGTGGGGAATACGCGGCGGTCTTGCTTGTGTTGCGCGCCTTGCTCTTGCGGTTTTTGAACGCTCCTCGGCGGGCGTTTCCAACGGTTTGCCGGTAGGGATCCATGCCCACGTTCCGCCAACTCAAGCAGGAGGTCCGGGCCGTGCTGGCCGCGCCGGACTGGCGGGAGCGCCTGCCGGAGCTGGCGGCCTGGCCCGCCAAACAGGTCACGGGTCCGCTCTTCAGCTTCCTGCTGGACCGCGAGGAGGCCGTGCGCTGGCGGGCCGTGGAGGCCTTCGGCCTCACCGCGGCGCGGCTGGCGGAGGAGCACATGGAGCAGGCCCGCGTGCTCATGCGCTCCTGCATGTGGCGGCTGAACGAGGAATCCGGCAACCTGGGCTGGGGCATCCCCGAGTCCATGGCCATGAGCATGGTCCGTCACGAGGGCCTGGCCCGCGAATACCACCGCATCCTCTGTTCCTACATCTTCGACGACCCGGCCTGCGACGGCAACTACCTGGACCACGCCCTGCTGCGGCGCGGGGTGCACTGGGGCCTGGCCCGGCTGGCCCAGGCCCGTCCGCTCCTGGTGGAGCCGGCCCGGCCCTTCCTGCTGCGGGCGTTGGGCGAGGAGGATACGGGCTGCCGGGGCCTGGCGGCCTGGACCCTGGGCCTGCTGGGCGCGCACGAGGCCTTGCCCCGGCTGCGGGAACTCACGAACGATGCGGCCTCCTTCCGGCTTTTCCGGGACGGCGAGGTGGCTTCCGCCACGGTGGGGGGGCTGGCTGCGGAAGCCGTGGAAGTCCTGGAAAAACCCGCTTGACAAGCCCAGGGCCTTCACCTATAGAGACGTTCCCCCTGAGGACCATAGGCGCGTAGCTCAGTTGGTTAGAGCACTAGCTCGACACGCTAGGGGTCAGGAGTTCAAGTCTCCTCGTGCCTACCATATTCACACGCGAGGGAGGCCCAGGCCTCCCTTTCGTCATATTGCGCGGGGGAAGGAGAGCATCGTGCAGGTCGAGGTCGCAGGACAGAAGGTGGAGCTGGAACAGGGCGCGGTCATCGCCGACGCCCTCAAGTCCGTGCTGTCCAACAAGCAGTTCAAGAACACCGTGGCGGCGCGTTGCGGGGACAAGCTCCTCGATCTCACGGCCGCGGTGCCCTCGGACTGCGCTGTGCTGGAGCCCCTGACCGCCGAGACTCCCGAGGGCCTCGACATCATTCGCCATTCCACGGCGCACCTGATGGCCGAGGCCGTCAAGAAGCTCTTCCCCCAGGCCAAGGTGACCATCGGCCCCTCCATCGAGAACGGCTTCTACTACGATTTCGACTTCGAGCGGCCGTTCACGCCCGAGGACCTGGAGGCCATCGAGGCCGAGATGCTCAAGAGCGTGGGCGCGGACAAGCCCTTCTCCCGCAAGGAGATGACGGCCGGGGAGGCCGCCACGTTCTTCGCGGCCCAGGGCGAGTCCTACAAGGTGGAGCTCATCCGCGACCTGGGCGCGCCCCAGGTTTCGGTCTATACCCACGGCGGCTTCGCCGACCTCTGCCGCGGCCCGCACGTGCCGCGCACCGGGCTTCTGAAGGCCTTCAAGCTTCTGTCCGTGGCCGGAGCCTACTGGCGCGGCGACGAGAAGAACCCCCAGCTCCAGCGCATCTACGGCACGGCCTGGGCCAACGCCAAGGATTTGGCGAAGCATCTCCAGCAGTTGGAAGAGGCCAAGAAGCGCGACCACCGCAAGCTGGGCACCCAGCTGGACCTCTTCAGCTTCCACGAGGAGGCCGGGGCGGGCTTCGTGTTCTGGCATCCCAAGGGCGCGCTGCTGCGGGCCATCCTGGAGGACTTCGAGCGCAAGGAGCACCTCAAGCGCGGCTACGAGTTCGTGCAGGGCCCGCTCATCCTCAAGCGCGACCTCTGGGAGCGCTCGGGCCACTACGACAACTACCGTGAAAACATGTACTTCACGGAGATCGACGAGCAGGCCTACGGCGTCAAGCCCATGAACTGCCTGGCCCACATGATCATCTACAAGACGCGCATCCGCAGCTACCGCGACCTGCCCAAGCGCTTCTTCGAGCTGGGCGTGGTCCACCGCCACGAGAAGTCCGGCGTGCTCCACGGGCTGTTGCGCGTGCGCTCCTTCACCCAGGACGACGCGCACATCATCTGCCGCCCGGACCAGCTCCAGGACGAGATCATCGGCGTGGTGAACTTCGTGCGCGACATCATGAAGATCTTCGACTTCGACTTCACCGCCGAGATCAGCACCCGGCCCGAGAAGTCCATCGGCTCGGACCAGGACTGGGACCGCGCCACCGAGGCCCTGCGCCAGGCCCTGGAGAAGATGGGCCTGCCGTACGAGATCAACGAGGGCGACGGCGCGTTCTACGGGCCCAAAATCGACATCAAGATCAAGGACGCCCTGGGCCGCAGCTGGCAGTGCGCCACGGTGCAGTGCGATTTCACCTTGCCCGAGCGTTTCGACCTGTCGTATGTAGGAGAGGATGGGGGCCGCCACCGTCCGGTCATGGTCCACCGGGTGCTCCTGGGCTCCATCGAGCGCTTCGTGGGCGTGCTCACCGAGCACTTCGCCGGGGCCTTCCCGGTTTGGCTCGCTCCGGTGCAGGCCCGGATCGTCACCGTGACGGACGCCCAGAAGCCGTTTGCGGAAAAGGTCTTGCGGTTTCTTTTGGAAAAGGGCATTCGTGCCGAAGCGGATTTGCGCAACGAAAAGCTGGGGTTCAAGATTCGCGAGGCCCAGCTTGAGAAGATTCCATACATGCTTGTGGTCGGCGACAAGGAAGTGGAGGCCCAGGCCGTCAACGTGCGACTGCGCGAGGGCGGAGACCCAGGCCTCAAGCCGCTGGAAGAAGCGGCCCGTATGATCCTTGACGCCTCCCAGGAACCATTCAAACGCGGAGGCATGCGCTATAGCTTTTCCACGGCGACAGGGCCCGCCGATTAAGGATGACGGGGTCCGCCGCAACGAGCGGATCCGCATCCCCCAGATCCGGGTCATTGACGAGGATGGCACCCAGCTTGGGATCATGGCCACGGCGGACGCCTTGCGTCACGCCCAGGAAAAGGGCTTCGACCTCGTGGAGGTCTCGCCCAACGCCGATCCGCCCGTCTGCCGCATCATGGACTACGGGAAGTTCAAATACCAGCAGCAGAAACGGCAGCAGGAAGCCAAGAAGAAACAGACCGTCATCCAGATCAAGGAAGTGAAGTTCCGGCCCAAGACGGACGAGCACGACTACCAGACGAAGCTCAAGCATATCAGAAGGTTCCTGGAAGACGGCGACCGCGTGAAGGCCACCGTGTTCTTCCGGGGCCGCGAGATCGTGCACAAGGACCGGGGGCAGAGCATGCTGGACCGCGTGGTGGAGGACACCCGCGACCTGGCCAAGATGGAGCAGGGGGCCCAGTTCGAGGGCCGGACCATGAACATGATGCTCGCCCCCATCAAGAAGTAGGCCTTCGGCCGGAATCCCGGCCGTGATGTTTGAAGGAGGAAGACATGCCCAAGCTCAAGACCAACCGCAGCGCCGCCAAGCGCTTCACCGTCACGGGCAGTGGCAAGTTCAAGCGCCGCCGCAAGAACCTGCGCCACATCCTGACCAAGAAGAACGCCAAGCGCAAGCGCCTGCTGGGCCAGTCCACCACCGTGGACAAGGCCAACGAGAAGAGCATCAAGCGTCTCATGCCGTACGCCTAGCGTACCGAACGTAACCATAAGAGACTCTGGTCCACCCGCCAAGGCCGTCGGCCGTTGGGGGGTCCAAAGCGAATTCGGAGGCAATCATGCGCGTCAAACGTGGTCTCGCCGCCCGGCGTCGTCACAACAAATTCCTCAAGATGGCCAAGGGCTACCGCGGCTCGGGACGGAAACTGTACGTCACCGCCCGGGAGCGTGTGGAAAAGGCCCTGGTCTTCGCCTACCGCGACCGCAAGCACCGCAAGCGCGAGTTCCGCAAGCTGTGGATCGTGCGCATCAACGCCGCGGCCCGCATCAACGGCCTGTCCTACAGCCGTTTCATGAACGGCCTGGCCAAGGCCGGCGTGGCCCTGAACCGCAAGGTCCTGGCCGACATGGCCGTGCGCGACAAGGACGTGTTCGCCAAGATCGCGGCCGCCGCCAAGGCCCAGGCGGCATAGACGGTGGACAGCAAGGACGTCCAGTCCTTTCTCAAGGAATTGGAAGACCTGGCCCTGGAGTGCGGTGAGCGCCTGGGCCAGGTCTGCTCCTTGAAGGACCTGGAGGAATTCCGCGTCGAATTCCTGGGCCGCAAGGGCCGCCTGGCCCAGGCCATGCTGGCGCTTCCGGGCATGAGCGCCCAGGACAAGCCCGCCGCCGGCCGCAAGGCCAACGAGGTCAAGACCGCCCTCACCAAGCTTATCGGCGAGCGCGAGCGTGAGCTCGCCGCGGCCGAGGCCGGGGCCGGGCTCTCCCGCTTCGATCCCACCCTGCCCGGACGCCGCCCGCAGCAGGGCTCCCTGCACCCCGTGACCCTGGTCACCCACGAGATCTGCGACGTGTTCGCGGGCCTGGGCTTCGACGTGGTCTCCGGTCCCGAGGTGGAGAACGACTGGCACAATTTCGAGGCCCTGAACATGCCGCCCGAGCACCCGGCGCGGGACATGCAGGACACCCTCTACGTCTCGGACAGCATCCTCCTGCGCACGCACACCTCGCCCCTGCAGATCCGAACCATGCTGAGCCGCAAGCCGCCCGTGGCCGTGGTGGCGCCCGGCAAGGTCTATCGCCGCGACTCGGACCTGACCCACACCCCCATGTTCCACCAGATCGAGGGGCTCCTGGCCGACCGCAAGGTGAGCATGGCCGACCTGCGCGGCACGCTCACGGCCTTTGTGCGGGCCATCTTCGGCGCGAACACCAGGGTCCGCTTCCGGCCGAGCTTCTTCCCCTTCACCGAACCCAGCGCCGAGGTGGACATCTCCTGCGTGCTCTGCGGGGGCAAGGGCCACGTGGGCAACGAGCCCTGCCGCGTGTGCAAGCGCACCGGCTGGGTGGAGATCCTGGGCTGCGGCATGGTCGATCCCAACGTCTTCGCCGCCGTGGGCTACGATCCCGAGGAAACCACCGGGTTCGCCTTCGGCATGGGGGTGGAGCGGGTGGCCATGCTCAAGTACGGCGTGGGCGACCTGCGCATGTTCTTCGAGAACGACGTCCGTTTCCTGGAACAGTTCGCCTGACCTTGGGGGATGCCCCCGGGCGTCCCCCCGCCGTGGTCACGGGCCGGGCCGCAGCGGCCCGCCATAACGCTTTTGACAAGTATTCCCGCGGAGTTCCGGCATGCTCATCTCTCTTTCCTGGCTGCGCGAGTTCGTGCCCTTCGAGGGCTCTGTTCAGGAACTGGGCGACCGGCTGACCATGCTCGGCCTGGAGCTGGAAGGCCTGCATGATCCCTTTGCCGGGATCAGCCAGGTGGTGGTGGGCCACGTGCTCACCTGCGCCAGGCACCCCGAGTCCGACCACCTTTCGGTCTGCAGCGTGGACATCGGCGCGGGCGAGGCCCTGCCCATCGTCTGCGGCGCGCCCAACGTGGCCCAGGGCCAGAAAGTGGCGTTGGCTCCCGTTGGCAGCACCCTGCCCGGCGGACTGGAAATCAAGAAGGCGAAGCTTCGCGGCGCGCTGTCCATGGGCATGATCTGCTCCGAGCGCGAGCTGGGCCTGTCCGAGGGACACGAGGGCATCCTGGTGCTGCCGGACTCCTGCCGCGTGGGCCGGCCTCTCACCGAGGCCCTTGGCCTGGAGCGCCACGTGCTGGAGCTCTCCGTCACGCCCAACCGGGCCGACTGCCTGAGCGTGCTCGGCGTGGCCCGGGAAACGGCCCTGGCCTTCAACCTGCCCCTGACCATGCCCGCCTCCACGGTGAGCGAGTCCGGGGCGGACGCCTGTGAGCTGCTGCGCATCGAGATCGCGGACCCCGAGCTCTGCCCCCTGTATCAGGCCCGTATCCTTTCCGGCGTGCGCATGGGCAAGGCCCCGGACTGGATGCGCTACCGTCTCACGGCCGTGGGCCTGCGGCCCATCAGCAACATCGTGGACGTGACCAACTACGTCATGCTGGAGCTGGGCCAGCCCCTGCACGCCTTCGACCGCGCCCTGCTGGCGGGCGGGGTCATCCGCGTGGCCCCGGCGCGGGACGGCATGAAGCTGACCACCCTGGACAACCAGGAGCGCAGCCTGCTGGCCACGGACCTGCTCATCTGGGATGGCGAGAAGCCCGTGGCCCTGGCCGGGGTCATGGGCGGAGCCAACACCGAGATCAACGAGGCCACCAGCGAGGTGGTCCTGGAGTGCGCCGTGTTCCGGCCCGGGACCATCCGCCGCACGGCCCGCCGCCTGGGCCTGCCCAGCGAGGCCTCCTACCGCTTCGAGCGCGGAGTGGACCAGGTGGGCGCGCGCCTGGCCGTGGACCGCGCGGCCCGGCTCATGGCCGAGGTCTCCGGGGCCTCCGTGCTGCGCGGGGTGGCCCTGTCCGAGCCCAAGCCCTGGGCCACGCGCACCCATCCTTTCCGCCTGGCCCGCTGCAACGAACTGCTGGGCCTGGACCTGACCCCGGACTTCGCCCGGAAGACCCTGACCGGCATGGGCTGCCAGGTGGACGCCGCGGATCCGGCCCGCTGGCAGGTGACCACCCCGCCCTGGCGCCTGGACCTGGAGCGCGAGGTGGATCTCTGCGAGGAGCTGGCCCGGGTGTACGGCGTGGACCGCATCCCGGCCGTGCTTCCGCGCGTGGCCAAGTCCCTGGAGGGCGGGGCCGGGGCCGACGCCGAGTTCGTCTTCAACCGCAAGGTCAAGGCCTGGGCCGCGGGCCTGGGCCTGCGCGAGGCCGTGAACTACTCCTTCGTGGGCCACAAGGACCTGGACCTGCTGGGCCTGTCCGGCGAATGCCGCATCAGCATCGCCAACCCGCTCACCGAGGAGCAGAACGTCCTGCGCACCGAGCTGGCCCCGGGCCTGCTCCAGAACCTGAAGCACAACATCAGCCAGGGCAACACCCGGCTGCGCCTGTTCGAGGTGGCCCGCGTCTATTTCGAGGACCCGGGCTCCGAGACCCGGGCCCGCGAGCACTGCCGCCTGGGCCTGCTCCTGCACGGCCCGCGTTTTGCCGAGGACTGGCCCTGGCCCCTGGAGGACGCGGACTACCTGGACGTGAAGGGCCTGGTGGAAGGCTTCTGCGAACACTTCAAGCTGGGCCGCCCGGAATTCGAGCTGGCCGAGGGCCACTGCTTCCTGGAGCCCGCCGTGGCCGTGCGCCTGGAGGGCGAGGCCCTGGGCGTCATCGGCCGGGTGCGGCCCGAGATCGCGGACGCCCATCACGCCCGCCGCGAAGTCTGGCTGGCGGACCTGGACCTGGACCGGCTGCGCGCCCTGTGCGCCAGACGGGTCATCAGCTTCCGGCCCCTGCCCACCTTCCCGCCCGTGCGCCGGGACGTGACCCTGGCCGCGCCCGCCACCCTGCACGCCGAGGACGTGCGCCGGGCCGTGCTGGAGCTCAAGCCCGCGTTCCTGGAGAGCGTGGAGCTGGTGAACCTGTTCACGCCCGACGCGGACAAGGACGAGCGCAACCTGACCTTCCGCCTCACCTACCGGCACGCCGCCCGCACCTTGAAGGACAAGGAAGTGGACAAGGAACACGGCCGGATGCTCGACGGGCTCCTGAAAAAATTGCCCGTGCGCGTGTAGTCTGCGGGGGCCTGCGGGCCCCCGTCCTTTTTCCTGCCTCCGGGTGTTCCCGCCGCCCCCTTCCTTTGCTAGAGTGGGGTCATGGACGAATCCTCCGGCCCCAAAACCTACAAGATCGGCCAGGCCGCCGCCCTGCTCGGCATCAAGCCCTTTGTCCTGCGCTTCTGGGAGGGCGAGTTTCCCCAGCTGGAGCCCGTGCGCACGGCCTCGGGCCAGCGCATGTACACCGAGGAGCAGCTGGGCCTGGTGCGCGAGATCAAGCGTCTGCTCTACGACGAGGGCCTGACCATCGAGGGCGCGCGCAAGCGCCTGGAGGACAAGGCTCCCGCCGACATCCTCCGGGAGGTCCGTGACGGGCTCCTGGAGATCCGCGACCTGCTCATGGGCCGAAGCGGCCCGAAAACGGAGGCCTAGCATGAACACGTGGCTCAAGTACGGGCTCCTGGCTGCGGCCGCCCTGGTCCTGCTTCTGGTGGCCGGGGCCGTGATCTTCGTGAGCACCTTCGATCCCAACGCCCACAAGGCCCGCATCACCGAGGCCGTGAAAAAGGCCACGGGCCGCGACCTGACGGTGAGCGGCCAGATCAAGATTTCGGTCTTTCCCTGGCTGGGGGCCGAGGTGGGCGGGGTGAGCCTGAGCAACGCCCCCGGCTTCGGCGACGCGCCCATGCTCCAGGTGGGCTCGGCCCAGGTGCGGCTCAAGCTCCTGCCTCTGCTCACGGGCAGCGTGGAGCTGGGCCGCGTGACCCTGGACGGCCTGAGCGTGAATCTGGCCCGGCACAAGGACGGCGTCACCAACTGGGACGACCTGACGGGCAAGGGCGAGGCCGCCAAGGGGGCAGCCCCGTCCGGAGCGGCCGAACCGGCCAAGCCCTCTGAGGGCGGCGGCCTGAAGCTGGCCGTGGGCGGGCTGGACGTGAAGAACGCCAACGTGGTCTGGGACGACGCCAAGGAGGGCAAGCGCTACGCCCTGCGCGACGTGAACATCAACACCGGGGCCATCGGCGGCGGCGATCCCTTCGACTTTGAGCTCTCCTTCGGCCTGGACAGCAAGGAGCCCGAGCTGTCCACCCGGAACAACCTGAGCGGCCGGGCCAGCCTGGACTTCGACGCGGGACGCTATCTGGTGAAGCCCTTCAAGCTCACTGTGGAGGCCCAGGGCAAGGCCGTGCCCGGCGGCAAGGCCTCCCTGGGGCTCTCCGCGTCCGAGGCCCTGGCGGACCTGAAGGCCCAGAAGGCCAGCCTGGACGGGCTCTCGCTCACGGCCTACAACCTCAAGGTCACGGGCCAGGCCGAGGCCGAGAAGATCCTGGACGGCCCCTTGGCCAAGGGCAGCCTGGAGATCGCGGCCTTCAACGTGAAGGAACTGCTCCAGGCCCTGGGCCGGAAGGCCCTGGAGACCGCGGACCCCCAGGCCCTCACCCAGGTTTCGGCGAGCTTGGCCTTCCGCACCGGCCCGGACCGGGTGGACCTGACCAGGGCCCTGGTCAAGCTGGACAAGACCACCCTGGACGCCACGGCCTCCATCCAGAACTTCGCCAAGCCGTTCTATACGGCGGTGGCCAAGGTGGACGAGATCGACGTGGACCGCTACCTGCCGCCCAAAAAGACGGGCGGCGGGGCTTCCGCCTCCTCGTCCTCCTCGGGGGGCGAGGGCCAGGCCGCGGGCGGCAAGGCCTCGGACGAGGTCATCCCGGTGCAGGCCATCCGCGACCTGGGCCTGGACGCCAAGCTCGACGTGGCCGCGCTCAAGATCGCGGGCCTGCGGCTCACCTCCGTGGACGTGCGCGTGCTCTGCAAGGACGGCCTGCTGCGCATCGATCCCGACCGGCTGGCCCTGTACGGCGGCACGCTCAGCGCGCCCGCCAGCGTGGACTGCCGCGGCGCCCAGCCTGAAAGCGCCGTGCGCCTGGACCTGAGCAAGGTCCAGCTGGGCCCGCTGCTCAAGGACATGACCGGCAAGGACTCCTACGGCGGGGACCTCTTCCTCACCGCGGACCTCAAGACCAGCGGGGCCACCACCGCGGCCATGAAGCGCGGGCTGAACGGCCCCATGTCCCTCAAGGTCCTGGACGGCGTGTTCCCGGGCGTGAACCTGGAGAACCTGATCAAGGCCGTGGCCGCTGCCGGGAGCCGCAGCGGCACGGTGCAGGGCAAGTCCTCGGACCGCACCAACTTCGGCGAGATCACGGCCACGGCCCAGGCCGCGGGCGGGGTCATCAGCAACAAGGACCTGCTCATCAAGTCACCCAACCTGCGGGCCGAGGGCGAGGGCCAGGTGAACCTGCCCGCGGACAGCATTGATTACCTGGTGCGCGCCAAGCTCATGGCCAGCGGCTCGGGCGACGACAGCCTCCTGGGCCTGCTGGTGCCCGTACGGGTCAAGGGCAGCCTGTCCGATCCCTCCTACAGCGTGGACCTGGCCGAGTACCTCAAGGGCGCGGCCACGGGCCTGGTCAAGGGCGTGGGCGGGGCCGTGCAGGGCGTGGGCAGCGCCATCGGCGGCGTCCTGGGCGGCCAGAAGAAGGAGACCCAGCAGGACGGGACCACGACCAAGAGCGGCACGGACGCCACGAAGAAGGACCAGAAAAAGGGCGGGGTTCTGGACGGGCTCAAGAAGATCTTCTAGGTCCGGCCGTTGCGGCGAAACGGGGCCTCTGCCTGCGGGCAGGGGCCCTTTTTTTGCGGACATTGACCAAGTTGTGAAAACCATGCGAAGGGTCGGGGCAGATGACACCGAAATATGGAAAACTGTCGTCGCAGCGGCCAAGCGCCAGGTTGACAAGATCAAGGCCAAGGAGGGCAAGCCGCCGGCCCCTAACCCACACCGGAAGGCGGCAGCCTAGGGCGGTGATCCCGCTGCCGCTCCCCGGCTTCGAGCCGCGCCAGGTGGAACTGCCCGGGCGCAAGGGCAAGGTAATCAGGCTCTTCCCGGCCATGTGAGTAGCTACTTGTGAGGTGTGCCATGAAATCATTGCAAACGTGTAAGCCAGAAGGCTTTTTTGCGTGTTTAATCATAGGATTGTCTATTTTTATAGTTTCGTGCGGTCCACGGCAAAAAAGCGTGACTGCCGACTTAAATTCGGATCGCGAGGTTATCTACAAGACCTACGCCGTGAATGAATGGACCGCTCTTGCTGCCGCCGATGCGTTCATGAGGTGGAACGAGGCCGTTGACGTGGCAAAAAACGAAGAGACAAGAACTATTACGGCCATCGTCGGGCGTGACTCTGCTTTGTCCCGCGCCGGGCAAACCGGTCTGTGGGGTCCAATCGGGGCGTTTACAATAAACTACGGGTCATATGTTGGAATCCGCGTTGTTTCGATTGGGGTTAATGAATGTCGAGTTGGCGTGACCTCCCAGAACACCGCCATCGGCTGGCCCCAGACCGGCCCCAGGGTCGAGGATGTCCATGCCCAGCTCGCCAAGATTCTGGATCTTATGGCTTCCGGTAAGCCCCTGCCCGATGCGCCGCCCGCTGATATCGTGAGCCAGAAGAACTAGTCCGCCCCTTTCATCTCACCACAAGGCCCTTTTTTTTGCGGTCCGCAAAAGGTGGACCCGCCGGGGAGAGGCCGACGGGTCCGGGGGCTGGGATGTCTGGCTCCGGCGCGGAGGTTCACGGGGTCCGTGCCGGAGAGTGGAGGAGTGTCCGTGCGGATATGAATATGATTATCAATTTCAAATTGCCGTGTCAACGCTTTTTCGACCTGGGTTTCTTTTTTCGCTGTGCTTGACAGGGAGCAGTCAAATCGATAATGAGAATCAAAATCATAACGCGGCCAGACCGCGGGAGGTGCGCATGCTCCGGCGCAACATCTGGGACCATTCCGACTACCAGTGCCCCATCGTGGGAACCTGCCTGACCTGCGCCGAACTGCGCTCCCTGGCCGGCCGGGTGGGGCTGGGCCTGCCCCCGGACACCGGGGACTTCGACCTGCACACCATGTTCGTGGGCCTGTGCAAGCGGCCGGAGCGGCCCGCCCGGGCCGTGCAGAAACTCCTGGACCGCCGCTACCGCCGCCACCTGCGCCTGTTCCTCAAGGCCCAGGACGACGCGGCGGTCTGGGCCTTGTGGAGGGAGCACGCGGACCGCGGCGACATCGCGGGCGCGCTCTGGGGGGCCATGTGCAATCCCGTGGTCTCGGAGTTCATGCTCCGGCGCATCTACGGCGAGGTGCACATGCTCTCGCACCGGCTGGGCGCGGCCCAGGGCGCGGACCTGCGCCGCCTGCACGCCCTGGAGGAGGAGAACGCCTCCCTGGCCGAGGCCCTGGCCGAGCGCAAGACCCTGCTGCGGCAGTCGGCCGCGTCTTGGAAGGAGCGCAACCTGCGCCTGGAGCAGCAGCTGGCCCAGGAGCGCGCCCGGCGCGAGGCCGTGGAACGCGAGCGGCTGTCCCTGCGCGAGCTGGTGGAGACCAAGGCCCTGGCCGTGCTGAGCCAGGAGCGCGACGCCCTGCACCACCAGGTCCAGGAGATCCAGGAGCGTCTGGCCCAGGCCGAGGACCTGGCGCTGCGCCAGGCCGGGCAGCTGGAGCAGGGCGTCGCCCGGGCCAAGCGCCTGGAGACGGCCCTGGCCGAACGGGACCGGGAGGTGGAGGCCCTGGAGGCCGCGCTGCTGGAATCCCTGGGCCAGGTCCCGTGCTCCGGCGAGTGCGGCCATCCCGAAAGCTGCCCCTGTCCCCGGCTGCGGGGCAAGCGCGTGCTCTACGTGGGCGGCCGCAGCGGGCTCAAGGGGCGCTATCGCCTGCTGGCCGAGCGCTTCGGCTGCGAGCTCATGCACCACGACGGCGGCCTGGAGCAGTCGCCGCACCGGCTCCAGCAGCTCCTGGCCGCGGCCGACGCCGTGGTCTGTCCCGTGGACTGCGTGAGCCACGAGGCCTGCGCCGCGGTGAAGCGGCTCTGCAAGGGCTGTCTCAAGCCCGTGCTTTTCGCCCGCTCCTCGGGCCTGTCCAGCCTGGCGTCGTCTCTGGCCGAGCTGGATCGCGTCTGCCAGTGAGGGAAACGCCGCCGGGCGGACGGAAAAAGGGGCCTCCGCCGCGGCGGAGGCCCCTCGTTCGTGTTCAGGACGGCATTACTTGCCGAAGGGGCACTTGGGATAGGTGCAGGTCTTGCACCCCATGCAGAAGCCGCCCTCGGCCATGCGGGCCAGGTCGCGGCGGGTCAGGGCCTGCCCGGCCAGGAGCCGGGGCAGGATGAGGTCCAGGCTGGTGGTCTTGTAGAACAGGGCGCAGGCCGGCACGCCCAGGACCTGGGCCTGGCCGATGCGGCCCACCAGGGTCATGGCCCCGGGCAGGATGGGCGCGCCGTAGTGGAAGTCCTCCAGTCCGGCGTCCAGGAGCCCGTGCCGGGTCACGTCGCCGGGGTCCACCGAGAGCCCGGCCGTGGTCACGATGAGGTCGGCCCCGGCGTCGAGCATGGCGCGCACGCTGGCGGCGATGCGCTCCCGGTCGTCGGGCACGATGTCCACGGCGGCCACTTCCGAGCCCAGGGCCTCCACCTTGCTCTTGATGATGGGCGCGAACTTGTCCTCGATGAGGCCCTGGAATACCTCGGTGCCCGTGACCAGGATGCCCACCCGGGCCCGCCGCAGGGGCAGCACCGAGAGCAGGGGGCCGACGCCCAGGGCCGCGCGGGCCTGGTTGAAGTCGGCCTGGGCCAGGTACAGGGGGATGGCCCGACAGGCGGCGATGCGCTTGCCTTCCTCCACCATGATGTCGCCCTGGCGCGTGGCGCACATGACGTTGGGCGTCATGTTGAAGGCCAGGAGCCGCTCGCGGTCCAGGACCAGCAGGCCGGTGCGGGCGGCCGTGAAGTTGATCTTGCCCTCGCGGGGCTCGGGGTCGTGGAGCACGCCGGGTCCGGCCATGAACTTGGCGAAGGCCAGGGCGGCCTCGTTCTCGTGGACCCAGCCGGGCTCCACGGCCGCGGCGTCGTCCTCGAGATAGACCTCGAAGCGGCCCATGCGCTGGAGCTCGCAGAGGTCCCCGGGGCTGAGCGTCTGCCCGGCCTGGACCAGGGGGGCCTTGGTTTCGGCGGGCACGATGCGGGTCATGTCGTGCAGGGCCTTGCGGCCCACGGCCTGGTCCACGGGCACGGCCCGCAGCCTGGGGCCGTCGGTCGTGCCCAGGCGCTGGTCCAGGCGCTCGTAGGGAGCCTCGCCCTGGCAGCCGCGGCAGACGCCGCCGTCATGGGCCGGATAGGCCTCGCCGCAGACCGGACAGAGGCCGATGGCGCCCATATGGGCCTTGCGCCGGAAGCGCTCGGGCACCACCACCTCCTCCAGGGAGCAGAGGCTGGGACCCGCGCGCCGGATTTCGTCCACCAGGCGCTCGGTGTCCTGTTCCTTCTTGGGCTTGAGCTTCAGGTACCAGCCCTTGACCTCGGGCCACATCTCGAGTTTGGCCGGGTCCAGGGCCACGCGCACGCCTTTGCCCGTGAACTTGTCGTAGAGGGTCAGGGCGTAGCGGCCCAGGTTCACGACCTTCATCCAGCCGTTGCCCACGCTGCACAGGGTGAGCAGCTGGACCGCGTCGGGCAGGCATTTCTGGGATTCCACCAGGGCTTCGAACAGGGTGCCCTGGGGCAGGCGCGATTTGGCCAGCTCCACCATGTAGCCGCCCACCAGCAGGCCGGGGGCGGCGTACCCGTGGAACTCCGCGGCCTTTCGCCTGAATTCGTCAAAGGTGTAGGGACCGATGTTCATGAACCCTCCCGGTGTCAGGAACAGTGCGGCTGCCTGTTGCCGCAGGCAGCCGCTCGTGGTTTCCGATTACCGGGACACGGCCACAAAATGCTCCTGCATGGCAATGCCGCCCCCGCCCTTGTCCCAATTCCGGATGCCCTTGGGCATGAGTTCGTTGTCGGCCACGCCCCGGCCGCGGGCCCGGCTCTCCACCGGCAGGGTGTGGCCGAAGCCGTGGACCATGAAGACCGCCTCGGGATGGATGAACTCCGTGACGAAGGCCTTGATCCTGCCGGAATGGCCGTTGGAGGTCACGGTGACGTAGTCGCCGTCGCTGATGCCAAGGCCCTCTGCCGCTGTGGTGTGGATCCAGAGCAGGTTCTCGGGCATCTGCTCGAAGAGCAGGGGGTTGTTCACGGTATGGCCCTGGGTGTGCACGCCGCAACGGCCGAAGGTGATGCGGAAGCGGCCCTGGGGCGGGCGCGCCGGCGAGACGTAGGGCGCGAGCCAGGGGATGCCGGACTTGGCCAGGCGGCTGGAGACGATCTCGATCTTGCCGGAGTCGGTCTTGAACTTGAGGTCCTCCACCTTGCGGTACAGGGGGTCGGAGGCCAGGGACACGGAGCCGGTCTTGTCGAAGTCGGCCAGGGTCACGCCCGTGCCTTCCAGCTGGAAGTTCCAGATGTCCTCGATCTTGTCGAAGGCCAGTTTCTCGATGCCCATGCGCTTGGCCAGGCCGCAGTAGATCTCCCAGACCGAGCGGGTGTCGAAACGCGGCTCGCAGGCGCGGCGGCGCATGAAGAACGAGGGCTTGAGCCCGTTCTTGCCCGCGATGGTGTCCTCGCGCTCCAGGTAGGTGGACATCGGCAGGACCACGTCCGCGTACCAGGCCGTGTCGGACCAGGAGAAGGTCACGGCCACGAGCAGGTCCAGGTTGTCCAGCATCTTCTTCACGTCCGCCGTGTCCGGGAAGGCCATGAGCGGATCGTGGCGCTGGGCGATGTAGGCCTTGATGGGGTAGGGCTGGCCCGTGACGATGGCCTCGTAGGCCAGGTGCACCAGGCCCGGGCCCGCGTCGAAGTGGGTGCGGCCCGGCATCCAGCCCACGCCGTCGGCGCGCTTCTCCTCGGGCTTGGGGAAGAGGGAGAGCAGGTCCTTGAGACCCTTGCGGCCCGCATCCGCAGGCTTGGCCGTAAGCGGCAGGCCGCCTTTGGCCCCCACCGAGCCCAGCAGGGCGTTGATGATGTAGGCCGTGCGGCAGACGTAGAAGGAGTCGGAGTAGCGGGCCACCATCCAGCCCGGGTGCCAGATCACCGCGGGCGCGGCAGCGGCCAGTTGGCGGGCCAGGTCGCGGATGCGCTCCGCGGGCACGCCGGTCTCGGCCTCGGCCCATTCCGGGGTGTGCTGGGCGGTGAAGGCCTTGAGTTCGTCCAGGCCGGAAATCCACATTTCCGCGAACTTCTTGTCGTAGAGGCCCTCGTTCAGGAGCACGTGGATCACGGCCAGGTTGAAGGCGTAGTCCGTGCCCGGCCGCACCAGGAAGAAGTTGTCGGCCTTGCCCGCGGTGACGCTGGCCCGGATGTCGATGACCGAGAGTTTGCAGCCCGCGGCCAGGCCGTCCAGGGCGTTGTTCACCTCGGCCACGTTGATGGCCTCGAAGAGGTTGCGGGTCTGGAGTACGAGGTGCCTGCAGTTCTTGTAGTCATAGACCACGTCCTTGCGGCCGAAGCCGAAGATGGAGACCGCCGCGTTCATCACGTTGCGGGCGCAGGCCGAGTCGTGGTTGCAGTAGTTGGGCGTGCCGATGGCCCGCAGGAAGGCGCGGTAGATGTCGCGGAACGGGCCGCCGCGGTCCGAGAGGAGCACGGCCCGGTCGCCGTATTCGGCGCGCACCTTGTTGAGCTTTTCGGCCACGTAGTCCAGGGCCTCGTCCCACGAGACGCGCCGCCATTTGCCCTCGCCGCGTTCACCCTCGCGGATCATGGGGTACTGGGGCCGTTCGTCGTCCTCGTAGAGGGCGATGCCTGCCGCGCCGCGGGCGCAGAGGGAGCCCTTGAGTCCGGGGGCGTGCATGCTCCCCTGGAGCCGCACCGGGCGGCCGTCTTCCACCTCGGCCTGGATCGGGCAGCGCACCGAACACATGCCGCACACGCTGTTCACCACTGTCTTGGCCATGAGATCCTCCTCGCGGATGACAACGGGCAAAGCCCGTAGAATACGGTTTGCCGATTGTCATGTTTTATGGAGGAAGCGTGTGTGTGGCAAGGAAAAACGAGCATGTGAAAAAAGAAACGCATGGAGGCATCCCGGCCGCAATCCTTGGCCCGCTTTGATGGGAAAACTTGGGAATTTGAGAACAAAAACGAAATTCATTGACACGATCTCGCGGAATGTGCTTCCAATGGCGACAGTTCCGATCAGATTTCGCCGCAGGACGCGAGAAACGGACGGGCCGCCCCGGGCGGTTCAGCGAGGAGAAACGGACATGAGCGTGTACAAGATCAAGCTGGACAAGAAGCGCTGCATCGCCTGCCAGGCCTGCGAGGTGCACTGCAAGGTGAAGAACCACGTGCCCGCGGGCATCCAGCTCAACCACATCTTCGTGGACGGGCCCAAGCCCGGCAAGGACGGCCGCCCGCTGTTCAACGCGAAATACCAGCCCTGCCTCATGTGCAAGGACCCCAAGTGCGTGCCCGCCTGCCCCACCGGGGCCATGACCTTCCGCGAGTCCGACGGTCTGGTCTATGTGCGCAGCGAGCTCTGCGACGGCTGCAAGTCCTGCGCCGAGGCCTGCCCCTGGCACGTGCCGGTCTATAACGAGCTCACCGGCAAGATCATGAAGTGCGACTACTGCATGGACCGCATCGAGCAGGGGCTGGACCCGGCCTGCGTCACAGGCTGCACGGCCAAGGCCCTGAGCTTTGTGCGGCCGTAAAGTTGTTCTGGACGCCGGGCGCTCCGAGGGGGAGGCGCGGCGGAGGCATTTGAACCGATCATTCGTGAGGAGGACAAACGTGTTGCACTCGAGGAAAGCCCTTCTGATTGTGGCCCTGATCGCCCTGGTCGGGGTCTGTCTGTGGTTCGAGCCCGCCTGGGCCGACAAGCTCTCCGACGCCATCGCCGCCGCGCCGCAGGGCACGGAGCCCGGGCATATCGACCCGGCCAAGGCCGCGGGCTTCCTGGGCATCCCCGGCGCGCCCCAGGTCAACTTCGTCCTGGCCTTCGCCTGGGCCGTGTGGGTAGGCTGGATCTTCTCCACCGTGGGCGCGTTCGGCGGCGTCATGGCCGGCGTGGGCCACATGACCGTGTTCGGCCTGGGCGCCTACGCCAAGACCTTCAAGACCACGGCCCCGGACCTGAACAAGATCGCCACGGACTCCATTCGGGCCTCCAACCAGTGGCTCGTGGGCCTCTCCGCCCTCATCTCCTCCTTCAACTACTGGAAGATGGGCCGCCTGGTCCTGCCCCTGGCCGTCGCCCTGGGCGTGGGCTCGCTCCTGGGCGCCTGGGGTTCGGCCTCGCTCACCGCGGGCAAGATCTCCTTCTCCCAGTACCAGGGCTGGTTCGGCCTCTTCGTCCTGGCTCTGGGCGCCTACCTGTTCTGGGAGACCTCCCCGGCGGGACAGGCCAGTAAGAAGAAGGCCAAAGCCGCGGCCAAGGCCTTCGAAGACACCGTGAAGAAGCAGAAGGCCGGCGAGCAGGTGGACGTGAAGGCCCTGGGCGCCAAGACCACCAAGGTCTCCCTGACCCGCGTGGAGTTCACTTTCTACGGCGTGGAGTTCGGCTTCAACCCGCTCATCCCCCTGCTGGGCGGCGTGGCCATCTCCGCCGTGGCGGCCTTCCTGGGCGTGGGCGGCGGCTTCCTCCTGGTGCCCTTCCTGACCAGCGTGGCCCAGCTGCCCATGTACCTGGCCGCGGGCACCTCGGCCCTGGCCGTGCTCATCTCCATGATCACCAGCATCGCCACCCTGATGACCAAGGGCACGCCCCTGGACTGGGCCCTCATCGGCGCCGAGCTCGTGGGCATCATCGTGGGTTCGGTCATCGGCCCCCGCACCTCCAAGTACTTCTCCGACATCTGGCTCAAGCGCATCTTCATCGTGCTTTCGCTTTACGTGGGCATCGTGTACACCCTGAAGGGCTTCTTCGGGATCAACCTGCCCGGCTAGGCGTTCCGGACCGTGCATGCGCAGGCCCCGGGCTTCCGGCCCGGGGCCTTTTATTTGAGGCGAACCATGCGGGAATTCCTTCTCCTTTTCGACCCCTGGCTCATCCAGCCCTTCCGCTGGCCGGAGAGCCCGCTGGCCGGCTACCTCCTGGGGCTCTTCGTCCTGGGCCTGCTCTGCGTGCTTTTGGGCGACGCGGCCGCCATCCTGGTCTCGCGGCTCAACCGCAAGGTCTATGGCGGCTACATCAAGGACATGGTCCACCACCACGAGCTGTCCATCAAGGCGGCCCAGTCCGGCAGCCGGGAGAACTACAAGGCCGTGAACCGCCAGGCCCACGAGTCCTTCGGCCGCTATTTCTTCAGCCAGGCCGCGGTGTTCACGGCCAGCATCTGGCCCCTGCCCTTTGCCCTGGCCTGGCTGGACCTGCGTTTCCGCGAGGCCTTGGTGCGTCTGCCCGTTCTGGACTACGACGCCAACTACGTGTTTTTCTTCATCCCCCTGTACATCCTGGCAAGGGTCATCTATTCTCGCACCATCGGCCGCATGTCCTGGTATGTCCGCCTGCGCCTGGCCGCCACCCTGGAGGAGGCGCGGCCCGGCCCCTCCGGCGGCTGATCGGGCGCGGCCCGAGGAGCCGGCCGCATGCGCAAGGAATACTGGGTTCTGGCCCTGGGGGCGCTCCTGCTGCTGGCCCTGGCCCTGGGCTGGGGCGGGGAGGAGGAGCCTGTGACCCGGGTGGATATCTCCCGGCGCGAGGACATCACCCTCAAGACCCAGTCCGACGCCATTACCTACGCCTACCTGCCCCAGTATTCCCACACCATCTCCTTCGAGCGCCACCGTCTCCTGGTGGAGTACCTGGCCAAACGCACCGGCTATCCCTTCCGCCAGGTTTTTCCGGATACCTTCGACGAGCACGTGAAGATGGTGGAGCGCGGCGAGATCGACATCTCCTTCTCCAACCCCTTCATCTACATCCGCCTGGCCCGCTCCGGGGCCCGGGCCTTCGCCCGCATCCTGGAGGAGTCCGGCCAGCCGGACTTCTACAGCCAGATCATCTGCCGCAAGGACAACCGGGCCATCCGCAGCCTGGACGACTGCCGGGGCAAGCGCTGGATCGCCGTGGACCCGGGCTCGGCCGGGGGCTACGTCTTCGCCCTGGACCACTTCCTGCGCAACGGCATCCGGCCCGAGGACTTTTCCGAGATCGCCTTCGCCCCCGGTCCGGGCGGCAAGCAGGAAAAGGTCGTGCTGGCGGTCTATGCGGGCAAGTACGACATCGGCTCGGTGCGCAACGGCACCCTGGACCTGGTCAAGGACAAGGTGGACCTGGACGCCATCCGCGTGCTGGCCGAGACCCGGCGCTATCCCGGCTGGGTCTATGCCGTGCGCAAGGGCTTCGACCCCGAGAAGCTGGGAGTCATCAGCAAGGCCCTCCTGGACCTGGGCCGCGGCGGACCGCAGGCCTCGCCTATCCTGGAGGCGGCGCACTTCACCGGCATCATCCCGGCCACGGACGAGGACTACGACTCCATCCGCGACCTGGAAGCCAGGATAGCCCGGGAGTAAGGACGTGCACGGCCTGTCGCACCTCAGGTTCAGCACCAAGATCAACCTCGGGACCACGGCCATCGTGCTCTTCCTGAGCCTGGTCATGGGCCTGCCCGTGGCCCGGGTGGCCGCCAAGGCCCTGGTGGACGAGGTCAAGATGCGCGGCCGGGTCCTGGCCGAGAGCCTCTCGGTGCGCGCGGCCGACCCGATCCTGGCCCAGGACTTCCTGCGCCTCAAGAACCTGGTGGACGACCTGCGCGGCCTGGGCGGGGACATGGAATACGCCTTTGTCCTGGACCAGAAGGGCAACGTCCTGGCCCACAGCTATCCCAAGGGCTTTCCGGTGGAACTGGTGGGGGCCAACGCCCCCGGGCCGGACGGCTCGTTCTCGGTGCGCCTGCTGGACACCGGCGACGAGCGCATCTACGACTTCGCCGTGCCCGTGCGCGTGGCCGGGGAGTCCTTCGGCGTGGTGCGCGTGGGCCTGTCCTGGACCCGCGCCCGCGCCCCGGTGGAGCGCCTGGGCGGCATCATCCTGGGCCTGGCCGGCGGCGGCCTGCTCCTGTCCGTGATCCTCTCCACCGTTTTCGCCCGCCAGGTGACGCGGCGGCTCAACGTGCTGCGAGCCCATGCCTCGGAGATGGTCAAGGGCAACCTGGACATGCGCGCCGGGCCGGAGCTGGCCCGCAACTGCTGGGACATCATGGACTGCGGCCGCAAGGAGTGCCCGGCCTACGGCGACGCGGCCCGGCGCTGCTGGTACGTGGCCGGGACCCTCTGCCTGGAGTGCGACTCCGCGGCCTATCCCAAGAAGCTGGAGTCCTGCCGCAACTGCCCGGTCTATCTGGCCAACGCGGGCGACGAGATCCAGGACCTCACCGAGACCTTCGACGTCATGGCGCTGACCCTCAAGACCCACATCGCGGAATTGCGCGAGGCCGAGAAGGTCCTCACCCGCCAGCAGCAGATCATGCGCACCATCCTGGACGTGACCCCGGACCTGGTGAGCCTTCTGGACGAGAATCTGGTCTATCAGGCCTGCAACCGGGCCTTCGCCGCCTCGGTGGGCCGGACCGTGGAACAGGTGGTGGGCCGGACCGACTT
The DNA here is from genome assembly GCA_040307135.1 of Desulfovibrionaceae bacterium. Lineage (GTDB taxonomy): Bacteria > Desulfobacterota > Desulfovibrionia > Desulfovibrionales > Desulfovibrionaceae > Aminidesulfovibrio. The sequence goes on from JAWRKD010000167.1 coordinate 67,434, forward strand.
CGACTTCTTCCCCGAGGACATGGCCCGGGCGCGCAGCGAGGCCAACCGCCGTGTCCTGGACACGGGCGAACGCTTCCAGACCGAGACCCATCGCGAGGCCGGACACGGCGAGCGCTGGTTCCACACCGTGCAGGTGCCGGTCTTCGACCGAGACGGCCGCATCGTGGGCGTGCTGCGTACGGCCCGCGACGTGACCCAGATCAAGGACTACCAGGAGCAGCTCATCCAGGCCCAGAAGATGGAGTCCCTGGGCAAGCTGGCCGGGGGCGTGGCGCATGAGATCAACACGCCGCTCGGCATCATCCTGGGCTACGCCCAGCTCCTCCAGGAGGACGTGCCCGAGGGCCAGCTGCGCGACGACCTCTCCACCATCGAGAAACAGGCCAAGGTCTGCCGCAAGATCGTGGCCGACCTCCTGGGCTTCTCGCGCCAGTCCCGCAGCGCCAAGCGGGACATGTGCCTGAACAACTCGGTCATGGAGACCGTGACGCTCGTGCGTCACTCCTTCGAGTTGGACAAGGTACGCATCGTCACGGACTTCGACGACCGCATGCCCGTGCTCCACGGCGACCCGGACAAGCTCCGCCAGGTCTGGATGAACCTCCTGAACAACGCCCGCGACGCCATGCCCGGGGGCGGCGTCATTTTCATCCGCACGAGGCTGGACACGACGGCCCAAAAAGTGACAATCTGGGTGGCCGACACGGGCCAGGGCATCGGCGCGGAGGACCTGCGCCGCATCTTCGACCCGTTCTTCAGCACCAAACCCGTGGGCAAGGGCACGGGCCTTGGCCTCTCGGTGTCCTTCGGCATCGTCCGGGAGCACGGCGGGGAGATCCGGGCCCAGAGCCCCGTGCCGCAGGACCTGGGCATCCCCGCCGAGGGGGGAGGCCCGGGCGCGGTGTTCAGCGTGGAGCTGCCCCTGGATCAGCAGGAACGGGGAGACGAGGGCGGGGAGCCCAAGACGAAGGAGTGATCCATGGCCCAGATCATCGTCATTGACGACGTTTCCGACGCCGGGACCCTGGTCAAGCGCATCCTGGAGCGCAAGGGCCACAAGGTCACGGCCTTCACCGAGGAGGAGGAGGCCCTGGCCTTCGTGCGCAAACAGAAGCCGGACCTGGCCATCCTGGACATGAAGCTCAAGAAGATGACCGGGGTGGAGGTGCTGGAGGAGATCAAGAAGCTCTCGCCCGAGACCAGGGCCATCATGCTCACCGGCTATCCCACCCTGGAGACGGCGCGGGAGTCCCTGCGCCTGGGGGCCAGCGAGTACTGCGTGAAGCCCATCGACAAGGACGAGCTGGAGGCCAAGGTGGCCGAGGTTCTGGCAGGCCGCTGAAAGGTCCGCGCTGGCCGCGTCGCTTCAAAAAACGCACATCCGTGCGTATTGAGGATACGCGCCGGCCGTGCGTTTTTTTGAGCGGTCCGCGGGAAAGGACGTTTTCAACGGTGTGCTAGGAAACCAGCCATGTCCCTCATCACCCAGCTCTTCCGCCACTGGACCTACCAGGTCTTCGCCCCGGGCACGCTGCTGCGGGCCAAGTACAACGCCTTCAAGGACCTGCTGCGTTCCGACGACATCTGCCTGACCCTCATCGCGGACCTGGAGGAGCTGGCCTACGGCCAGGACAAGGCCGACCGCACCCGCGTGGTCTGGCTCTGCCAGCGGCTTTCGGCCGCGGTGCGCCGCCTGGTGGACAACCTCATGACCATGAGCCCCAGCCGCTACATGGGCATGGTGGAGCACTACAAGAAGATCGACTTCTACCTGCGCCTGGCCCTGGACCAGCCCCACGGCGACATTTCCCCGCCCTATGTCATCCCCCTGGCCGAGGCCGCGGACCGGCCCGGGCTGGCCGGGGGCAAGGCCGCGCACCTGGCCCGCGTGGCCCGCGACACCGGGCTGGCCGTGCCGCCGGGCTACGTGGTCACGGCCAACGCCTTCCATTACTTCGTGGAGGCCTCGGGCCTGCGCGAGGACCTGGACCGCCGCCTGCGCCAGATCCTGCTCTCACGCGCCGAGGACGTGCCGCGCCTGGCCGGGGAGCTCATGGAGGTCATCCTGGGGGCCGAGGCGCCCGTGAGCCTGGCCGCGCAAATCGAGGCCGCGGCCGGGGAGCTCTCCCGCGGCGGCAGGCTCCTGGCCGTGCGCAGCAGCGCCCTGGCCGAGGACTCGGAGCTTTCCTTCGCCGGGCAGTACGCCAGCGAACTCAACGTGCGGCCCGAGGACGTGCTGGAGGCCTACAAGCGGGTCCTGGCCGGCAAATACTGCTCGCGGGCCCTGGTCTATCGCGTGTCCCACGGGCTCACGGACCAGGACACGGCCATGTGCGCGCTCATTCTGCCCATGGTCCAGCCCCGGGCCGCCGGGGTGCTCTACACCCTGGACCCCGAGGGCTGCGTGGCGGCCAAGGCCGGGGAGGCCATGTCGCTCTTCGCCGTGCCCGGCCTGGGCGAAAGCCTGGTGGACGGCAGCCGCACGCCCCAGCGCCTGCTCCTGCCGCGCCAGGGCGAGGCCCGGGCACTGGATCCCTGTTCCGGCCCGGACACGGGCCTGGTGGGGCCGGCGCTCATGGCCCAGCTGCGCGACGCGGGCCTGGTCCTGGAGGAGCTCTTCGGCAGCCCCCAGGACGTGGAGTGGGCTGCGGACGCCCAGGACCGGCTGTTCATCCTCCAGTCCCGGCCCTTCCACATGGACACGCCCCGCCCCGCGGCCAAGACCCTGCCCGAGGCCGAAACCCTGCTCACCGGCCTGACCCGGGCCTCGGCCGGGGTGGCCGCCGGAACGGTGCGCCACCTGCACACCGTGGGCGAGGCCGCGGTCTTTCCGCCCGGCAGCGTGGTGGTCACCTCCCATCTGCCGCCGGTCCTGGCCCAGTTCATGGGCCGCATTGCGGCCGTGGTCTCCGAGGCCGGGTCGCGGGCCAGCCACCTGGCCTCCGTGGCCCGGGAGAACGGCATCCCCGTGGTGGTGGGAACGGGGGCCTTCCAGGCCCTGCCCGAGGGCTCCACGGTCACGGTGGATGCCGACGCCGGGGTGGTCTATGCCGGGGTGGTGGAGCGCCTGCTGCCCCCGGCCGAGGGACCGGGCGGACGCCGCGTGGAACCGGGCTTCGAGCGCATCCTGCCCCTTACGGTGAAGCTCTCGCTCACCGATCCAGAGGCCCCGGAGTTCAGCCCCGAGGGCTGCAAGTCCTTCCACGACCTGGTGCGCTTCTGCCACGAGAAGGGAGTGGCCGAGATGTTCAGCCTGGTGGGCCGCGGCGGCCGGGGCCTGGCCAGCTCCCGCAAGCTCCGCACGAACCTGCCCCTGGTGCTCTACATCCTGGACCTGGAGGACGGGCTGTTCGAGTCCGGCCGGGCCCGCGACGAGGTGGCGCCCGAGGACATCAAGAGCCAGCCCATGTGGGCCTTCTGGTGGGGCCTGGCCGATCCCGAGGTGGGCTGGGGCGACCTGGTGCACGTTGACTGGGAGGAGATGGACCGCATCAGCGCGGGCATCTTCACCAAGAACTCCCGGCTCCTGGCCAGCTACGCCATCATCTCCGCGGACTACCTGCACTGCATGATCCGCTTCGGCTACCACTTTTCGGTGCTGGACGCCGTCTGCGCGGCCGAGGCCAACAGCAACTACGTGCACTTCCGCTTCAAGGGCGGCGGCGGCAGCCTGGAGCAGCGCATGCTGCGCCTGGAGTTCCTGGTGGGCGTGCTGACCCGCTTGGGCTTCGAATGCTCCACCCGCGGCGACATGCTCGACGCCAAGTACGCCCGCAAGTCCGAGAGCGAGACCCAGAAACGGCTGGCGGCCCTGGGCTACCTCACGGCCGTGACCCGGCTCATGGACATGGGCCTCAAGGACCGCGACCAGGTCACGGCCCTGGTCCAGCGCCACATGGCGCGCATCGAGCGGGGCCGCGGATGAGCCCCCGGGACTCCGGCCAGTTGCCCACCTGGATCACCGACCGGCTGGCCGTGGGCGGCGCGCCCATGTCCTACGACCACCTGGAGAGCCTGCGCGCGGCAGGGATCACGGCCATCCTCAACCTCTGCGGCGAGTTCTGCGACCTGCACGAGATCGAGGAGAAGTCCGGCTTCGAGGTCTATTACCTGCCCATCCACGACGAGGAAGCCCCGGACCTCCAGGCCCTGGAAAAGGCCCTGGAGTGGCTGGACGAGGCCCTCTACCTGGGCAAGAAGGTCTATATCCACTGCCGCCACGGCATCGGCCGCACCGGCACGGTGCTCAACGCCTACCTCCTGCGCCGGGGCCTGGGCCACAAGCTGGCCTGGCTCAAGCTGCGCAAGCTGCGCTCCAAGCCCTCCAACTTCGAGCAGTGGTGGACCGTGCGCAAGTACGGCCGCAAGGCCGGCCAGCTCACGGTGCGCGAGCCCTCCCTGGAATACAAGAACCTGGTGGACCTGGCCCCCTTCCTGGAGGACTATGCCGCCTTGGTGCGGGAGGCCGGGGACCTGCTGGCCTACGAGCGGAAGAATCCGGGGCGCTGCGGCCGGGACCACGATCACTGCTGCTTCGTGCCCGTGCGCCTCTCCCTGGTGGAGGCCGTGCACGTGCGCCAAAAGGTGGACGCGGCCACCTCCAGCCAGGCCCGCCAGGCGCTCATCGAGCGCGCCGTGGAGGCGGCCCGCAGCGAGCGCGAGACCAGCGCCGCGGTCCCCGGGGAGGGGGGCTCGTCCAAGGAATTCTGCCTCACCGCTTCCAGCGTGCGCTGCCCGCTCTCCGAGGAAGGCCGCTGCCTGATCTTCGACTTCCGGCCCCTGCAGTGCCGGACCTTCGAGCTGCCCCAGGAGACCAAGGAGGATTTCTGGCGCACCATGGCCGCGCCGGTGCTGGACAAGACCTCCTCGGAACTCTTCTTCGCCCTCACCTCCAAGTTCCCCAAGCAGGGGCCGCCGTCCTTCAGCCTGTCCGACGTGGTCTCGGGCAAGTATGTGCAGGAGTTCTTCCACGCCCTGATGCAGGCGGGAGCGGATCGTTGAAAAAATCGCGCTGACGGCGACACGACAAAAAAACGCAAAGCCTCGCGTAGTGTCGATACGCGTCAGCCGTGCGCTTTTTGCGCGCCTTGTCCGCGCGGTTTTTGAACGATCCGCAAGAAGGGATTGCTTTGATCTTCGGCTAGCCCTTGGGCGGTGCGGGCTTGGCCGTGGCCGCGGCCTTGACCGGCGCGCCGGCGGGCTTGGCTGCGGGCTTGGGAGCTGGCTTGGGCGCGGGCTTGGCCCCGGGTTTGGCCGGGGCGGGCTTGGCAGGCTGTGGCTTGGCGTCCTCCGCGGCCTGGGCGGCCAGGGCCATGAGCCGGGCGTAGCTTTCCTCCAGGGTCTGGCGCTCGCCCACGCGCTGCTGGAGAAAGCCGTTGATGGGGCCGATGAGCCGCAGCGCCGTGTCGATGTCCGGGCTGGAGCCGCGCTGGTAGGCCCCGATGTTCACCATGTCCTCCACGCGCTTGAACGTCGCCAGGTACTTGAGGGCCACGCGGCCCGAGTCCTGCACCTCGTCCGGGGTGATGTCCGAGCGCAGACGCGAAACGCTCTTGAGCACGTCGATGGACGGGTAGTGGCCCTGGTCGGCCAGGTCGCGGGTAAGCACGATGTGGCCGTCCAGGATGGAGCGGGTGGCGTCGGCGATGGGTTCGGTGAAGTCGTCGCCGTCCACGAGGACCGTGTAAATGCCGGTGATGGAGCCCGTGGCGCTCTTGCCCGCGCGCTCCAGGAGCTTGGGCAGGTGGGCGAAGACGCTCGGGGTGTAGCCGCCGCGCGTGGGCGGTTCGCCCGCGGCCAGGCCCACCTCGCGCCCCGCCATGGCGAAGCGCGTCACCGAGTCCATCATGAGCAGCACGTCCTTGCCCTTGTCCCGGAAGAACTCCGCGATGGCTGTGGCGGCGTAGGCCGCGCGCATGCGGATGAGCGGGCTCTTGTCCGAGGTGGCCACCACGAGCACGGAGCGGGCCAGACCCTCGGGGCCCAGGTCGCGCTCGATGAATTCCAGCACCTCGCGGCCGCGTTCGCCCACCAGGCCGATGACGTTCACGTCGGCCTTGGTGTAGCGGGCCATCATGCCCAAGAGCGTGCTCTTGCCCACGCCGGAACCGGCCATGATGCCCACGCGCTGGCCCTTGCCCAGGGTGAGCAGGCCGTTGATGGCGCGCACGCCCACGTCCAGGGGCTCCACGATGCGCGGCCGCAGCATGGGATTCGGCGGCTCGCCGAAGAGCGGGCGGAAGGACTCCGGCAGGAAGGGGCCCTGGGTGTCCAGGGGCTCGCCGAAGGCGTCCACGGTGCGGCCCAGCAGGCTTTCGCCCACGGGCACGTGCGGCGGGGCCGCGGTGTTGCGGATGAGGCAGCCGGGGCTCACCCCGCGCAGTTCGCCGTAGGGCATGAACAGGCAGGACCCGCCGCGGAAGCCCACCACCTCGGCGGCGATGGGCTCGGCCTCGGTTCCGGCCTCGGGCAGCAGGTGGCAGACCGAGCCCAGCGGGGCCTTGATGCCCTGGCCCTCGGCGATGAGGCCCACCACCTTGGTGACCTTGCCGTAAACCCGGCAGGGCGAAAGTTCCTGGAACAGGGAGCAGCAGCCCTTGGGATCAAGCGCCGCCATGCCCGGCTCCGTTTTCCGCGGCGCCGGCCAGGCGGTCCAGGATGTCGGCCACCTCCTTCCAGCGGGCGTCCAGGGAATTGTCGATCATGCCGGTGCGCGACTCCAGGATCACGCCGCCCGAGGCCACGGCCTTGTCGCCGCGGGTCTTCCACTGCTCCAGGCGGGGGAAGGCGGCGCGGGCCTGGGCCAGGAGGAGCTCCATGCCCTCCACGTCCTCGGGGGCCACGCGCACGGTGATCTGGCGCAGGCTCTCCAGGCGCTCCAGGGCCTCGTGCAGCAGCGTCTCGAGCACTTCCTTGCGGCGCTCGGCCATTTCCACGCCCACGGCCTTCTGCACGGCCAGGCGGATGAGCCGGGCGAAATCCTGGCGCTGGGCCTCGAACACGCGCACTTCCTGGCTCTGGATGGCCTCCAGGATGTTGCCGAGCGTCAGGCCGAACTCGCGCATCTGGCGCTCCACCTCGGATTGGGCCTGGGCAAAGCCGTCGGCCAGGCCCTCCTGGCGGGCCTGCTCCTTGAGGGCCTGGGCCTCGCGGCGGGCCTCGCCGAGGATTTCGGCGGCCGCATCGCGGGCCTTGGTCCGCACGCGCTCCAGGAGCAGGGAGCAGGAGTCCTCGTCCCAGGTGGGCGGCTTCTTGCCCTCCATCTCCTGGATGGTCATGACGTCCGGGCCGGGCGTGTCCATGCCCAGGATGACCCGGCCGCTGTAAAACTTGCCTCCGGTCTCAGACGAAGACATCGCCCGAACCCCTGCTGACCACGATGCGGCCCTCGTCCTCGAGGCGGCGCACGGTCTTGACGATGTTCTGCTGGGCCCCCTCCACTTCCGAGAGCTTCACCGGGCCCATGATCTCCAGGTCCTCGCGGATCATCGCGCCGGCGCGTTCGGAGAGGTTCTTCAGGAACTTCTCCTTGAGCTCGTCGGAGGCGCCCTTGAGGGCCGTGGTCAGGTCCTCGTTGGAGATCTCCTTCAACAGTTCGCGCACGCCGCGGTCGTCCAGGGCCTTGATGTCCTCGAACACGAACATGAGGTTGCGGATGTCCTCGGCCATCTGCGAGGACTCCTCCTCGATCTCGGAGAGGACCTCCTCCTCGGTGGCGCGGTCCACGGCGTTGAGGATCTCGGCCACGGCCTGCACGCCGCCGACCTTCTTGCCTTCCTTGCCGCCCATGGCGATGAGCTGGCTCTGGAGGACCTTGTCCACTTCCATGAGCATCTCGGCGGCCACGGCCTCCAGCTTGGCCAGGCGCATGAGCACCTCGGCGCGCACGCCCGCGGGCAGGTTCTGGAGCAGTTCCGCGGCCTGGTCCGGGTGCAGGTGGCCCAAGATCAGGGCCAGGGTCTGCGGGTGTTCGTTGCGCAGGATCTGGGCCAGAATGCGCGGGCTCACGTTCTCCAGCTCCTGGAAGGGCACCGGGCCGGTGTCGATCTCCAGGGAGTCCATGATGTACTTGGCGGTCTCCGGGTCCAGGGACTTGGCCAGCATGCGCTTGACCTGGTCCGCCCCGCCCACGAGCAGCTCGGCCCCGTAGATCAGGGACTCGTTGTACTCCTTGAGCACCTCCATGACCTGCTCCTTGGGCACGGAGTCGATCTCCAGCATGGCCTTGGAGATGGTGGCGATCTCGGTGCGCTCCAGGCGCTTGAAGACGTCGGAGGTGAACTTCTCGCCCAGGGCCAGAAGCACGATGGCCGTCTTCTGGGGACCGCTGAAGGTGCTCACGCTAGGCCTCCTGCTTGATCCAGGTGCGGAACAGTCTCACGGTCTGCTCCATGTTCTGCTCCGAGAGCTGGAGGGCCTGGGCCTTGATGTTCTCCAGCTTGCGGGCGTCGGCCAGGGCCGCCTCGTCCAGTTCGCCTTCCTCGATGGCCAGCCGCTCCATGCCGGGCAGCCCGGCCACCTCGGCCATTTCCTGCTCGGCCACGCGCGGCCGGATGAGGGACATGACCACCGGCCGGACCACCAGGATCAGGAAGAGGAAGATGAGCAGGCCGTTGAGGAAGGGCTTGCCCAGGCGCTGGGCGTATTCCAGCATGGTGCGCATGAGCGTCTGGCCGTCCTCGATCTCCGGCGCGCCGAAGGAGATGTTCGAGACCTCCACGGCGTCGCCGCGGTTGCGGTCGAATCCCACGGCCGAGCGCACCAGGTTCTGGATGCGCTGCATCTCCTCGGCCGAGCGCGGGGTGTAGGCCATCTGGCCGTTGGCGTCCTTGGCGTAGGTGCCGTCCACGATAACCGCCACGCTCAGCCGCTGCAACTCGCCCACGGGCGAGACGATGCTCTGCTCTTCCTTGTTGATCTCGTAGTTGGTGGTGCGGGCCTCGCGGGTGGAGTCCTGGGTGGACTGGGTGCCGTTGAAGCCGTCGCCGCGGAAGTTGGCCTCGGGCGAGCCGCCGTCGATGGCCGCGCGGCCCTGGGTGCTTTCCTCGCTGCGGTTCTCGGAGCGGACCACCGTGGCGTTGGGGTCGTACATCTCCTTGCGGATGGTCTTCTGGCTGAAGTCCAGGTCCGCGTTCACCCGGGCGATGACCTTCTGGGGACCCACCACGGGCATGAGCAGCTCCTCGATGCGCCGCTCCAGCTTGCGCTCCATCTGGGCCTTGTAGTCCAGCTGGGTGGTGGAGAGGCCCGGCGTGGCCGAGTCGTCCTCCGGGGTGTACAGGGGCTGGCCGTTCATGTCCGTGACCGTGATGCGCTTCTTGTCCAGGCCCTCCACGGACATGGACACCAGGTTCACGATGCCCTGGATCTGCTTGGGCTCCAGGGAGGCCTTGTCCTTGAGCTTGAGGACCACCGAGGCCGAGGGCGGGATCTGGTCCTCGATGAACAGGCTCTTGTGCGGGAGCACGAGGTGCACGCGGGCCTTCTCGATCTGCGGAAATTCGTTGATGGTGCGGGCCAGTTCGCCCTGCAGGGCGCGCTGGTAGTTGATCTGCTGCACGAAGTCGGTCTGTCCCACCTTGAGTTCGTCGAAGATCTCGAAGCCGATGCCCTGGCCGTGGAGGTTGCCCTCGCCCGCGATCTTCAGGCGCAGGTCATAGACCCGGTCCGCAGGCACCAGCACGGTCTGGCCGCCGTCCTGCAGCTCGTAGGACTCCTTGCCCGCCTTGAGCATGTTCACGATCTTGGCCGCGTCCTCGGGATAGAGCTTGGAGTAGAGCACGCGGTAGTCCGGCTTGTTGAGCCAGTAGATCATGAGCACGAAGGCGATGGTCACGGAAACCGCCAGGCCCGCCAGCAGCATGCGCTGCGAGAAGGTGCGGTTGGACCAGTACGTGTTGAGCTTCTGGAGGTACTGCTTGATGGCGGGGGGCATGGGATCGGGCTCCTCGTTTCCGTGTGTGGCTTATGGGCCTGGTCGCCGCTAGAAGCTCATGCGCATGAGTTCCTGGTAGGCCGAGAGCACCTTGTTGCGCACCGCGCTGGTCATGCTCATGGCCACGCTGGCCTTCTGCAGGCTGATCATCAGTTCGTGGACGTTCTCGCTCTTGCCCGCGGCGAAGGCCTCGATGAGCCCGCTCTTCTCGGACTCCATCTCGTTCACTTCCTTGAGCGACTTGGTCATGGCGTCCATGAAACCGCCGCCCTGGTCCTGGGGCTTGCTGTCCAGAGCCTTGGCCACCTTGCCCTCGATGGCCTGGCGGCGTCCCAGGGCCTGCTGGTAGGCCTTGATGCCGTATGTGCTGCCGATCATTGCCTGCCTCCCCCGTGTTAGCCGCGGCCGATGGCCAGGGCCTTGTTGAACATGGTCTTCACGTCCTGGATGGACTGGGCGTTGGCCTCGTAGGAGCGCATGGCGTTGACCATGTTGGTCATCTCCTCCACCACGTTGATGTCCGGGTAGGCCACGTAGCCCTGGGTGTTGGCGTCCGGATGGCCCGGGTCATAGACGTAGCGGAACGGCCGCGAGTCGTTGACGATGCCGCGCACGGCCACGCCCTGAAGGTCGCGGTTCATCTGGTCCTGCATGGCCGAGTCGAAGGGCGAGAGCACGGGCGCGGACTCGAAGGACACGCTCTTGCGGCGGTAGGGGCCGCCGTCGGCCGTGCGCGTGGTCTGGGCGTTGGCCATGTTCATGGAAATGACGTTCATGTAGTCGCGCTGGGCCTTCATGCCCGAGGCGGCCACGTCGAGTGCGGTCATGAAGTCCATGGTCTACTTGCCTCCCTCGGAGATGATCTTGGTCATGCCCGTGAAGTTCTTGGTGATGACCTCGGTGAGGGCGTTGTAGAGCATGGCGTTCTTGGCCATGACGGTCATCTCCTTGTCCAGGTTCACGGAGTCCTCGCCATAGATATAGCGGGGCTTGAACTCCTTGAATGACTCGCCTTGGAAGGAGTCCGCCTTGAAGGCCGCGGGCATGTGGTGCTCGTTGGTGCGCGTGACCTTGCCGCGGGCGTCCAGGGCCAGGGCGTTCTGGAGGTCCTGCTCGAACTCCAGGGATTTGGCCTTGTACTGCGGGGTGTTCACGTTGGCGATGTTGCTCATGACGAGATTTTGACGCTGGAGCCGCAGATCCAGGACCTTCTCGGACAACTCGATGTGACCGTCGAACAGGCTTCTCATTGCTCGCTTCCTCCTCATCCGGAGTTTTTTTCCCAGCGGTCCGGAGCCCTGGCGGGGCGGGGGCCGCTGCCCCTTTCCAGCAACGGACATGCCAATGGATTTATCTTCATGGAATACAAGGGAAAATTCATGAATTGCCGCTGCGGCTGGGCGCCGGAAACCGGGCGGCAGGCTTTTCCGGGCGTCTGGTCCTGTCCTGCCGGCCGATCATTCAGGGAATGAAGAACCGTCATGGACTGGAATGCTCAAAATAAAATTTGTAAAAACAGTATATTGTAAATTAATAGCGTGCCGTTTCCCGGTTCCCGGCCGGTCCGGGCCATGACTCCTGGCATGACCGTTGCATCGGTTGGGCAGGCCCGAACCTGGGCCGCAACGTATTCCGTCCGCATTGCGGACAAAGGAGTATGGAGGGGACGATCATGAGCGGTCATCTGGATTACGAGATCAACAAGGAATTGGGCGAGTGCTACCTGTTCATGGGAGAGCTGGACAAGGCCGAACAGTATTACAACAAGGCCGCCAGCTCCAACGGCGTGCACGCCGACCCCTACCTGGGTCTGGCCGCCATCGCCATCCACCGCGGGCAGCTCGACAGTGCCCTGGCCATGTACCGCAAGGCCCACAAGGTGGACCCCACGGACAAGACCTATGCCGGCATCGCCCTGGTTCTCGTGGAGCAGGGGTTCAAGGACGAGGCTTTCGCGCACTTCACCGACGCGCTCAAGGCCAACCCGGAGAACATGGTAGCCCTGTTCAGCCTCGTGCGCCTGGGCCATGAGCTTTCCCGCCTGGAAGAGGTGGTGGCCGCCCTGGGCCGCTACCTGGAGATCGACCCGGCCAAGGCCGAGGTCCGCTACTCCCTGGCCGGCTGCCTGGTCTGCCTGGACCGCAAGGAGGAGGCGCGCGCCGAACTGACGCGCATCCTCGAGTCCAGCCCGGACTTCGAGCCCGCCAAGGAACTCCTGGCGCAGCTCTAGGACGAATTTCGGTCTCCCCTCCCTATTGATTCCCCGCGCCGTCCGGCTCTCCCCCGGCGGCGCGGGGGATCATACGGCATTTGCCCGTCCGGCCTTCCCTTGCCTTTGCCTCCCAAATCTGGCACGCCTCCCGAAAAAGCGAGGCGCACGCATGGATTTCCTCGTTCCCCAACGGGCGCTGTTGAGCGTCACCGACAAGACCGGTCTCATGGACTTCGCCCGGGTTCTGGCCGCCCGCGGCGTGGAGCTGGTGTCCACGGGCGGCACCATGAAGGCGCTCAAGGAAGGCGGGCTGGCCGTGACTTCGGTGAGCGACGTCACCGGCTTTCCCGAGATCCTGGGCGGCCGGGTCAAGACCCTGCACCCGCACGTGCACGGCGGCGTGCTGGCCGACAAGGACGACCCTGCCCACCTGGAGACCCTGGCGGCCCTCAGGATCAAGCCCTTTGACCTGGTCTGCGTGAACCTCTACAACTTCGCCCTGGCCGCACGGAAGGGCCTGGACCTCAAGGCCGCGGTGGAGGAGATCGACATCGGCGGCCCCACCCTGCTGCGGGCCTCGGCCAAGAACTTCCACAGCGTCCTGGTGGTGCCGGGCGTGGAGCACTACGGCCGGGTCCTGGCCGAGTTGGAGTCCGGCGGCTTCTCCCTCAAGCTGCGCAAGGACATGGCCGCGGCCACCTTCCGGCTGGTGAGCGGCTACGACGCCATGATCGCGGAGTACCTGGGCGGGCACGAGGCCTAGCCCGAGGAGCGCGTTATCGCCCAGAAGCCCCAGGGCAACACCCAGGGCCTCAAGCCCAGCCAGATCAAGCGCCTGACCCGTCTGTACACCCGGCGCTTCCCGCTGGCCGCGCCCTTCAGCCACGAGCAGGCCTGGGAGCTGGCCTCCATCAGCCGCGAGACCGGCCGCCAGGTGGGCCTGCTCATCGACCGCCAGGGCTACCCCTTCCTGGTGCTGGTGGGCGATCCCGCGGCCATCCTCATCCCGGAGCTGCCCCGGCTGCGCTTGGGGGCCGGACGTCTGCGCGGCCTGCGCCTGTTGCACACCCACCTGGGCGGCGAGCCGCTCTCCCAGGAGGACCTTATGGACATGGTCTTCCTGCGCCTGGACAGCGTGGGCGTCCTGGGTGTGGACAGCGGGGGCGAGCCGGAATCCTTCCAGTGGGCCTATCTCCTGCCGCCCAACCCCGCGGGCAGGAGCTACGAGGCCGGGCCGCCCATGCGCTGGGACAAGGCCGAGGCCCTGGATCTGGGCGGGCAGGTGGCGGCCCTGGAGGAGGAGCTCTCCCGGCTGGAGACCCTGCGCGAGTCCGGGGACCGGGAGCGGGCGCTTCTGGTGAGCGTGGCCGCCGCGCCCAGGGCCGTGCAGGAGCGCTCCCTGGAGGAGCTGGCCGAGCTGGCCCGCACGGCCGGGCTGGAGCCCGCGGGCACGGTGATCCAGCGCGTGTCCGTGCTCAACTCCAAGTTCATCCTGGGCAAGGGCAAGCTGGCCGACCTGGAGGTGCGCGCCCTGCAGACCGGAGCCGCGGTGATCCTCTTCGACCAGGACCTCTCGCCCTCCCAGCTGCGCAATCTGGCCGACATCACCGAGCGCCGGGTCCTGGACCGCACCCAGCTCATCCTGGACATCTTCGCCCAGCACGCCGTGTCCCGGGCGGGCAAGCTCCAGGTGGAGATGGCCCAGCTCAAGTACGCCCTGCCCAGGCTGGTGGGGAAGAACCGGGCCATGTCCCGGCTGGTGGGCGGCATCGGCGGCCGGGGCCCGGGCGAGACCAAGCTGGAGATCGACCGCCGCCGCGCCCGCGACCGCATCGCCCGGCTCAAGAAGGAGCTGGAAGAGGTGCGCCGCCAGCGCGGTCAGACCCGCGAGCGCCGGGCCAAGGCCGGCCTGCCCGTGGTTTCCCTGGTGGGCTACACCAACGCGGGCAAGTCCACGCTGCTGAACACCCTGACCCAGAGCGGGGTCCTGGCCGAGAACAAGCTCTTCGCCACCCTGGACCCCACCAGCCGCCGCATCCGCTTTCCCCGCGACCGCGAGGTGGTGCTCACGGACACGGTGGGCTTCATCCGCCGCCTGCCCCCGGACCTCCAGGAGGCCTTCCGCGCCACCTTGGAGGAGCTTACGTCCGCGGACGTGCTCGTGCATGTGGCCGACGCCTCGCACCCCGAGGTGGAGGAGCAGGTGCGGGCCGTGGAGGCCATTCTCCGGGAAATGGGATTGGGCGAGCGGCCCTGCATCCTGGCCCTGAACAAGTGGGACCGGCTGGACGAAGAGGGCCGCGAGGCGGTCCTGCGCCTGTTCCCCGAGGGCCTGCCCGTCACGGCCCTGGAGCGGGGCAGCCTGGAGCCCCTGGTCCAGGCCGTGCTGGCGCGCATTCCCTGGGACAAGCGGGACAAGGCCCGGGCCCCGGGCGAATAGCTAGTCTTCCTTCCTGTCGTTGCACATGCCGCCCACGCGCTCGCCGTCGCGCGAGGCCGCGTCCTCCATGGGCTCCACATGCACCGTCACCTGGCTGCGCGGCAGCCTGGCCCGGATGGCCTCCTCCACGTCGCAGGTGAGGTCGTGGGCCGCCTTGACCGAGGTCAGGCCCGGCACCATGAGGTGGAAGTCCACGAAGACCTGGGAGCCGGACTTGCGCGCCCGCAGGCCGTGGTATTCGGCCCCGTCGTGGGTGGCGGCGATGGCCTCCTCGATGGCCCGCATCTGGTCCGGGGGCAGGGTGGCGTCCATGAGCCCGGCCGCGGAGCGCCGCAGGAGCGAGACGCCGGTGAACATGATGTTCACGGCCATGATCCCGGCGATGAGCGGGTCCAGGATGCGCCAGGAGGGCTCGACCATGATGAGGCTCAGGCCCAGGATGAGCCCGGCCGAGGTCCAGACGTCGGTGAGCAGGTGGCGGGCGTCGGCCTCCAGGGTGATGCTGTCGAAGCGCCGGCCCGCGTTGAGCAGGATGCGCGCGGCGGCGAAGTTCACGGCCGCGGCCAGGGCCGCGGTGAGCAGGCCGACGTCGAGGTTGTCCAGGTCCGCCGGGGCTTGGAAACGCTGCCAGGCCTCCCAGGCGATGCCCACGGCGGCCAGGAGGATCATGCCGCCCTCGGCCGCGCTGGCGAAGTATTCCACTTTGCCGTGGCCGTAGGCGTGGCGCGAGTCCGCGGGCCGCGCCGCGATGATCAGGGCGGTCAGGGCGATGGCCCCGGCCGTGAGGTTCACCAGGGATTCCAGGGCGTCCGAGAGCAGGCCCACGGAGCCGGTGATGCCGTAGGCCGTGAATTTGAGAGTCAGTGTCAGGAGCGAGGCGGCGATGGAGTAGAGGGCGTAGCGCAGGGGCGTGCGGGCGGCCTGCGTCATTGCTCCTCCTTCTTGCGCCGCCAGGGCATCTCCTCGCCGCGCGACAGCCGCCGGATGTTCTCGCGGTGCCGCCAGAAGAGCAGGAGCATGACCGCCGCGGCCAGGGGCAGGTAGGGCAGCTTGCCCGTGAGCAGGGCGAACACGGGCAGGCAGAGGGCCAGGGTCAGGGAGCCCAGGGACACGTAGCCCGTGAGGGCGATGACCAGGACGCAGGCGGCCACGGAGAAGAGCGCGCCCAGGGGCATGAGGGCCAGGAACGCGCCGATGGTCGTGGCCACGGCCTTGCCGCCCTTGAACTTGAGAAAGGGCGAGAACACGTGGCCCAGGATGGCGGCCAGGGCGATGCAGCTGGCCGGGACCGCGCCGAGCCCGCCGGACACGGCCAGGGCGGCGGGCAGCCAGCCCTTGAGCACGTCCAGGGCCAGGGCCAGGACACCGAACTTCGTGCCGCAGAGCCGGGCCACGTTGGTGGCCCCGGTGTTCCGGCTGCCGCCCTCGCGCGGGTCCACCCCGCAGAATATCTTGGCCACGAGCAGGCCGAAGGGCACGGAACCGAGCACGTAGGCCAGGACTGTCCAGAGCAGGATCATGCCGTTCTCCTTGCGCGCCTCTATACCCTCTTCGCCCCCGCTTGGCAAAGCCGGAACCCGGGCTCAACCGGCCCAGACCCCGGCCAGGCGCAGGCTGGTCACGAACCTCCCCAGGGCCTGCCGCCGCGCGGCCTGGCCCGGGCCCAGGCGTTCGAGCATCCAGAGCCGGTGCCCCTTATCCTCCACGGCCCAGCGCGCCAGGCAGCGTTCCGGGCTGCCGGGCAGGGGATGTTCCGGGGCTTGGCGCAGGGGGGCCAGGCCGAAGCGTGGGAGGATTTCAAGCATGGGTCCGCCCCTCATTCCACGAAGCCCTGCGGGTGTCCAGCGCAGGGGGGCGCAATCCTGAGCGGAACGGCCGCAATTGCTCTTTGGGCTTGATCTTCCGGCGGGAGTTGCCTATTCGTTAACGTACTTTTTTTCCCGCATGCCCGGCTTCCGGCGTGGTGTCCCGATGATCTGAACCTGGATGGGCAGATGCGCACTTCCGGTCTTGCCACCTTCACCCTGGGCGGGGTGCATCCTCCGGGACGAAAGGCCCCTGCCGCGGGCTTGGCCATCGAGCCCATGCCCCTGGTCTCCCGCTACCTCGTGTCCCTGGTGCAGCACTGCGGCGCGCCCGCCGCGCCCCTGGTCAAGAAAGGGGACCGGGTGGCCGAGGGCCAGCGCATCGGCGCCGTGGACAAGGGCCTGGGCGCGCACGTGCACAGCCCGGTGACCGGCACGGTGGCGGGCTTGGCCCGCGCCTTCCATCCGGTGCTCGGACCGGTGCCGGCCGTGGCCATCGAGCGCGACCCCGAGGCCGCGCCAGCGGCCTGGACCCCGCGGGACTGGGAACACCTGACGTCCGCCGAGCTTCTGGCCGTGGTCCGCGAGGCCGGGATCGTGGGCATGGGCGGGGCCGGATTCCCCACCCACGTCAAGCTGTCCCCGCCGCCGGAACTTTCCGTGGACACCCTCATCCTGAACGGCGCGGAGTGCGAGAGCTACCTGGCCGCGGACCACAGGCTCATGCTGGAGCGCGCGCCGGGCGTGGTCCAGGGCGCGCGGGTCCTGCTGGCGATCCTGGGCGTGCCGCGCTGCGTCATCGGCGTGGAGAACAACAAGAAGGACGCGGTGGAGGCCCTGCGCCAGGCCGTTTCCGAGGCCGGGGAGGGCGGGCGCGTGCGCGTGCAGCCCCTGGCCGTGAAATACCCGCAGGGTTCGGAAAAGCAGCTTATCGAGGCCGTCACCGGCCGCCGCGTGCCCGCGGGCGGGCTGCCCGCCCACGTGGGCTGCGTGGTCCAGAACGTGGGCACGGCCTTTGCGGCCTACGAGGCCGCGGCCCTGGGCAAGCCCTGCTACGAGCGCGTGCTCACCGTGGCCGGGCGCGGCGTGGGGCGGCCCGCCAACCTGCTCTGCAAGGTGGGCGTCTGCCTCATGGACATCGCGGACCACCTGGGCGGGGTGGGCGAGGACGCCGTGAAGTGCGTGCTGGGCGGGCCCATGATGGGCTTCGCCGTGCCCGGGCTGGAGGCCGTGGTGGGCAAGACCACTTCGGGCGTGCTCTTCCTGGACGCCTGGGAGAGTCCGGACGCGCCCTACGGCCCGTGCATCCGCTGCGGCCGCTGCCTGGAGGCCTGTCCCATGGGCCTTTCTCCCAACGAGATGTCCATCTACGCCGAGCGCCGCAAGTACGAGGGCACCCCGCGCTTCGGGCTCTGGGAATGTTTCGAGTGCGGCTCCTGCGCCTTCGTCTGCCCGGCCAAGCGGCCCCTGGTCCAGTTCATCCGCGCCAGCAAGGCCCGGCTCAAGAGCGGCGGGTGCAAGCTGTGAGCGGGCGGCTCTGGAAGGTCGGGGTCGCGCCCCACGTGCGCGACGGCGCCACGGTGGCCGGCATCATGTGGACGGTCTTCGCCGTGCTCCTGCCCCAGCTCTTCCTCTCGGCCTATCTCTTCGGCCCGCGCGTCCTGGCCCTGGCCGGGGTGGGCGTGGGCACGGCCGTGCTGGCCGAGGCCGCCATGCAGCGGTTCCTGGGCAAGCCCCTGAGCCTCACCGACGGCAGCGCGGCCCTCACCGGCCTGCTCCTGGTCTATGTCCTGCCGCCGGGCGTGTCCCTGGCTCTGCCCTTCTGGGGCTCGCTCTTCGCCATCTGCCTCGGCAAGCAGCTCTTCGGCGGCCTGGGCTTCAACTTCTTCAACCCCGCGCTCATCGCCCGCGCCTTCCTGGCCGTGGGCTTCCCCGTGGCCATGACCACCACCTGGATCATGCCCGAGCTGCCCGCCTTCCTGGCCAGGCCGGACGCCGTGGCCTCGGCCACGCCCCTGGCCCTGCTCAAGCATTCGGGCGTGGCCGCCTATCTGGCCCAGTACGGCGGCCTGCACGGGGCCTGGGCCTCGTTCCTGGGCTTCAAGCCCGGCAGCGTGGGCGAGACGAGCCCGCTTCTGCTCACCCTGGGCGGGCTCTACCTGCTCTGGCGGCGGATCATCTCCTGGCACATCCCCGTGGCCATGATCGCCAGCACCGCGCTCCTGGCCTGGGTCTTCGGACCCGAGGGCCTGTGCACGGGCGAGCCCCTGGCCCACGTGCTCTCCGGCGGGCTCATCCTGGGCGCGTTCTTCATGGCCACGGACTATGTGACCTCGCCCTCCCAGCCCCTGGCCAAGCTCGTGTTCGGCGCGGGCTGCGGGGCCCTGACCATGCTCATCCGGCTCAAGGGCGGCTACCCCGAGGGCGTGTGCTACGCCATCCTGCTCATGAACTGCGTGAGCCCGGTGCTCGAGGACTGGGTGCGGCCCAGGCGTTTCGCGCCGCCGCTCAAGAAGGACTAGGCCGTGCGGGAATTCCTGAAGATCGCCCTGAACCTCTTCGTCATCAGCGTGGTGTCCGCCGCGCTCCTGGGCGTGATCTTCACCCACACCGAGGAGACCCGCAAGCGCAACGAGCAGGCCCGGCTGGAAAGCTCCATGGGCCGCTACCTGCCCGCGGACGCGCAGGGCGTGCGCTTCGCGGCCATCCACCGCTACCTTCTGGAGCAGGGCGGCCGGCAGGACATCGGCTATGTCCTGCCGGTGCGGGGCGGCAACGCGCTGCTGGTCCTGGATCCCGAGGGCAACGTGGTGTCCAAGGCCCCGGTTTCCGGTCCGGTGGACGACGAGGCCGAGCGCGACGCGGCCGTGAAGCGGACCATGCCCGGGTTCCAGGCCCGCTACGCCGATTCCTACATCCTGGCCCTGGACTCCGGGGGGCATCGCCTGGCCTCCTTCATCCAGGGCCGCACCGCGGGCTTCAAGACCTGGGTCAAGCTCCTGGTGGCCCTGGGACCGGACAACGCGGTGCTCGGCCTGGAGATCCTGGAGCACGAGGAGGACCCGGGCCTGGGCGCGGAGATCGAGCAGGAGTACTTCCGCAACCAGTTCGCGGGCCGGACCCTGGACGAATTGAACGCCCTGGGCGTGGTCAAGCTGCCCCTGCCCGGCGACTACCAGCGCTGCCTGGAGCGCTCCAAGTGGGCCGCGCGCGGGATCACGCCCCAGGCCGGGGCCGAGGCCTGCGCGAAGTACGTCCACGAGGACATCCACGCCATCACCGGGGCCACCATCTCCAGCCGCCGGGTCACCGAGGGCGTGAAGCGGCTGGTGCAGGCATTCGTGAAGCGCATGGACATCGTGGCGGCGGCCGCCGCCAAGGCAGGCCTGGAACCGGTCTTTGCGCCGGAGGGACGGTAGGCCATGGAAGGGCAGCAGTACACCGTGCTGGAGCGCCTGGCCAACGGGCTGGTGCGCGAGAATCCCATCTTCAAGCTGGCGCTCTCCATGTGCCCGGCCGTGGCCATGACCAACAACGTGCGCAACGGCTTCCTCCTGGGCCTGGCCGTGCTCTTCGTGCAGGTGGCCAGCAACGTCACGGTCTCCATCTTCCGGCGCTTCATCCACGAGCGCATCCGCATCCCGGCCTACATCATCATCATCGCCACCTGGGTCAGCGTGAGCGACATGGGCTTGGCGGCATATGCTCCTGGATTTTATAAGGAAATCGCGCTCTACGTGAAGCTCATCGTGGTCTTCGCCATCATCATTTCGCGGCTGGAGGTCTTCGCCTCGCGCCACACGGTGTGGCCCTCGTTCTGGGACGGCATGGGCATGGGCCTGGGCTTCATGTTCGCCCTCATGTTCGTGGGCGTGTTCCGCGAGTTCCTGGGCTCGGGCAGCCTCTGGGGCATCGAGATCCTGCCCTTCAAGCCGTTCTTCTTCTGGTCCCTGCCGCCGGCCGGGTTCTTCGCCATCGGCCTGCTCATGGCCCTCTTCCTCTGGCTGGAGCGGCGCTACAACGCCTGGAGGGGGCGCAAATGAGACGTCTCCTCTGGCCCCTGCTGGCGTTCCTGCTGCTCACGGCCCAGGCCTCGGCCGCGGGCCGCATCCTGGACGGCGAGGTTTCGGGCGAGCACGAGCTGACCCTGAACCTGGGCCTGGCTCTGCCCGTGGACTGGCAGTGGCAGGGCCGCATCGGCGTGGTGGAGCGCGAGAACCCTGACATTCCGCTCACCGTGCAGGCCGCGCGCCTGGAGCGCGATGGCCGGGTGCTGGTGCTGACCGTGGCCGAGCCGCTCTCGGCCCAGTCGGCCTACGACCTCACACTGCGCGCCTCGGACCAGGACCCCGTGGAGAAATTCACGGTGCGCAAGGGGTTTCTGGCCGTACTCTTCTCCATCGTCATCGGCGCGGCGCTCATCCAGAACTTCGTCTTCAGCCGCTACCTGGGCCTGTGCATCTTCTTCGGCGCCTCGGGCCGCAAGGAGACGGCCGTGGGCATGGGCTTCTCCTTCATCCTGGTCATGACGCTCTCGGCCGTGTTCGTCTGGGCCGTGTACAACTTCGTGCTCAGGCCCCTGCACCTCCAGTTCCTCCAGGTCCTGACCTTCGTGGGCATCATCGCGGTCTTCGTGCAGTTCCTGGACACCGTGCTGCGCAAGGTGAACCCGTTTTTGTTCAAGAAGCTGGGCGTGTACCTGGTGCTCATCACCACCAACTGCATCATCCTGGCCGTGCCGCTCATCCTGGTGAACAACGCCTACGACCTCTGGGAGAGCCTGGCCCTGGCCCTGGGCTCGGGCGCGGGCTTCGCCCTGGCGCTCTTCCTCATGGCCTGCGTGCGCGAGCGGCTGGAGCTGGCGGATATCCCGGAGGTCTTCCGGGGCCTGCCCATCGCCTTTGTGGTGGCCGGGCTGTTCGCCCTGGCCTTCCTCGGATTTTCCGGAATGAGCTTCTAGGAGCGGATGGACCATGGACCTCATGCAGCTCGCCTGGACCGGATTGGCCGTCTTCGGAGCCCTGGGCCTGGTGGCCGGGGTGGCCCTGGCCCTGGCCGCGGTGCGCTGCAAGGTGGAGGTGGACCCGCGCATCGCCGCAGTCAAGGAGGCGCTCATGGGCGCCAACTGCGGCGGCTGTTCCTATCCCGGCTGCGAGGCCTATGCCGAGGCCGTGGTGACCAAGCCCGACGTGCCGCCGGACCTTTGCCGCCCGGGCGGGCCTTCCGTGGCCGCGGCCGTGGCCCGGCTCACGGGCAAGGCCATGGGCGGGGCCGAGCCCATGGTGGCCTTCCGGCGCTGCGTCAAGGACGAGGGCCGGGTGGCCCGGCGCATGGACTACACCGGCGTGCCCACCTGCCTGGCCGCCAACCAGGTGCTGGGCGGACCCGAGGCTTGCCGCTTCGCCTGCCTGGGCTTCGGCGACTGCGTGGCTTCCTGTCCGTTCGGGGCCATGCGCCTGGAGGGCGGGCTGGTGCGCATCGACGAGGAAAAGTGCACCGGCTGCGGCAACTGCGTGCGCGTCTGCCCCAAGTCCATCCTGGAGTTCGTGCCGCGCAACGCCCGGGTCATGGTCTTCTGCTCCTCCCGGGACAAGGGGGCGGAGGTCAAGGCGGTCTGCGAGGCGGGCTGCATCGCCTGCACCCTGTGCGTGAAGAAATGTCCGGCCCAGGCCGTGCGCCTGGAGAACGGCCGGATCATGGTGGATCACAAGGCCTGCGTGGCCTTCGGTCCCTCCTGCGGGCTGGCCTGCGTGGCCCATTGCCCGCGCTCAATCATGCGTTCCGTGGGCGGCGAGACGCCCGCTCCCAAGCCCGAGGTCTCCCGGCCCGAGGGCAAGGAGCAGGCCGCCCCGGCGGAACGAAGCGAATGAGGATGCTGCCATGAACAGACGGGACGTGTTGCGCTTTCTCGGCGCGGGCGCGGCGGTGGCCGCGGGCTATGGCGCGGTGGCCTGGCTGGACGGGGCCCTGCCCCTGGGGCGGCGCGGCCGCCTGCTCTCCCAGACCCGCCTGTCCATGGGCACCTTCGTCAGCGTGAGCGTGCTGGATTCCTCTCCGGCGCGGGCCGAGGAGGCCGTGGGCCAGGCCTTCGCCACCCTGGACCGGCTGGAGGCCGAGCTCACCCGCTACCGTCCCGGCACGGCGCTTTCCGTGCTCAATGCCGAAGGCCGGGTGGACGGTCCGCCGCAGAGCCTGCTCACGCTCCTGGACCTGGCCGCGCATTCCCACCGCATCACGGGCGGGGCCTTCGACCCCACGGTGCAGCCCGTGCTGGCCTACCTGGAGCGGACCAGCGCCGAGGGCAGGCTGCCCGACGCCCGCCACATGGAGGAGCTCAGGCCCCTGCTGGGCTTCGGCCGCGTGCGCTGGGACGGCCGCGAGGTGCGCCTGGAACGCGGCGGCATGGCGCTCACCCTGAACGCCGTGGGCAAGGGCCACATCGTGGACCAGATGGTGGAGACGCTGCGCCGGTGCGGGGTGCGTCACGGCCTGGTGAACGCGGGCGGCGACCTGCGCGCCTTCGGCGGCAAGGGCCAGGGCACGCCCTGGACCATCGCCCTGCGCGACCCGGCCAACCCCGGCCGCAGCCTGCGGGACGTGGAGCTTTTCGACGGGGCCTGCGCCACCACCGGCGACTACGAGGTCTTCTTCGACCGGGAAAAGCTCTTCCACCACGTGGTGGACCCGGCCACGGCCCAGTGTCCGCACTGGGCGCACGCCGCCACCGTGGTGGCCGAAAGCACGGCCCTGGCCGATTCCCTGTCCACGGCCCTGATGGTGCTCGGCCCCGCGGGCCTGGATACGGTCTCGCGCCACGGCCGGGTGGTCAGCCTGGTGGCCGCCGCCTCCTGACCCTTGCGGGCCGGGCATGGGCGCTGCCGCCGCCGGAATGGACAAGTTTTCCGGAAACGAGTACATGCTGTCGCTGCATGAGAGGGCAGGGAACGCCCCTGTCCCCTCCCGTACCGTCGTGTTCCCACGGACCGGACAGGCCGCGAGGCGGCTCCGGCGCCGACAACCACCTCCAGAAACGAGAGAATGAAGCTCACCACCGACCCCATCAAGAGCGACATCAAGCTCCATCACTTCAGCAACGCCCACCTGCTGAGCCGCTGCTTCAGTTATTTCCGGCCCTTCCTCTGGCGGGTGGTGGTGGCCACGGTGTCCGCGGCGCTGGTTTCCTCCAGCTCCGGCGGCGTGGCCTACCTGGTCAAGCCGGCCATCGACGACATCTTCGTGCGCAAGGACGTGAACGCCCTGATGTGGGTGCCGCTTTTGTTCATCGCGGTCATGCTGGCCAAGGGCCTGTTCCGCTTCCTCCAGACCTACCTCATGAACACCGCCAACCTGCTCGTGTCCCGCAGGCTCCAGGCCGACACCTACGCCAAGGTGATCTACCTGCCCCTGGACTTCTTCGAGCAGACCCAGGTGGGCGTGCTCATGTCGCGGGTCATCGGCGACGTGAACGGGGTGGGCAAGGTCATCCCCAGCCTGATCATGATCGGCCGCGAGGCCTTGTCCACCATCGGGCTTCTGGCGGTGGTCCTCTGGCAGGACGCCTACCTGGCCCTCTGGTCCATCCTGGTCCTGCCCCTGGCCGTGTACCCGTTCTTCTATTTCGGCCGCAAGCTGCGCAAGATCGGCCGCGAGGCGCGCATCCGGGCCTCCACGGTGAACTCCCTGGTGCAGGAGAGCCTGAGCGGCATCCGCGTGGTCAAGGCCTTCGCCACCGAGGACAGGGAGTCCAAGCGCTTCTACACGCAGGTCATGGACATGGTCAAAATCGCCGTGCGCGGCGTGCTGGCCACGGAGCTCTCCTCGCGGGTCATGGAGCTGGTGGGGGCCTTCGGCGTGGGCCTGGTCATCTGGTACGGCGGCATGCAGGTCATCGAGGGGCACTCCACGCCCGGCACCTTCTTCTCCTTCGTAACCGCGCTCATCATGCTCTACGACCCCATCAAGAACATCAATTCCCAGTACCTGGACCTGCAGCAGGCCATGGCCTCCTGCGAGCGGGCCTTCGACCTCCTGGATTCCCCGGCCATCCGGCCGGAGCAGGGCGGCACGCTGCCGGTGGACCCGGTGTTCCACGAGCTGCGCATCGAGGACCTGCACTTCCGCTACCCCGGAGTGGAATCCCCGGCCCTGGACGGCATCAGCCTGGAGGTCCGGCACGGCGAGCGCATCGCCATCGTGGGTCCCTCGGGCGCGGGCAAGACCACCCTGGTGCACCTCCTGCCGCGCTTCTACAATCCCGAGTCCGGCCGCATCCTGCTCAACGGCCGCTCCCTGGCCGACTATGACCTGGCGGCCCTGCGCCGCTCCATGGGCATCGTGTCCCAGGACACCTTCCTCTTCAACATGTCGGTGCGCGAGAACATCTCCTACGGCGGCAAGGCCTTCACCCAGGAGGAGGTGGAGACCGCGGCGCGCGCGGCCTTTGCCCACGACTTCATCATGGAGCTGCCCGAGGGCTACGACACCGTGGTGGGCGAGCGCGGGGTGAAGCTGTCCGGCGGCCAGAAGCAGCGCCTGACCATCGCCCGGGCCCTGCTCCTGAACCCGCCCCTGCTCATCCTGGACGAAGCCACCAGCGCCCTGGACACCCAGTCCGAGCGCATCGTGCAGATGGCCCTGGAAAACCTGATGAAGGACCGCACGAGCATCGTCATCGCCCACCGCCTGTCCACGATCCTCAACGCCCACCTCATCGTGGTCATGGAGCGGGGCAAGATCATCGCCCAGGGCCGTCATCGCAAACTCCTGGAGACCTGCGGGCTGTACAAGCGGCTGTACGAGATGCAGTTCAATGACCAGGTCTGAGCCCCGGCCGGACGCCCCATCGGGAGAGACGCGCGACATCCGATCGGAACTTCGGAGTGGATCTGTGGCCGAACCCAGTTGTTCCTTCCAGCCACGGCGGTACGCGTGGAGCCTGTGCGGCGAGCCGGGCGGCCGCGCATGGGCCATGGGCTTCGCCTTCGAGGGCGGGGTCCTGCTGCGCGCCGAGGCCCTGGCCCGCTTCGTGGCCGGGGGGCTGGCCTCCGGCCGGACGTTTCCGGAGCTGTTGCGCGGCCTGAACGGGCATTTCGCCCTGGCGGCCGAGGCTCGCGGGGAGCTGTGCTTCGCCGTGGACCCCATGCGCAGCGTCCCGCTGTTCTTCCGGCAGGATGGGGCCGCGCTGGCGGTGTCCGACGAATACGAAGCACTGCGCCGCCCCGGCGACGCCATGGACCCCGGCGCGCTCATCGAGCTGGCCACGGCCGGCATGGTCATCGGGCAGGGCACCCTGTACCCCGGCATCCGTTCCCTGCAGGCCGGGGAGGCGGCGCGCTTCGGCGCGGACGGCCTGCGTTTCGACCGCTACTACGACTACTGCTGCGCCTATGACCTGGACGCCGACGAAGAGGCGCTCTGCGCCGAGCTGGACCGGATCACCGTGGCCGCCCTGGAGCGGACCCTGGCCTTCTGCGGCGGCCGGCAGATCGTCCTGCCCCTGAGCGGCGGGCTGGACTCGCGACTGTTGGCCGCCATGCTCAAGCGCCTGGGACGCGACGACGTGTTCTGCTTCGCCTATGGCCTGCCCGGCAACCGGGAGCTGGCCAAGAGCCGGGAGGTGGCGGGCGTCCTGGGCTATTCCTGGCGGCACGTGCCCTACGAGCTGGAGGGCATCCGGCGGGCCCTTTTCAGCGAGGAGGCGCGGCGCTACAAGGCCATGGCCTTCGGCGGCGTCTCCTTGCCCTTCATCGACGACTGGGCCGCGCTCTGGACCCTGAAGCGGCAGGGGATGGTGGACGACGACGCGGTGATCCTCACCGGCCAGAGCGGCGACTTCATCTGCGGCAGCCATCTCAAGTACCTCCTGGACCCGGAGTGGCACGACGACCCCCTGGACGTGGCCGGGGCCCTGATCCAGAAGCATTTTTCCAACTGGTTCGACCTGCTGGACCTCCCCGGGGTGCAGGAGCGGATCAGGTCCGGCATCGCCCGCGACGCCCAGGGCTTCGCCCTGGACACCGTGGAGGGCTGCGCGGCCTTCTACGAATACTGGGAATGCCAGGAGCGGCAGGTGAAGTACGTGGTCAACGGTTGCCGGGGCTACGAGTTCTTCGGCTACGGTTGGGCCTATCCGCTCTGGGACCGGGAGCTCATGGACTTCTGGAAGCGCCCGTCCATCGGCCTGCGCATGGACAGCTACCTCTACCGCAAGTACCTGGCCGACTACGACCCCTTCCAGCTGTTCCAGGCCGACCGGCGGCGGGACCGCTGGACCCGGGAATGGGCCCTGCAGCGCCTGGCCGCGCGCCGGGACGCGCGGGCCGGAGGAACGGAGCGCGCCCTGGCCGCCGTGCCCGGTCTGGACCGTCTGGTCCGAGCCTACCGCCGGCACAAGCAGCACAAGCACGCCCTGCGGCACAATCCCCTGGGCTATCCCCTGGGCTACGGGAAGTTCCGGTACGCGTGGCGGGACCTGGGCAAGCGCCACCACCTGTCCCTTATGTTCCGGGACTTCTTCCGCGAGGAGTACGGGGTGGACTTCCATAAGGCCCTGGCCGGATAGGGCGGCGATGGCGGCGCGGCGCGTTCTCTTCCTGGAGACCGGGATCGTGGGCGGCGGCTCCTTCGAGAGCCTTTACCAGACCCTGCGGGTCCTGAACCGGAAGCGCTTCGAGCCCCTGGCCGCGTTTTTCAACCGCACGCGCTACCTGGAGATGGTGCGGGACCTCGGCCTGCAAGCTTTCCTGCTCACCGACCCGGCCTACACCAAGAGCCTGCCGCGCTTCCTGCACCGCCGCGCGGAGCGGGCCTCGGACCGGGCCTTCCGCAAGGGCGCGGCCCGCGCCGAGCGGACCATGCGGCTTTGCCACTGGACCAGCCTGCGCGCGCTGGCCCGGATCATCCGCGAGCAGGGCGTGGAGCTCTTCTACCTGAACACGCAGATCAACCGCGACCTCTTCGCCTGCCTGGCCGCGGCGGACGCGGGCATCCCCGTGGTCAGCCACCAGCGTTCCCTGGACGGGGCCTCGTTCTGTCCGGAAAAGGCCGCCTTCGCCAATGCGCATGTGGCGGCCTACGTCTCCAACTCCGCGGTCACCAAGGCATACTGGGAGGGCCGGGGCATCGACCCGGCCAAGAGCCGTCTCGTGTTCAACGCCGTGCCCCGGCTGGAGGTCCCGGCCCTGGACGTGCGGCGCGAGTTCGGCATCCCGGCCGGGCGCGCGGTGGTGGCCTGCGTGGCGCGGCTGGTGCCGGTCAAGAACCACGAGCTGCTGCTGCGGGCGTTCGCGCGGTTGATCGGGTCCCGTCCGGAGACGGCCCTGCTCCTGGTGGGCGAGGGGAGCGAGCGGCGCAGGCTGGAATCCCTGGCCAAGGATCTGGGCCTGGAGGGGCGGGCGGTTTTCGCGGGATTCCGGCAGGACGCCCAGGCCATCATCGCCGGGTCGGACCTTCTGGTTCTGCCGTCGATCAACGACTCCTTCGGCCGCGTGCTCATCGAGGCCATGCAGCTGGACGTGCCGGTCATCGGGGCGGCTGCCGGGGGCATCCCGGACATCATCCAGGACGGCCGCAACGGCCTGCTGGCCCCAGCGGACGACGCCGGGGCCTGGGCCGGGGCCATGGAGCGCCTGCTTTCCGACCAGGGCCTGCGCCAAAGCCTGGCGGCCGGAGGCCGGGAGTCCGTCGCCACCACCTTCGACCTCCAGCGCTGCACGGCGCAGCTGGAGGACATCCTGGAAGGGGTCCTGGCCGCAGGCGGCCGGGACGCGGACCTGCGGGAACGGGCAGGGGGCTGAGGCATGTGCGGCATCTGCGTCTGGATCAACCGGCAGGGCCGGGGGCGGCCCGAGCTGCTCGCCCGGGCCATCCAGCGGCTGCGGCACCGGGGGCCGGACAACCGCAACCTTTTCCTCTGGCCAGGCACGGGCGCGGGGAGCGTGCTCGACGCCGGGGGGCCGCTGCCCGCCGAGGGTTTCGTCGCCGGGCTGGCCCACGCCCGCCTGTCCATCATCGACCTGGACGACGCCTCCAACCAGCCCATGTTCTCGGCCGACGGCAAGCGCGGCATCGTCTTCAACGGCGAGGTGTACAACTACCTGGAGCTGCGCCGGGAGCTGCGGCAGGAAGGCCTGGAGTTCCGCACCGCCGGGGACACGGAGGTCCTGCTCGGCCTCCTGGGGCGGCGCGGCCCGGACGCCCTGCGCCAGGTCAACGGCATGTGGGCCTTCGCCCTGCTGGACCTGGAGGAGCGCAGCCTGCTCCTGTCCCGGGACCGCTACGGCAAGAAGCCGCTGTTCTACTACGTGGACGACGAGAACCTCATCGCCGCCTCGGAGTTCAAGGCGATTTTCGCCATTCTCGAGGCCCTGGGCCGCAGGCGGCGGGTCAACCCGCGCTACCTCACCGCCTTCCTGGCCGGGAAGCGCTACCCCACCTTCGACGACGGCCAGACCTTCTACCGGGACATCCGCGAGGTGCCCCACGGCTGCTCCCTGCGCTTCGATCTGGAGCGCTTCGACAGCCTCCTCCTGGAGCAGAACCGCATCGGCACGTGGTTCGACCAGCCCGCGGACATGGACGCCCTGGGGCCGCTCATCGCCGACGCCGTGAACCTGCGCCTGCGCTCGGACGTGCCCGTGGCGGTCATGGTCTCGGGCGGGGTGGACTCCACCATGGTGGCGGCCCACGTGGCCGGGGACCCCGAGGCCCGCAGGAACACGGCCTTCTATACCTTTCCCACCAGCGAGGCGGACCTGCGGCATTCCAGGGCCCTGGCCCAGGCCCTGGGCATCACCCTGGTGGAGGTGCCCGCGGTGCGCGAGGAGGAGGTGGACGCCTGCCTGGGCGACCTCATCCGGCAGTTCGAGATTCCGGTCAACCTGGAAATCATCGCCCTGCCGGGGTATCTCACCTGCCGCCGCATGGCCGCCGACGGCATCCGCGTGGTGCTGGACGGCACCGGCGGGGACGAGGTCCTGGGCGGGTATCCGGCCAACTATTCCCTGGCCCTGGACAACCTGCGCCGGGAGCGCCGCTTCTGGCAGGCCCTGCGCATGAAGCTGATCGTGGATTCCTGGGAGAAGAAGCCCCTGGCCAAGCGGCTGTCGCGCTGGCTCCAGTTCTTCGGCCGCATGGTCCTGCCCAAGGCCGGGCAGGCGCTCCCCACCCCCCTGGCCCGGGCCGAGCTCCTGGGCGGCTTCGGCCGCAGCCTGGACCTGGACGAGACCCTGGCCGTGGTGGGGGACTGCTTCGCCCGCGACGCCATGACCGGCGTGGGCGACATGCAGCGTTTCGAGCTGGAGCGCGGGCTCATGCCGAGCTACCTGTACATGACCGACCAGATCTCCATGATCCACTCGCTGGAGATGCGCTCCCCGCTCCTGGACTACCGCCTGGCGGGCTACGTGAACATGCCGCTGCGCGAGAAGTTCCGCGATGGGTTCAACAAGTACCGGCTGCGGCGGCTTTTGCCCGCCACGGTGCCGGACTCCGTGCGCTGGCGCCGGGACAAGCAGGGCTTCGCCTTCATGCCCAGGACCCGGGGCCGGGCCACGGACGGGGACACCCTGCGCGACGTGCGCAACTCCCCGCTGCTCAACGAGATCTACGATACGCCGCGGCTGGTGTCCGCCTGGGAGGCCCGGCGCGGGGACCGGCGGCTGGCGTCCCTGATGAACCACATGTATTCGGTCTGCTCCCTGGAGCGGGTGTACGACCTGGGCCTGTGACCGCCCGGGGCCGGGAGGCCCGGCAGGGGGCGGAGGCCCAGCTGAATCTGGACGGCAGAGGCTGAACAAGGTATTGCTTACGCTGTTTTTGGGGAGGCCGGTCGCGAGACCCGGGCCTGTTCTTTTATTGTCCGGGAGCATTCCCGCCGGGCGGCTGTGCCGCTGCGGCAGGGCGTGTTCCGGCAGCAAGGAAGGAAGATGTTCAACGACAAAGTGATTCTCATCACCGGGGGCACGGGGTCTTTCGGCAAGCAGTGCGTGGCCACGCTGCTCAACGACTACAAGCCCCGCAAGCTCATCGTCTTCAGCCGCGACGAACTCAAGCAGTTCGAGATGGCCCAGGTCTTTTCTCCGGACCAGCACCCCTGCATGCGCTACTTCATCGGCGACGTGCGCGACAAGGAGCGGCTCTACCGCGCCTTCCAGGG
>JAWRKD010000168.1:0-5230 GCA_040307135.1 Desulfovibrionaceae bacterium
CCTGGAACCTCTCCGCAACGAGCCGCCGCCTTTCTCCGGCAGATGGCGGCTGCTGCCCAGTCCGGCTATGGGGCAAGCTGGGTTGACCTGCCCCGCGCGATTGCTGTCAATAGTCAATATCGTCCTTTCTTCCACCAGAATCGTCCTTTCCCGTATCAGAATCGTCCTTTCTTCGTTTCGCGCTAAAACCCGGGGGTAAAGAGCGGGGCATCGAACGGGCCGCCGTCGCGGCCCTGGGGAGCCCCGAGTGTACGATTCGCGCGAAACCCTGGTGGCCAGGCTGGAAAAGGTCCGGGCGGAAATCGAAAACGCCAGGAGCCTCCAGTCCTTCTCCGCGGACCAGGGAACCGCCTTCACCCGCCCCAATCTCAAGGCCCTGCTCGAGGAAGAGCAGTCCGTCCTGTCCCGCATCGAGGCCCTGGACGCCCGCTCCAGGGGCGGCATCTTCAACCGGGCGAGGTTCCTGTGACCCTGTCCGGCAAGCTCGGCTCGGCCCTGGACCGGGCCATTTCCGTGCTGGCCCCGGGCCTGGCCCTGCGCCGCATGGAGAGCCGCGCCCGCTTCGGCATGGCCGCGACCATGTACAAGGCCACGGACCCCGAAACCATGGACCGCATGGGCTGGTCCTTCGGGGCCGCGGGCCACAAGCCCACGCCATGCTCCTGGGAGCGCATGAGCCTGCGCGACCTGTCCCGCCACCTCATCCGCAACAACGCCGTGGCCGCCGGAGCCCAGGGCACCATCGCCCTCAACGTGGTGGGCCAGGGCCTGCGGCCGCAGTCCCGGCTGCGGGCCGACCGGCTGGGCATCAGCCCGGAGCGCGCCGCCGAACTCCAGCGCCAGGCCGAGGACGTCTGGGACGAATGGTGCGGCCTGGCCGACGCCGCCGATTCGCTGCACTTCGACGATCTCCAGTTCCTGGCCATGCTCAAGCTCGTGGAGGACGGCGAACTCCTGGCCCTGCCCACCTGGGCGGACGAGCCCTGGCGGCCCTGGGGCCGCTGCCTGGAGTTCGTGGAGGCGGACCGGCTGCGCAAGCCGGGCGACAGAAAGGACGTGCCTGATTCCGGCATCGAGCGCGGAACCCGAGGCCAGCCGCTCCGCTACTGGATCGAGTCCGGCTCCAGCACCCCGGGCAGGCGCACGTTCTTCGGCGTGGACGCCCGCGACCACAGGGGCCGCCGCCGCGTCCTGCACCTCTTCCGGCCCACGCGGCCGGGCCAGTCCCGCGGCATCCCGTATTTCTCGTCAGTCATCACCCGCTTCGCCAACCTGGACGATTTCGTGGAGGCCGAGCTCATGGCCGCCCGCGTGGCCGCCTGCCTGGCCGTGTTCGTGACCCAGCAGGACCCCATGGCCGGGGCGGCCTCGGCCCGGCTGGCCGCCGACGGCCCGGGCCAGGACGGCCAGCGCCTCCAGAGCCTGTCCCCGGCCATGATCGCCTACATGAAGGCCGGCGAGAGCATCAACGTGGTGGACCCCAAGCGCCCCGGAGACGCCTTCGCGCCCTTTGTGGAGTCCATGCTCCGGTTCATCGGCATGGCCCTGGGCCTGCCCTACGAGCTCCTGGTCAAGGACTTCTCCAAGACCAACTACTCCAGCGCCCGGGCCGCCCTGCTGGAAGGCCGCCGCATGTTCTCCAACTGGCGGGCCTGGTTCCCGCGCCAGCTCAACCAGCCCATGTGGGAGCTGGTCCTGGAGGAGGCCTGGCTGCGCGGCCGCTTCGAGGCCAGGGATTTCTACAGGCACAAGGCCGAATACTGCCGGGCCGCCTGGATCGGCGGGGGCTGGGGCTGGGTGGACCCGGTCAAGGAGGTCCAGTCCTCCACCCAGGCCGTGGCCGGCAACCTCTCCACCCTGGCCGACGAATGCGCGGCCCAGGGCCGGGATTGGGAGGAGGTCCTGGAGCAGCGCAAGCGCGAGGAGGACAGGCGCAGGGAACTGGGCCTGCCCGCCCCGGCCGCGTCCCCGACTCCGCAACCCGCAGCGACCGAGGAAGACGCCGATGAAAAAGACCGCGTTTGACGCCGCCCTGCGCAGGCCCTGGGCCCTGCATCCCGACAAGCTCGAAGAGGTTTCCGCGGTGCTGGCGGCCCATGCCGGGGGCTTCCGCCTGGAAGGCTGCTTCGAGAACAAGGCCCCCAGGGCGGACTACAGCGTGCGCGACGGCGTGGCCGTGATCCCGGTCTACGGCCTCATGGACCGGCGCATGAACCTGTTCATGGAGATTTCCGGCGGGGTGAGCACGGACCTGTTGCGCAAGGCCGTGGCCAAGGCTGCGGCCGACCCCTCGGTGCGGGCCATCCTCCTGGACGTGGACTCCCCGGGCGGCAGCGTGCACGGGCCCCTGGACGTGAGCAACGCGGTCCGGGACGCGGCCGCGGCCAAGCCCGTGGTGGCCTTCACCGGAGAGGTCATGCTCTCCGGCGCCTACTGGGCCTGTTCCGCGGCCTCCAGGGTGGTGGCCATGCCCACGGCCCAGGTGGGCTCCATCGGCGTCTGGACCCTGCACGTGGACCTGTCCGCGGCCGACGAGATGCAGGGCGTCAAACGCACCTACCTGTCCTCGGGCCGCTACAAGACCATCGCCTCGGACAACAAGCCGCTCTCCGAGGAAGGCGCGGCCTATCTCCAGGCCCAGAGCGACTACTACTATTCGCTGTTCATCCAGGGCGTGGCCCAGAACCGCGGCGTGACCGCCCAGGAGGTCCTGGAGCGCATGGCCGACGGCCGCATCTTCATCGGCGAGCAGGCCCGGGAGGCCGGGCTTGTGGACCATATCGGGGACCTTGAGTTCGCCTTGGCCCTTGCCGGGCAACTCGCAACCGACACGGAGGGACGTATGTCCGGAACGTTGGCGGCCGGGGCCGAAAACGGCGGCGGCCAGGATTTGAGGAGCCTCACGGCGGAGGATCTCCAGACCCGGCGGCCCGACCTGGTGCAGATGATCCAGGACCAGGCCAGGGCCCAGGGCGTCAAGGACGGCGTGGCGGCCGAACGCGAGCGCGTGCTCGGCATCCTGGAGGCCGACGGCGACCGCGAGCTCACCCTGGCCGGGATCAAGGACGGCACGGCCGTGGCCGAGATGGGCATGCGGTTCTTCCAGGCCGAGAAGGCCAGGCGCGGCCAGGGCCTGGAGGAACTCAGGCAGTCGGCTCCGGCGAGCCCGGGCCACCAGGAGCCGGACCAGGGCGCCGATTCCGGCCTGACCGCGGATCAGATCCTGGCCAGCAAGGCCAGAAAGCTGGCCGAGGAAAAGGGCATCAGCGTGGACCAGGCCCAGCGGCAGGTCCTGGCGGGCGACCCCAAGCTGCGGGAGAGCCTGCGCTCGTCCCTCATCCCGGGCTGACCGGCGGAACACAAGGAGGCATCCGTCATGGCTTACGAAAACAAGGGTCTCGATCTCGGCTTTACGGCCTTTGAGGATCTGAGCGCCATGCAGCACCGCTTCGTCACCCTGCAGGACGACGGCTCGGTGCGCATGCTCGACTCCGGCTCGGAGTGGCCCGCGGGCATTCTCCAGAACGCCCCGGCCCAGGGCGAAACCGCCGTGGTCCGCGTGTCCGGCGTGTCCAAGCTCGCGGCCGGCGCGGGCGGCCTGACCCGCGGGGCCTGCGTGGCCGCCGAGTACATCGGGGCCTCGGACAACGGCAAGGGCATCGTCACCACCACGGGCGGGGCCAATGTCCGCGCCCGGGTGCTCCTGGCGGCCACGGCCGAGGACAACCTGGCCAGCGTGCTGCTCACCGACGGCAAGTACTACGGCGGGGCCTGATCCGCTTCCGAACCGGCCCCCTGAACCACAACGAGGAGACAACAGCCATGCAGCCGACCTCCAAGGAAGTGCACATCGATGCCGCGCTCACCAACGTGAGCATCATGCACAAGCCCCAGAAATACGTCGCGGACCGGATCTTCCCCAAGATCCGCGTGGCCAAGTCCAGCGACTACTACTTCACCTTCCTCAAGGGCGCGTTCTTCCGCAACCAGGCCGGGCGCCGCGGCCCGGGCGTCAACGCCCCGCGCTCCGGCTACGCCGTGGCCAGGGAGCGCTATTCCTGCGCCGAGGTGGCCCTGGCCCATCCGGTGCCCGTGGAGACCATCCGCCGGGCCGACAACCCGCTCAAGCCCATGGAGACCGGCACCAAAATGGCCACCAACGCCGTGCTCCTGCGCAAGGACCTGGACCTGGCCGCGAACATCATCAAGGCCAGCGCCTGGACCACGTCCGAGGACGTGCACGGGAGCTGGGCCGCCACGGCCGGGACCAACACCTTCTATTCCGACGTGCTGGACGCCAAGGAGACCGTGCGCAACCTCATCGGCGTGGCCCCCAACGTCCTGGTCCTGGACCCCAGGACCATGCGCCACCTCAAGGAGGTCGCGAGCCTCCTGGACAAGATCAAGTACACCGGCACCCAGGGCCGCCCGGCCGACGTGACCCCGGCCATGCTCGCCGCCCTGTTCGAGCTGGACGAGGTCATCGTGGCCGAGTCCATCTCCTCCACGGCCGAGGAAAAGGCCGACGGCACCGACTTCACCGCGGTCAGCCCCTGGGAGGTCAACTCCGGCAAGGGCTCCTGCCTGCTCTACTACCGGCCCCCGGCCGGCGAGGAAGGCATCGAGGTGCCCAGCGCCGGGTACACCTTCAACGAGATCCTGTCCGCCGACGTGCTCCCGGACATGCTCGTGGAGGTGGAGAACGACCGCCTGGTGCGCAAGTGGTGGGAGTCCAGCCCCAAGCAGTGGGTCATCGAGGCCGCCGAGTCCTACGACCACAAGATCACCTGCAAGGACGCCGGCTACCTGTTCTACGACACCGTGTCCGACTAGGGCCGGAAAACCCGAAGCGAGGCGAACATGGCTGCCAAGAAACAGCCCAGGCCCGGCGACTACGTGAGCCACGGCAACGAGACCTGGCTCTACGACGGCCCGGCCGACGGCAAGCACCGGCTCAGGAGCCTGGACGGCCAGCGCGTCACCATCGTGCGCGGCGACCTGGCCCCGGGCGAGGCCCCGGCCCTGCCCCCCGACTCCCAGGCCCGCATCGAGGCCCTGGAAAAGCGCGCCGCGGACCTGGAGGCCGAGAACAAGGCCCTCAAGGACGAGCTCGAGGCCCTGAAGCAGGCCACCGGCGAACAGTGATCCTTCCCCCTCCTCCCTTGTGCGGCGGGGGTCCGGTCCGGCGGTCGGGCCGGGCCCCCGCGAACAGGGAGGAGCCAACCGCGAA
>JAWRKD010000169.1:0-12482 GCA_040307135.1 Desulfovibrionaceae bacterium
CAAGCGCTACGTGCAGCTCAAGGACGGCTCCTACACGAGCCTGCCCGAGGCCTGGCTGCGCAAGATCGGCCACAAGCTCAAGGCCCTGGGCTTCGACCCCGAGAAACCCCCGCAGAAGCAGTTCCAGCAGTTCGAAGTGCCGGTGCTGGAGAAGATCCTGGAAGACCTGCCCCAGGCCAAGACCGATGGCTACTTCGTGAATCTGCGGGAGAAAATCAACAACTTCCAGCAGATCCGTTACGTGGATTCGCCCAGGGGCCTGAACGCCACCCTGCGGCCCTACCAGGTCCACGGCCTGAGCTACCTGAATTTCCTGCGCGAGTACGGCTTCGGCGGCATCCTGGCCGACGAGATGGGCCTGGGCAAGACCATCCAGACCCTGTCTTTCGTGCAGATGCTCAAGGAACGCGGGATCAAGGGCGCGAACCTGATCATCGTGCCCACCTCGGTGCTGCCCAACTGGGAGCGCGAGGCCGCCAAGTTCGTGCCGAGCCTCCGGCGTCTCACCATCTACGGCACCAAGCGCGACGACCTGTTCCAGCAGATCGCGGAGTCGGACCTCATCATCACCACCTACGCCCTGCTGCGCCGCGACCTGGACGAGCTGTTGAAATACCGTTACGCCACGGTCATCCTGGACGAGGCCCAGAACATCAAGAACCCGAACACCATCACGGCCCGCTCGGTGCGCCGCCTGGAGGCCGACATGCGCCTCTGCCTCTCGGGCACGCCCATCGAGAACAACCTCTTCGAACTCTGGAGCCTGTTCGAGTTCCTCATGCCCGGGTTCCTGGGCTCGCAGCACTCGTTCCAGCGCGGCATCGTCAAGCCCATCAAGGACGGCGACGAGGAGACCCTGGAGTATCTGAAGACCCGCGTCAAACCCTTCATCCTGCGCCGGACCAAGGCCGAGGTGGCCAAGGACCTGCCGCCCAAGATCGAGACCACGCACTACTGCGACCTGGTGGACGAGCAGCGCGACCTGTACAACGCCCTGGCCAAGCGCCTGCGCGACCAGGTCATGAAGGACGTGGAGGAGAAGGGTCTGGCCAAGAGCCAGATGTCCATCCTGGACGCCCTGCTCAAGCTGCGCCAGATCTGCTGCCACCCGCGCCTCTTGAAGCTGGACATGCCGGGGTTGAACACGAACCTGCCCTCGGGCAAGTTCGACGCCTTCAAGGATCTGGTCACGGACATCGTGGATGGTGGGCACAAGGTCCTGGTCTTCTCCCAGTTCGTGCAGATGCTCCAGATCATCCGCTCCTGGCTCCAGATCAAGGAGGTGCCCTTCGCCTACCTGGACGGCTCCAGCAAGGACCGCCTGGAGCAGGTGGACAATTTCAACGAGAATCCCAACGTGCCCATCTTCCTCATCTCGCTCAAGGCGGGCGGCACGGGCCTCAACCTCACGGCCGCGGACTACGTCATCCACTACGACCCCTGGTGGAACCCGGCCGTGGAGAACCAGGCCACGGACCGCACCCACCGCATCGGCCAGAAGCGCCAGGTCTTCGCCTACAAGATGATCTGCCAGAACACGGTGGAGGAGAAGATCCTCAAGCTCCAGGAGCAGAAGAAGGACGTGGCCGAGGCCATCATCCCGGGCCAGTCCGCGTTCAAGACGCTCACCCGCGACGATCTGGAGATGCTGTTCGAAATCTAGGTCACGCTCCCGCTCCCCTGTTTTCTTTCCGCCCGATCCCGGCTACAAGAAAACCATGCGCCTCCTCATCCGCGTAGTGGAATTCCTGCGCGACACGTTCGACGCCCTGCACCAGTTCTGGGAATCCCAGGCCACCCAGCGCGCCGCGGCCCTGGTCCTGGTGGCGGCCTTCCTCCTGACGCTCGCCGGGGTGGAGCTCTCCCGCCGCGGCCTGCTCCCGCCGCACCTGGCCCACATCCTGGGCAACAACCACTTCCTGGCCGTGAACCTGGCCTTCACTCTGGTGCTCATCATGGAGGTGGTCAGCCTCATCTTCACCCTGCCCTGCTCGGTATCCAAGGCCGTAGGCAAGCAGATCGAGATCCTGGCCGTGATCCTCCTGCGCAGCGCCTTCAAGCACCTGGCCTTGTTCCCCGAGCCCGTGGTGGTGGCCGGGCTGAGCGAGCCGCTCCTGCGCCTGCTGGCCGACGGGGCCGGGGCTTTGGCCATCTTCGGCATCCTGGGCTACTACCACCACCTCCAGCAGGACTCCCGCCCGGCCATCATGGACGGAGCCTCGCGCTATTCCTTCGCCACGGCCAAGAAGATCATCGCCCTGGTCATCCTGGTCTGCTTCCTGGCCATGGGCGCCAGCGACCTCTGGTTCGGCCTCACGGGCGAGCCGCAGTTCGACTTCTTCTCGGCCTTCTACACCGTGCTCATCTTCAGCGACATCCTCATCGTGCTCATCGCCCAGCGCTACCTGCCGCACTTCCGGGCCGTGTTCCGCAACTCGGGCTTCGCCGTGGCCACCCTGATCATCCGGCTGGCGCTCACGGCCCCGCCCTACCTGAACGCCCTGCTCGGCGTGGCCGCGGCCATCTTTTCCGTGCTGCTCATCCTCATCTACAACCGCTTCTGGGAGATCAGGCGGACCACATGGACGGACGACTCCAACCCGTAGAGGCCACCGAGGCGGTCCTCTACGGCCCGCGCCGAGTCCTGGTCTGCGGCTACACCCCCGCGGACCAGCTGGCCCTGCTGGCCATGATGGCGGATTCCGGGTTCTCCGACCTGCCCGCGGTGTTCGCAGACGCGGCCGAGGCGAAGATGACCCTGGCCCAGGTCCTGGACCTGCCCGCGGGCCACGGACAGGGCGCGGCCTCGGCCCTGCCCCGGGCCGTGGTCCTGGCCGGAATCAAGGAAAAGGAACTGCACGCCTTCATGGCGGCCTGGCGGGGTCTGGGCCTGCCGCGCCAGCTCTGGGCCTGCCTCACGCCCACGTCCGAGAACTGGACGCTCGCCGCGCTCCTGGCCGAACTGGAGCACGAGCGCCAGACCCTGGCCGCCCGGCGCGCCGATGCAGGGCAATAGGCTTTATAGCAAAAACGGCCCCAGCAATTTCAACAACTCATCCACGATTGCAAGGACCTGTATCGCAGTGTTGGCAGCCGTGGCATCCTCCTGAATGGCAGCCTTGGCCTGATCAATCTTCTTATTGACCGCTACGATCCGTTGCTGAAGCTTGGCAGCATCGTCGATCCATTTCTTTAGAATATCAATTTGCATCTTATGTGTTTTATCAATAAGATCACGCTGCCCTGCCCGCAAAAATTCTGCTTCTTTCTGCATTACTGGTATGAGGGATGGATCTGTCTCTGCCTCTCGATCAATAATCATGCCAGACAATTCACCAGATAACGCAGTCAGGTCCATCACCAGTTGTATTTTTTTTGCGTGAACTTTTTTAGCATCCATAGATCACTCCTATCTACTCATTTGACTTAAGAGTTATTTTTGTGTTTTCAGCCATATCTTTTAACGCAACAGCCTGCTGCAAAAGCCAATGGACATTGCTTACAGACAATTTATTATTTCCAATAGCCTTTTCCAAATCTGCATGCGCCTGTGGAAGTGCTGCATAGTAAGATCGCATCGTTCTGCAAAGATCCAAAGCTTTAATTGTCGTCTCGTTTAACACGATAAGATTATTCACTATAACTTTACGCCCCTGCTTATCTGCATGATTAAATCCGGCTATTGTCCTGTCAAACTGGGCGCTATAATTTTCCATTATTTGCTGGGCAATTGTGAGTCGTATATAATCCAATATTTTATTAGAATAATCGTCAACTACCGATTGATTTTCATGAATTGCTGCGATGAGTACACCAGCTTGCTTCTTCTTTAAATATTCTTGAAAAAGTTTTGTCGAGTTGTCTGATAAAATCTTAATCTTTTCCTTGCTTTTGTCCTTTGTATTTTCAATAACACTTGTATCCTCTAATACAACTACCTTACTACTTAATGACAATATTTGATCACCAAGCGATGTTGACAAGGAATCCCGCTCAGAATCGCTTAAAGCATCCATCAATGCAAAGTCTTTTAGCCTTGTTGCATACTCATACATCAATTGATTTATTTCGCGTAATTTTGAGTCGGCCTTAGCAATGTATTGCTGCAACTCTTCAGGCCCAATCGCCAGATCATTCGCGGTGTCAAACTTGAGCCGTAATACTTTGTTTACAGTGCGCATATCCTTCGTTGCATATACTTCTCCCATCTCCTGCCAACCGGTTTGCACCAGTTCCCCGGAGACTTTCTCAATCCCCTGTCGAGCCGTCACGACCGAGGCCTGAAATTCTTCAAACGGCTTCGGCTGCACCTTGGCGCACGCCGCCAATAGCCCCACTGCCAGCAGAAGCAGCGCCCAGCGCAGCCCCCTGTTCCACCACAGAACTCCTTGTTTCTCCATGATCTTCTCCCTGCCTGATGGTTGACCACCCCATGCCGGACACCTTACCGGCTATATATAAGCCTATATAAACTGCGACAGAGGTCAAGAACCCGGGAGGCCCGGGGATCGGGCAAAAGAAAGAGGGCGCCGGAGCGCCCTCGTGGATGTTGGAATCGCGGAGAGGAAAAAAACTTAGAACGGCACGTCGTCCATGCCGCTGGCCTCGGACGGGAAGGCCGGGCCCAGGTCCTCCTCGGGCTCCGGTCCCTGCTGCGGGGCCTGACGTCCGCCGCCGCGCTGGCCGCCACCGCCGCGGGGGCCGCCGCGCTGCTCCGAGCCTTCCGAGGGAGCGCCCTGACGGTCCTCGCCGCCGCGACGCTCCAGGCCCTGGATGCGGTTGGCCACGATCTCCGTGGTGTAGCGGTCCTGGCCGTCCTTGTCCTGCCACTTGCGGGTCTGAAGCCGGCCCTCCACCAGAACCAGGTTGCCCTTGGCCAGGTAGTTGGACACGTACTCGGCCTGGGTGCCCCAGGCCACCACGTTGTGCCATTCGGCCTTGTCCACCCACTGACCGCTCTTGTCCTTATAGCCTTCGTCCGTGGCCATGCGCAGGTTGGCCACGGCCTGGCCCGACTGGGTGTAGGAAAGTTTCGGGTCCTGGCCGAGACGGCCGATGAGAAGTACCTTGTTCAAGCTGGCAGCCATAGCGCCTCCTTCACAGTTTCCCGGCCAGTTCCTCGGCCTCGTCCAGGGCGTCCTCGATCTCGTACGAACGCGCATCCGCCGCGGCGGGCTGGCGCGCGGCCAGGGCCTCCTCCAGGCCCAGGCGGGCCGCCTCGGCCAGGCGGATGGGCTGGTCCAAGGCCTGGGCCGCCTCCGGCGGCAGCATGCCCAGGGAGAGCCGGTCGAACAGGGCCGCGGTGAGCTCCAGCACCCCGCGCCGGCCTTCGGGCGGCA
This sequence comes from Desulfovibrionaceae bacterium, assembly GCA_040307135.1. Taxonomy (GTDB): domain Bacteria; phylum Desulfobacterota; class Desulfovibrionia; order Desulfovibrionales; family Desulfovibrionaceae; genus Aminidesulfovibrio. The sequence continues at coordinate 5,340 of JAWRKD010000169.1, forward strand.
GCCCCGCCGCCCAGGCCAGCCGGACGAGCCGGGGCCAGGCCCGGGCCACGGGCTCCTCGTCCACGGTACGCACGGAGACGCGGACCTGCAGGAACCTGCCCACTAGTCCGGCTCCTCCCAGTCGCTCTGGACCTTGGTGACCATGTCCTGGATCAGGGTGAGCTGGTCCTCGGGACAGACGCCGATGAGGGCCTGTCCCGCGTCCACGTTGTCGCCGCGGTGAAAGTACACGGAGTAGATGAGCCCCTCGGGCCCGCTGTAGGCCAGCGGCGTCTCCCGCTTCATGCGCGAGACGATGAACAGCTCCATGCCCTCGCGCACCTTCACCGAACGCTTGCCCGAGACCTTGAGCTTCTGGTCGATCTCGGGGATGAAATAGTACTTGGCGCGCTCCGGGGCCGTGAAGAGGTGCAGGGCCTTCTTCAGGATGAGCTCGATGACCTCCTTCTTGGAGAGGTAGTGGCGCAGGGTCATGAGCGTGTCCCCGGCCTCCACGAACTTTCCTTCCAGTTCCTTGCGGATCTCCATGACCTCGCCGCGTTCCGGCGCGCAGATGGGCTTGCGGTTCTTCTCCCGTGTCAGGTGGGCCAGGAGCGTGCCGGGCTTCTCCTTGAAGCTGCCGGTGACGCCCGTGACCTTGTCGCCGACCCTGAGCGCGGCGAACTCCACCACCCCGGTGTGCGGGGCCTTGACCTCGATGATCTCGTAGGGAGAGGCCTTGATGTCGTCGAGAAACTGCTTGATGTCGAGCACGGGTCCGGTCCTTTGCAGAAGTCCGCGCGAGGCCGCGCGGCCAATCAGCGATAATAGAGATTCCTGCCGCCCATGGTCAAGAGCGCGTGGTGGAGATTCTTGCGCAGGTCGCGGCGGTCCCAGACGCCTTGGATGTGGCCGCGGGACAAGGCCTTCCAGCAGCTGTGGTAGTGCGGGGGCACGGCCATGCCCGTGGTTTCGTGGATGACCCCGGGGCCGGCGAAGCCGATGTTGGCCGAGCGCACCGCGAACTGGTAGGGCGAGCAGCCCAGGAAGCTGGCCACCGGCCCGGCGTAGGAATTGGTGTCGTAGAGCACGAGGTAGAGCCCTCCGGCCTCGATGTAGCGGCGCACGGCCACGGTGCAGCGGGGCATCTGGATGACCCCGGCCACGCCCTCCTGGATGCGGATGCCCGCTGTGCCGTGGATGTAGGCCAGGAAGGGATAGTGCTTGCGCCGGGCGCGCTCGGCCGCGCGCACGAACTTCTCGCCCTCGGCCGCGCCCACGCTGCCGCCGCGGAAGGGGTTGACCAGGGCCGCCACCACCGCGTTCACGCCCTCTATGGCCGTCTCGAAGGTGATGCAGGCGCTGGCCAGCCGCGTGTTCCGGCGGGTCTGGTCCAGCTTGAGGTCGAACCCCTCGTAGCCCAGGGGGTTCACGGACTCCAGCCCGGCGTCGAACTCGTAGGCCTCGCGGAAGCCCAGGACGTTGTGCAGGCACCACTGGTATTCCATGGGGAAATGGTGGCCGCAGTTGGCGCAGACCCCGGCGAACTCGTCGAACAGGTCCCTGGCCCAGAGGTCCGGGCAGCCGTGGGTGCGGGCGTTGGGACAGGTCACGGCCCGGTCCTCCAGGCTGCGCGGACTGACCCACTCCCAGCACTGCTCCGAGCGGCAGGAGCCCTCCTCGGGCCGGGAGAGCCGGGTGAGCATCTCCTGCACCTCGGGGGCGGGCTCGGGCAGGCCGCGCTCCGGCTCGGGCCGCCCGGCCAGGCGGCGCAGGGGCCGGACAATGCGGCGCTTCAAGGCGTGGGCCTCGGCCTCCAGCTCCTCCATGACGTCCATGACCCGGCGCTTGTGGCGGCCCACCAGGTCGTGGCGGAAAAGCGTGAGCCCGGCCCAGACCGCGTCCTGGATCCCGGCGAAGAGGCGGCCGGCCCAGCTGCGCGGGTCGCGCCTGGCCCAGCGGCTCATGGCCAGGAAGCGCTGGCCCCGCTTCCAAACCAGACGGTCGCGGGCCCTGGCCCCCAGGTCCCAGCGCATGTACACGCTCTCCTCCCGCGAGACCGCCCGGCCGTCGCGGCGGCGCAGGGCCAGGCCGCGCACCAGCTTCATGCCCGCCACCTGGGACACGGCCTCGTTGGTGGCGTGGATCACCTCGCGCCGCAGGAGCCGGAAGAACTCGCCGTGGTCCGGCCTCGCGCCCAGGGGCGGCTCCTGGATCACGCGGTCCACGAAGCCCATGGAGAGGTTGTCCTGGGCCGTGATCTTGAGCCGCTCGGCGCAGCGCTCCACCAGCTCCGGCGTGGCGCGCTGGCCCGGCTTGAGTCCGGCCTCAATGGCCGCCGCGCCCTCGGGCGAAATGACCGAGTAGTAGCCGTGGGAGAGCATGAGCCGCCGGTCGGCCAGGGCTATGGCCTCGGCCCCGCCCGAGCCGCCCTCGGAGAACACGGCCACCACGGGCACGCGCAGCCCGGCCATCTCGTAGAGGTTGCGGGCGATCTGCTGGGCCGCGCCGGGAAAGTCCTCCAGGGGATAAGCCCCGGGGGTGAAGACCCAGGCGTGCACCGGAATGTTCTCGGTCTCGGCCACCTTCATGGCCTGGAGCGCCTTGGCGTTGCCCCAGGGCTTGGCCGATCCGCCGTTGCGGAACTCCTCGCCGTGGCCCTTCTCGTGGCCGATGACCATCACGGACTGGCTGAAGACCTTGCGCCCCACCCGGCGCAGGAGCGAGGCCCGGGCGATGAGCACGGCCGGGTCCAGGCTGTGCTCGCCCTGGCCGCCCATCTCGGCGTAGGAGTCATAGACGTTCTCCAGAACGTCCTTGAGGCAGAAGCGCTGGGGGTGGCGCACGATGCGCACCTTGTCCATGGGCCCGAGCTCGCTGTCCAGGCGGCGTTCCAGCAGGTCGAAAAGCTCCTCCAGGCGGGCCAGGGCGGCGTTCTGCTCCAGACGGTCCAGGCCCTGCTCCGCGGCCAGGAACTCGGCCAGCTTGGAGTCGAGCATGCGGATGGAGGCGTTCTCGCGGTCGCCGAAGATGTCCCGCACGTAGGTCAGGCGTTCGCGCAACGCAGCCACTCGCTTTTCGGTGTCCATGTCAGAACCGGAGGATGTCCGCGGTTTTCTGGCGCAGGAAGTCCAGGTTCACGCGCAGCGGCCCGCCGCCGGGGCCCACGCCCTCCAGGACCACGCCGGCGAGGAACTCCAGGCCGCGGGCCTTGGCCTCGTCCAGGTCGCGTCCCCAGACGATGCCCAGGGCCAGGTTGGGGTCGAAGTCCGTGGGCACGTCGTAGGCCCGGTCCCGGGGCACGTGGGTGTGCACCGTGAGCCAGGGGCGCTCCGGAAAATCGAAACGTTCGATGCGGCCGGGCTGGGGCGCAAAGCGCTCGGCCGGGTCCTCGGCCACGATGCGGTACTCAATGCCCACGCCCTCGAAGGAAATATCCTCCTGGCCGTAGCCCAGGGGTTCGCCCAGGGCCAGGCGGATCTGCTCGGCCACCAGGTCCGGGGCCGGATTCCCGCTCACCCGGGCGATGGCTGCGGAGACCCCGTTCTCCACCTGGATGCGCGTGTTCACCTCCATGAGGAAGGGGTCGCCCTTGGGGGTCACGATCCACTCCCAGGTGCCTGCGGAGTCGTAGCCCACCTCCCGGGCCATGGCCAGGGAGTGCGCCACCACCTCGTCCAGGACCCGGTTCGCGTCGAAGCCGTAGGCCAGGGACTGCGGCGCGAAGCCCGGGGCGGCCTCCACGCGCTTCTGGCGGCCCGGGCTCTGGATGGAGCAGTTGCGGGTGCCGAAGTGCACCAGGTCGCCCGCGGAGCGCCCGGCCAGGACCTGAACCTCGATGTGGTTGAAGTCCAGGATGCGCTGCTCGATGAGCACGCCCTCGTCCTGGAAATGACGCTTGGCGTAGTTGCGCACGCGGCGGAAGGCCCGGCGGAACTGGCCCGGGTCGTCCAGCTCCTCGATGCCCATGCCCCCGCCCCCGGCCGAGGCCTTGACCAGCACGAGCCCGTTCTCCACGCCCTGCTTGGCCTGGAAGGCGAACAGCCCGGCCGCGATCTCCTCGGCCTCCAGCTCGTCATAGACCGGCCGGTCCGAGCCCGGAATGGTGGGCACGCCGAGCTTGCGGGCCAGGCGCTTGGTGTTGATCTTGTCGCCCAGGTCGCGGATGAGCCACCAGGACGGGCCGATGAAGCGCATGCGGCGCTCGCGCAGGCAGACCCGGCGGGCGAAGCGGAAGTCCTCGGCAAAGAAGCCGTAGCCCGGGTGGATGGCGGTGCAGCCCGCGGCGTCGGCCACGGACAAGAGCTCGTTGGCGTCGTGGTAGGAGGCGATGCGGAAGAGGGCCTGGGGCCCGCCCTGGGCCAGGGCCAGGGCCGCGTGGCCGGACTGGTGGTCGGCCGGGGTGACCACGCAGGCGAAGTCGTGGCCCAGGCGCAGGCAGGCCTGCAGGATGCGCACGGCGATCTCGCCGCGGTTGGCGATGAGGATGCGCTCTCTGGCCACCCCGCTCCGGTCCCCTAGATTTCCTCTTTCTTGGCCTTGCGCAGTTCGATGAGCCGCTTCTGGACCTCCAGCACGAGCTTGTCCAGCTTCATCTCCTGGCGGCGGTCCAACCCCGCGAAGTTGCAGCCCACGATGCCGTTGTCCAGCACGCGCATGACCTTGCCCGTGATCTGGGTCAGGAATAGCTTCTTGGCCAGCAGGAGATCGAACTGGAAGCTCTGGCCCTCCTTGAACAGGCGGTTCTCTTCCAGAATGGCGAAGCCCGAGGCCGAGAGGTCCTTGACCTGGTACTCGCGGCCGGTGTCGGTGATGCGGATGAACAGGCCCGGCACGCGGGTGCGGAAGGCCTTGCGAAGCTGATCGTCGTCGTTGGGCATGCGCACGTCGAAATCCATGTGGTCCCCCTCTCTGGAAACGTCCCCTGGCCGGCTACTGCCCGCCCATGACCCGCTTCTCCAGGATGATCTCCACCCGGCGGTTGCGGGCACGATTCTCTTCGGTGTTGTTGGGATAGAGCGGGTCCATGTCCGCCAATCCCGTGGCCGTAAGCCGCTTGGGCTCGAGCCCCATCTGCATGAGCACGCGCAGCACGTTCACCGCGCGCATGGAGGAAAGCTCCCAGTTGTCGGCGTAGCGCGAGCCCACGGGCTTCACGTCGTCGGTGTAGCCGCGGATGTTCACGGTCTGGTCCGGGTGACGGAAGAGGAAATCCTTGAGCCCGGTGAGGGCCTGCACGCCCTGGGCCGAGAGCTGGGCCTGGCCCGGCGCGAAGAGCACGTCCCCGGACAGCCGCAGGCTGATGACGCCGTTCTCGAAGTTGGCGCTCACCAGGCCTTCCATGCCCTTGGTGGTCTGGAGCGTCTTGACCTCGGCAAAGACCTTGCGCTGGGACTCCACGATCTGCCGCCGCATGAGGGCCTGGTCGATGAGCACCCCGGCCTCCTCGCGGGTCACGCGGCTGGTGGCCACCTTGTCCATCTTGCCCTTGAGGGCCTTGGTCACGGACGAAAAGGTGTCCGAAAGCTTGCTCGTGTCCAGGGTGGACATGGAATAAAGCAGGATGAAGAAGCAGAGAAGCAACATCGACATGTCGGCCGAGGTGACCAGCCAGGTCGTGTTGACCTCCTCCTCTTCGGGGTCCTGGATGATGGGCTTGTCGTCTTCGGCCATGGCCTACTCCCGCTCCCTCGGCGCCAGGAAGGAGGACAGCTTCTCGTACACCAGCCGCGGGTTGTTGTTCTCCAGGATGGACTTGGCCCCCTCGAAGATGATCAGCAGATGCAGCTCCTCCTGCAGGGTGCGTGCCTTGAGCTTGGCCGCGATGGGCACGAAGAAAAGCGTAGCCAGCACCGAGCCGTAGAACGAGGTCAGGATGGCCACTGCCATGCCCGGGCCGATCTTGGAGGGGTCCGAGAGGTTCATGAGCATCTGGACCAGGCCGATGAGGGTGCCGAGCATGCCGAAGGACGGGGCCAGGCCGCCCAGGCGTTTGAAGACCTCCTGGGCCACCAGGTGGCGGCGTTTGAGCGAGGCGATCTCGATGGCCACGGTGTCGCGGATGAGCTGGGGGTCGGCGTTGTCCGCAATGAGCTGGCAGGACTTCTTGAGGATGACGTTCTCGGTCTGGACGTTCTCCAGGGCCAGCAGGCCCTCGCGGCGGCTGATCTCGGCCACCTTGACCATGATGTTCACCACGTCGCGGTTGCGCACCTTGCGCGAGGCGAAGACCTTGAAGCCCGCGTAGAACGACTGTATCACTTCCTCGAAGGGGTGGGCCACGCAGATGGCGCCCAGGGTGCCGCCCACCACGATCATGATGCTCGGCAGGTCCACGAACTGCAGCAGGGAGCCGCTGAACGAAATGGCCCCGATGACCAGCGAGAGACCGAAGAGGAGGCCGAGAAGGGTTGCGAAATCCATAGAAGAGCCTACCCTGTCTGGTGGTGGTTCCTGGCCAAATGTATAAGCCGTATACGCCCTTTCGGGCCCGTGGTCCAGTCTGGGGCCGGAAACCGGCCTGCCACGCGAGGAGAACTCCATGCCGCCGTGGGACGATGCCCTGCTCTCCGGTGAATACATACAGGGAAAGATAGGAAAAATTCAAGCGGGGACTGTCGGCCTCGTGCTGGGCTCGGGCCTGGGCGGGGCCCTGGCCGCGTTCAAGCCAACCGCCTCCCTGCCCTACGCCTCCATTCCCGGCTTTCCCCGGGCCGGAGTGCCGGGCCACGCCGGACGCCTCCTGGCCGGAAAAATGTCCGGCCGCCCGCTGCTGGTTCTGGCGGGCCGCTTCCACCTTTACGAGGGCCACAGCGCGGCCCAGGTCTGCGCCGGGGTGCGCGCCCTGGCGGCCCTGGGCCTGCGCACCCTGATCCTGACCAACACCGCGGGCTCGCTCAACCCGCTCTTCCCGGCCGGGCGGCTCATGTGCCTGGCCGACCACATCAACCTGAGCGGGCACAACCCCCTGGCCGGCCCCCTGGACCCGGCCCTGGGCGACCCCTTCCTGGACATGGGCCGGGCCTACGACCCGGGCCTGCGCGAACTGGCCCTGGAGCAGGCCGCCCGCCTGGGCCTGCGCCTGGAGCAGGGCGTCTATCTTCAGGTCCCGGGCCCCAGCCTGGAGACACCGGCCGAGACCCGGGCCTTCCCCCCCCAGGGCGC
>JAWRKD010000170.1:0-6140 GCA_040307135.1 Desulfovibrionaceae bacterium
TCATCGAGGAGATCGCCCGGCAGACCAACCTCCTGGCCCTCAACGCGGCCATCGAGGCGGCCCGGGCGGGAGAGCACGGCAAGGGCTTCGCCGTGGTGGCCGCCGAGGTGCGCAAGCTGGCCGAGCGTTCCGGCGCGGCCGCTGGCGAGATCAGCGAACTGTCCTCCACCAGCGTGGAGGTGGCGGACAAGGCCGGGAGCATGCTCCTCAAGCTCGTGCCGGACATCCAGAAGACCGCGGAACTGGTGCAGGAGATCGCCGCGGCCAGCAACGAGCAGAACGCCGGGGCCGACCAGATCAACAAGGCCATCCAGCAGCTGGACCAGGTCATCCAGCAGAATGCCTCGGCCTCCGAGGAGATGGCTTCCACGTCCGAGGAACTCTCGTCCCAGGCCGTGCAGCTCCAGCAGGCCATGAGCTTCTTCCGCGTGGACGGCGCGGGCCGCGCCCAGCCCCGGGCCATCACGGCCCGTAAGGCCCCGGCCAAGCCCCTGCCCGCGGCCCCGGCCAAGCCCGCGGCCAAGGTCAAGCCCGCCCCGGCGCATTCCGGCGGCGTGGCCCTGGACCTGGGCGACGACGCCGAGTTCGAACGCTTCTAGTGTGCGGCACGGGGAGTCCCCCGGCTCCCTGCGCATCCTCCCGCAAGGGAGAAAAAACGCCCCGCCAGGCACGGTCTGGCGGGGCGTTGCTCGTTTGCGGCAGAAATCCTTCCCTGGGCCTTGCGCAGGCCGTTCAAAAAACGCGCAGGCAAGACGCAAAACATAGCCAAGTCCGACGCGTATCGCCAATACACGAGGATTTGGCTTTTTGCAGCAACGCAGCCGGCGCGGAATTTGGGAGCGACCTGCTAGCGGAAGGGGCGGTAATGCGGCTCGTCGGCAAGGGCCAGCATCTCGCGGTCGCCTGCGGAATCGCCGTAGGCGTGCACCGGCGCGTAGTCCGCCGGGTCCAGCACGGCGCGGATGCGGCGCACCTTTTCCGGGCCGTGGCAGTTGGTCCCGGCGAAGTTCCCGGTGATGCGGCCCGCCGCGATCTCGGCCTCGGTGGCCAGCAGCTCCAGGCCCTGCTCCGCGCACCAGCCGCCCACCCAGTCCGAGAGCGAGGCCGAGACCACCAGCACGCGGTCCCCGCGCGCCAGGTGCTCGCGGATGCGCACCAGGGCCTGGGGCCGGACGAGCCCGGGCAGCGTCTCCCGGCAGAAGGCCGCCCCGGCCGCGCGGAAGCGCTCCGCGGGCCAGCCCCGGAAGAAGCGCCGCAGCACCAGGCTCTTGGCCCGGGCGTTGCCCATGAGCCCCAGCTTGTAGGCGGCCAGCACGGGCAGCAGCGCCAGCGCGCCCAGCCAGAAGCGCGGCCCGGACACGGCGTGGCGCAGGAAGTGGAAGAGCGTGTCGGCCCGGGTGATGGTGCCGTCGAAATCGAACAGCGCAAGTCCCCTGCTCACCGTTCCTCCTCGGCCTGGTCGAAGATCAGGAATCCGTGGTCCCAGTAGAAGAACTGGAGATAGCCCGTGCCCTGGGGCGGGGTGTCGGAATAGGGCAGATGCTCAAAGCCGTTCTCCGCAAGCAGGCGCTCCGTGCTCAGGGCGAAGCGGTCGGCCGTGAGATAGACCGTGGGCTTCTTGAAGGCCCGCGCCCGTTCGAACCCGTCGCGCACGATGAAGGCCAGCAGGCTCTGCTTGTCCCAGACAAAGCGCGCGGTGAGCGCGATGGTGGCCGCGCAGGTCAGGGCCACGGCCAGGGCCAGGCCCGCGGCCAGGAGCCCGGGGCCTGTGCGCCGGGGCCTGAGCCAGAGCAGGAGCGGGCTCCAGAGCATCCAGAACTGCGGGGCGTAGCGCGCCCACCAGGCCTCGGGATTGACGAACGTGGTTCCCAGCACGCCCGCGGCCAGGAGCAGGGCGTACTTGGCCTTGCCCCGGGCCATCAGCCGCCTGCGCGCCAGGACCACCCCGGCCAGAAGGCCCGTGAAGACCACCACCGCGCCCATGTACGGCCCGAACCCGCCCACCCGGGGGTCGGGCACGGTGAGCATCTCGAATTCCTGCACCCGGCCCGCGAAGTCGAAGGGGTTCTTGAGCGTGGCGGTCTCCGTGCGCTCCACCACCTTGCTCTGCGAGAAGGTGGACACCAGCAGGTTGGTGAGCGGGTCCTTGCCGGCCATGTACTTGGGCTTGAAGGCCTCGATGATGGACTGGCCCTTGTGCGCGCCGAGCAGCGGATGGAACAGGTGGTAGCCGCGCAGCAGGTTCTTGAGGTAGGGGCTGGCGCCCAGGCCCAGGCCCAGACAGAGCACGGCCAAGCCCAGGCACGCGGCCCGCAGCAGGTACGTGCGCCGGGCGTAGATCAGGCAGAAGCCGCAGAGCAGAAACAGCGCCACCCCGGCATAGACCAGGCCCGTGAACTTGAGGTTGGCCAGGAGCGCGCCGGAGACCGCCAGGAGCGCCGCGTCCGCGGGATGCGCCCGGCCCCGCGCCCGGGCCAGGACCACGCCCTGCCCCAGCACCAGGGCCAGCAGCCCGTAGAGCGGGCCGTCCACGTAGAAGGTGAAGTACTGGCACAGGACCACGGGATTGAGGGCCAGGAGCGCCGCGCCCGCCACGGCCCATGCCCGGCGCGCGCCCTGGTTCAGGAAGAGCCGCAGCAGGCCGAAGAACGAGGCGGCCAGGAACAGGCCCTGGAGGGCCTTGGCGTTCTGGAGCGAGGGCGTCCAGTGGGCCAGGGCCGCGGCCAGGACCCAGGAGAGCTTGGGATAGTCGTCCACCCAGTGGTTGGGCGGGTAGATCTGGGTCAGGGGGTTGAAGCCGGAAAGGAAGGCCAGCACGGCCTCCTGCTGGTAGGCCTTGCCGTCGTAGGAGGTGTCGAAGAAGACCCCGGCCAGCCAGAGCCCGGCCAGGAACAGGGCCAGGAAGAGCGCCAGGCAGGCCAGCCGCCGGCCCCGGGACAGGTCGCGCCGCAAGAGCGCCCAGAACAGGAGCGCCGTGCCGAGCAGCCCGGCGGGCAGCAGGGCCCTGCCCCAGTCCTGCTCCAGCACGAAGGAGACCAGGGCCGCGGCCTGGACCGCGAAGGCCAGGCCCGTGCAGAGCAGGGCCAGGCCCAGGCAGGCGGCCTGGAGCGGGTCCAGGCGCGGGCGCGGCAGGAGCGCGCGGCGCGGACGGGCCGCCAGCCAGAGGGCGGCGCAGCCCAGGACAAGGGCGAGGATCGCGGCGGCCTGGAGCATGTCAGCGCAGGGCGATGAGGCTGACCCCGGCGATGATCAGGGCCAGGCCCAGGCCGTAGCTGAGGGTGAGCCGCTCGCCCAGCAGCGCCACGGAGAGCAGGGCCACGAACACGTAGCTCAGGGAGACCACGGGATAGGCGATGGACAGCGGCATGTCCTTGAGCGTGAGGATCCAGGTGACGGTGGCCGCGCCATAGACGAACACGCCCACCAGCAGATGCCAGGACAGGCAGAAGCCGAAGAGGCTCACGGCGCAGGAGGCCCCGTTCTTGAGGCCCTCGGCCCCGAGCTTGAGCAGGACCTGGCCGAAGCTGATGAGCAGCACCGTGGCCGCCAGAAGCGCGTATTTCATGCGGGCCTCACTTGGGCAGGTTGCGCCAGAGCGCCACGGCCACGAAGAACGCGGCCCAGCAGACGATCACGGCCTGGAGGAAACGGTCCTTGAGCACGATGCGCGTGGGCGAGCCCGAATCCTTGAACACGAAAGTGAGCTGGAGGTAGCGCAGGATGCCCAGGACCACGAAGATCACCGAGAGGTAGATCTTGTCCGTGCCGAAATGCCCGGCCACGGACGGCGTCAGCGTGTACATGGTGTAGGCCACCACCACCACCGCGGCCATGATGCCCAGGCTCACGTTGATGAATTCCAGGTTGTAGCCCGCCCCGGCCTGGCGCATGCGCTTGCCCGTCTCCAGGAAGATGATCTCGTCGTCGCGCCGCTTGGCCAGGGCCAGGAACAGGGCCAGGAGGAAGGTGGTCAGGATGATCCAGGCCGACAGCTCGATGCCCGTGGCGGCCGAACCCACGAAGAGCCGCAGCACGAAGCCCAGGGCGATGATGCTCACGTCCAGCAGGGAGACGTGCTTCAGCTTCAGGCTGTAGAGCAGGTTGAGCGCGATATAGACGAGGATCCAGGCCGCGCAGGACCAGGGCAGCAGCGCCAGGCACAGGCCCAGGCCCGCGGCCGGGAGACCGGCCGCCAGGAACGCGGCCAGCCGCGGCGACACCGCGCCGCTGGCGATGGGCCGGTTCCTCTTCTTGGGGTGCTCGCGGTCGGCCTCGCGGTCGCGCAGGTCGTTGAACACATAGACCCCGCTGGCCGTGAGGCTGAAGCAGGCGAAGGCCGCCAGGGAGGTGAGCAAAAGTTGCGCTTCCGTAAACCGCGCGGCAAAGAGCACCGGCGCGAAGATGAAGAGGTTCTTCAAGTACTGGTGCGGCCGGAGCAGGGAAAGGACGTCTTTGGTCGTGGCCATAGTGGGTGCGCAGGTTGCAAGGTCCGGGCCAGGGCGAGGCCCGGCCGATGTCCCCACTACCACCAGCCCGCGCCGCTGTAAACGCGGGCGGCCGCGTCCGCCTCCATTTGCCTGCGCCCGCGATCGCCCCTATACTGGGCCTATGCGCACATTCCTTTGCCTGCTCCTGTGCCTGGCCCTGGCCGCCTGCGCCGCCCACCGCGAACCCGAGCCCGGAACCCCCGGCTCGCCCTGGCCCGCGGCCCTGGACCCCGGCCGCATGCACCACGACTTCCGCTTCATGGCCTCGGACCGCCAGGCCCGCCAGGCCATCTGGGACTCGCGCAACGCCTTCACCCTGTTCGGCGGCTCCCTGGTGGACCTGGACGTGTCCCAGGCCCGGCTGCGGCTCCAGGCCCAGGTGCGCTCCACCCGCTCCAAGGCCGTGTACCCGCCCGGCGTCCAGTTCCGCCGCGGCTGCCTCAACCCCTCCTCCGTGACCTGCGACGCCTACCCGGACTTCGTGGACCAGGTGAGCGTCGAGCGCAAGACCGAGATCATCCCCCTCAACGCCATCGCCGCCATCACCCTCCAGGCCCCGGCCACCGTGCGCGTGCTCCACGAGAAATCCCGCCTCACCGAGCTGGTGGCCCGCGACCCCGAGGTGGCCGGACTCCTGGCCGACGCCCTGGCCACTCTGGCCCGGCCCTACGGCTACACCCCGCCCGTGGACCCGGGCCTGTCCCTGGCCGACCTCACCTGGACCCAGCGCTCCCGCCTGGGCCTCTCCTCCGGCGTGCTCGTCACGGGCGTGGAAACCAACGGACCCGCCGAACGCGCAGGCCTGCGCCACCTCGACGTGATCCTCACCGCCGACGGCCACAGCCTGGACGCCGCGGCCCTCCTGGCCCGGATCAAGGCCCTGGACCTGCCCGGCTCCGCCCCCATCCGTCTCGAAGTCCTGCACTGGCGGCTGGACAAGGACGATCCCCTGGACAAGACCGGGCCCTTCTCCACCGAGCTGCGGCCCCGGCGCGACCTGTAAGGAGGCCCCCCATGCCCCGGCTCACCGGCGTGAACCACCTGGCCATGGCCACCGGCGACATGGACGCCACCATCGCCTTCTGGCGCGACCTCCTGGGGCTGCGCCTGGTCACGGGCCTGGGCCACCCGGGCTACCGCCACTACTTCTTCGAGATCTCGGCCACGGACATGATCGCCTTCTTCGAATGGCCCGGGGTGGAGCCGGCCCAGCTCAAGGACCACGGCGCGCCCCGCACCGGCCCCCACGTCTTCGACCACGTCTCCTTCGGCGTAACGTCCGACGACGACCTCTGGGACCTCAAGGGCCGCCTGGAAGCCGCCGGGTTCTGGGTCTCGGAACTCATCGACCACGGCTTCATCCACTCCATCTACGCCTTCGACCCCAACAACATCCCCATCGAGTTCTCCGCGCCCGTGCCCGAGTGCGACATCCGCCGTTACCCCGTGAACACCGACACCCGGCCCTCGCCCCTGGCCCAGGAAGGACCCGACCCCCAGCCCGGCCGCTGGCCCGCACCCACGCCCACCCCGGCCGCCGACCGCGCCGTGTACCCCGGCGAAGGCGAAAAGATACGAGACGCCGTGGAGCAGAAAAAGAAAAACCAAGAATAAGATGCCTCCGGCGGGGGGGGGGGGGGGGGGGGGGGGGGG
>JAWRKD010000171.1:0-8055 GCA_040307135.1 Desulfovibrionaceae bacterium
CTTGTCCAGGGAGCCGTCGCCCACCGGGCGGCTGACGGCCCCGGGCAGGTGGCCCTTGGCGTAGTTCGGCGACACGTCCAGGATCACGATGTCCGGCGTCTTGTCGATGAGTTCCTTGGCCTTGATCGGTTCGAGGTCAACATAGGACGCACTTCCGGCCGCGTAGGCAGCGCCGACAAGGGCCAGCGCCACGAACAGCGACAACATCATGCTGCGGATATGGCGAGTGTCCATACTTTTACCTCCTGCTCTCATTTATTGCAGGATAGGAACAGACGAAATATTGTCAAGGCGTAATTGTTGCAGTTGATTTGCAGTGCAATCGCTTGTCCGCGCGCCCAAGGCAAACAAAAAAGCCCCGCTCGCACGGGGCCTCGTTCTGCCTTTCCGTAAAACCGGCGAAGCCGGCTACTGGCCGACGATGGTGTTGGGCAGGCCGTAGTCTTGGGCCAGCTTGCGGCGCACGGCCTCGGCCTGCTGCACCGAGGTGTAGCGGCCGATGAGCACGCGGTACCACTTGTCCTCGCCCCGGGTGGCCACCACCCGGGCGGGCACGCCCGCGGCGCGCAGGCATTCCTGGCGGGCGCGGGCGTTCTCGGCCGAGCGGTAGGCGCTGTCCTGGATGGTGTAGCGGCCCTTGGAGGGCACCTGGAGCAGGGGCACGCTCGGCTTGCTCTGGCGTCCCACCAGGCCGCCGCCCTGGGCCTCGGGCCGCTCGCCGCGGCCGGGCAGGACCTCCTCGTCGTCCACCGCGGCCACGGCCTGCGGGGTCCGGGCCTGGGCCAGGCCCGTGGCGGGCTTGCCCAGCTGGGCGAAGACCGTCTCCATGAGCCGCGCGGTCTCGCGCTTGCGGATGCCGCTGGTGGTGGAGCCGAGGGTCACGGCGATGATGCGCTTGTCCCCGCGCCTGGCCGTGGCGATGATGTTGTAGCCCGAGGCGTTCACGAACCCGGTCTTGAGCCCGTCCGCGCCCTCGAACTCGCCCAGCAGGCGGTTGGCGTTCTGGTGGTTGCGGCGGTTGTGGAAATAGTTGCGGGTGGAGTGCATCTCCAGGGCCTGGGGGAAGCGCTTCAGGTAGGCGCGGGCCAGCTTGAGCATGTCGCGGGCCGTGGTCACCTGGCCGTCGGCGGGCAGGCCGTTGGGGGTCTTGAAGGTGGTGCGCACCATGCCCAGGGAGCGGGCCTTGCGGTTCATCATGCGCACGAAGCCGTCCACGTCCCCGCCCATGTGCTCGGCGATGGCCACGCAGCCGTCGTTGGCCGAGGCGATGGCCATGCCCTTCATGAGTTCGCGCACGCTCACGCGCTCGCCGGCGTAGAGGTCCATGACCGAGCCCGAGGCGTTGGCCGCGCGGTGGCTCACCACCACGGTCTCGTCGGGCGAGAGCTTGCCCTGCTCGATGGCCTCCTGCACGATGTAGAGGGTCAGGATCTTGGTCAGCGAGGCGGGCGCGATCTGCTTGTCCGCGTCCTTTTCATAGAGCAGGGCCCCGGACTCGGCGTCGGCCGCGATGGCCGAGCGCACCCGCAGACGCAGGGGGTCGCTGCCTGTGACGGGCTCTTCCTGGACCTTGCGGGACTTCTTGCTGGAGACGGCGGATTTTTTCGAGGACTTCTGGACCGAGGCGGTGTTGACGCTGGCCTGGGCGGACTTGGAACGTTTGGCCAGGGCGGGGCTGGCCGCCATGATAACTGCGCAGAATAGCAGGAAAATTATGCCAAGTCTCAAGCGCGAACGCATGCGCCGTCCCCCTCGTGTTCCCTGAGCTTTAGTCCAAACCCGGCGAAAAATCTAGACTTTCGTTAGAAAAAAATCATGCCGCGCTCCAGGCTTCATGGCAGGTCCGCAGGCAGGGGTCAACCCTTGCCCAGAAGCGCGGCCTGCGGCTATCCTGGGGGCCAACCAAGGAGTCCCCATGCGCCGCCGCCTCCCGCTCCTCCTGCTCTGCCTGGTCCTGGCCGCCTGCGGCGGCAAGAAGAGCGCCGTGCGCTCCATGAACGACTTCGACCCGCCCAAGGCCGCGTCCTTCAACCTCCAGGTGCACGACTACGAGCTGGGCCGCTCGGGCCTGGTCGTGCCCGCCCAGGACGCGGGCCAGGGCCTGCGCCTGGAGCAGGAGGCCATCCAGCTCATGGAGAGCCTGGGCTACCGCTACGAGCCGGGCGAAAACCCGGACTACGCCGTGCGCGGCCTGCTGCTCTGCATGGACCCGCGCCAGGAGGCCCGGCTGGCGGAATCGGGCCTGCCCGTGCCGGCCTTCGAGGACGCCTTCCTGGACTGGTCCCCGGAGACCCACGTCTGGAGCCCGGCCCTGGAGGCCGAGGCCAAGGCCCCGGAATCCTGCGTGGGCAGGCTCCAGGTCCTGGTGCAGCCCGTGGGCTCGGAGCAGAAGCCCTACGGCGAGCAGTACTCGGCCGGGCCCTGCCCCTTCAGCCTGGCCTGCCCCACGACCCAGTGCCGCCCGGTGCTGCGCCAACTCTTTCTCCAGTCGCTGCGCGACGCGTTCGTGCAGGAATGATGCGCTGCTTCCTGGGCCTGCCCCTGCCGGACGCCTGGAAACAGGCCCTGGCCGCGCTTTTGCCGGACCTGCGGCGCGGGCTCTCCTCGCGCCTCACCTGGACCCGGCCCGGGAACTGGCACCTCACGCTGAAATTCCTGGGCGAGGTCGAGGAGCGGCAAGCCAGGGCCCTGGCCGCGGCCCTGCCCGGCCTCTCTTTCGCGGCCTTCGACCTGGCCGCCGGTCCGGCCGGGTTTTTCCCCAACGCGAAAAAGCCGCGGGTGTTCTGGCTGGGATTGTCGCAGGGGGCAAGCGAATGCGCGGCCCTGGCTGGCCGGGTGGACGCGCTCTGCGCGGGCCTGGGCTTCGCCCGCGAGGAGCGGCCCTTCGCCCCCCACCTGACCCTGGCCCGGGTGCGCGAGGCCCATGCCGACGACTGGGCGGCCCTGGCGGCCAGGGCCCAGGCCCATCCCTGGCCCGCGGCCCGGGCCGAAAAGGTCGTGCTCTGGCAGAGCGTGCTGTCGCCGCAAGGGCCGGAGTACCGCGAACTCACGGCAGCGCGGGCTGTCTGACCTCGGCAAGGCGGGTCGCTCAAGAACCGCGCGGGCGCGGCGCGAAAAAACGCGCGGCCGGCGAGGACTTTTCAACGGCCCACGGGCGTGGCGCGAAAGGTCGTGCCCTTGCCGTCCTTGTCCGGCATGAAGGAAATCTCCGCATCGCCCTGTTTGCCGCAGAACAGGACGGACCAGACCTCCTTCCACGGGGCGCCGGCCCGGCCGTTCTGGCCCTCCACCACGCGCATGTCCAGCATGTCCACCTGGCGGCAGGACTTGTCCGGCTTGGCCGCCAGGGCCGCGGCGGCCAGGGCCGGGACCATGGCGTCGCGCACCAGGGCCAGGTCGGCCAGGGTCTCGCCCGGGAAATAGGGCTGGAACACGGGCGGCGCGCCGTCCCTTCCGGCCACGGCCACGGCGTTGTAGATCTTGATCCGGCCGCAACGCTCCAGGGTGTAGCGATACTGCCAGGCCCCCTGCGCGGGATGGGCCGCGTCCTCGGGCAGCTCGATGGGCCGCAGCAGGACCAGGCCCTTCACGCTCACCACGGCCTGGTCCCGGCAGTCGCGGGCCAGCCCCAGGCGCTTGTCCTGCTCCTGGCCCAGGCGCAGGAGCTCGGCCAGGGCCGCGGCGGACTTGATGGCGGCGTTGATGCGCGGGGATTTGGCCAGGTCGTGGACATTGGCCAGGGTCTCGGCCTGGAGCGGGGCGCACCAGAGCAGGAGCAGGAACGCGGCGAGAAACGGACGCATGGCGGACCTCCCGGGGCTGGTCCATCATCCGCGCCCGCCCGGGAAAAGACAAGGCCCCGTTCACCTACTGTGAGCGGAGCCCGGTCAGGTTTCGGCCTCAGCCGAAAGGAAGGATGGGCGCTGGGCCGCCCGTTGCCATCGTTCGTTCTCCGGACCGTTCAAGGCGGAACGTTCAACGGCCCGCTAGAGGTAGTCGCCCCGGTTGAACTTGGTGCGCTCGGTCACGGCCAGGACCTCCAGCTCGTCGGCCACGGCCGAGAGCCCGGGATCGGCCTGGGCCATCTCCTTGATCCGCGCCGTCTCGGCCTCCAGGTCCTGGAGCGAGCCCTCGGCCTGCTTCAGGCTCTGGCCCGAGCCCAGGCCCGCGGCATAGTTTTCCCACTTGTCCAGAAGCCCGTCCAGGGCCGCCACAGGGTCGCCGGCCTCGGGCTCCACGCTCTCCAGGCCCTGGGCGGCCAGCAGCGGGCCGGTCAGGGGCGGGAGCACGGTCCCGGCGGCGTTCGCCTGGTTTTCCGAGGCCTTGGACACTTCCTGGTCGAGCAGCCCGGCAAAGCCCGCGAGGCCCTTACCGGTCTTGCCGGCCTTGTTCTGTCCGCTCTGGAGCAGGCTTTCCAAGCCATTGGTCTGAATCTTCATAGGACACTCCGATCCTGTTTGGAGCGAAAGCGCTGCAATGATCCTGCCAAACCGGCCTGGTCGCGCAACATATTGAAATCACAGAAAGCGTCGCTCCGGGGACGCGGCAGTTTTTGCCGCCGGGTCCTGGCGGGAATCTAGCCCAGGCAGCGGGCCTTGTCTATGCGGCCCGTTTCTGTCATGCTTTTTCAACGGATAAACGACCAGAAACAAGGCCGCGACGACGGCCAGGAGGACACGATGGCCCAGATCAGAAAGATTCTTTGCGCGGTGGACCTCTCGGAGCACAGCCCGGCCGTGGCCGACTACGCCAAGACCATGGCCAAGGCCCTGGACGCCACGGTGCTCTGCCTGTACGTGGCCCCCTCCCTCAGCCAGTACGTGGGTTTCCACGTGCCGCCCAGCTCCATCGAGAATTTCGTGGGCGAGATCGTCTCGGGCGCGGACGCCACCATGAACGCCTTCCTGGCCGAGCAGTTCGCCGGGGTCAAGGTGGAGGGCAAGGTGGTCACGGGCTACGCGGCCGAGGAAGTGCTGAACCTGGCCGAGGAACAGGCCGTGGACATGATCGTCATGGGCACCCACGGCCGCCGGGGCATCGACCGCATCCTGTTCGGCTCCGTGGCCGAGAAGGTGGTCAAGTCGGCCAAGTGCCCGGTGCTGACCATCCGGCCCAAGGCCTAGCAGGCCGCCCAAAAATCCGCGGGGGCTGCGTTGCTTCAAAAAAACGCACCCCTTCGCGTTTTTTGAACGGCCCGGGCACGGCCTTTTCAACGGTCTGCTGACCGTCCAAGCGGCCGGCATGTGATCCGGGGGCGGCCCCACCGCCCCTTCCTTTTTTCGAGGAAACGTCATGAGCGACCCGCGCCTGCGGCCGGACATCCTGGATTTCGAGCCCTACGCCCCCGGCCTGACCATCGAGGAGATCAAGGAGCGCTACGGCCTGACCCGGGTGGTCAAGCTGGCCAGCAACGAGAACCCCCTGGGCGCGCCGCCCCTGGCCCGCAAGGCCGCCGAGCGCGCCGCGGCCCTGGGTTTCCGCTACCCGCGCAACCACAACCCCTCCCTGGTGGCGGCCATCGCCGCGCGCATCCGCGCGCCCCTGGAGCGCGTGCTGGCGGGCCACGGCTCGGACGAGGTCATCGACCTGCTCCTGCGCGTGCTCTGCCGCCCGGGCCGCAGCAACGTGGTCTGCTGGGACAACGCCTTCAGCATGTACCGGCTCACGGCCAAGCTCTGCGGGGTGGAATACCGCTCCGTGCCGCGCGGGCCGGACCTGGCCCTGCCCCTGGACGGCCTGGCCGCGGCCTGCGACGCGGACACCGCCGCGGTCTTCGTCACCAGCCCGGACAACCCCACGGGCCTCACGGCCACGGCCGAGGAACTGGCCGCCCTGGCCGGAAAACTCCCGGCGGCCGCGCTCCTGGTGGTGGACGAGGCCTACATCGACTTCGCCCGGCCCGTGGAGCGCTTCACCGGCCTGCCCCTGGCCCTCGCCCGGGACAACGTGGCCGTGCTGCGCACCTTCTCGAAATTCTACGGCCTGGCCGGTTTCCGCCTGGGCTACGGCGTGCTGCCGCCGGGCATCGCGGACTACATGACCCGGGCGCGCATCCCCTTCACCATCGGCATCGTGGACGAGGCCGCGGGCCTGGCCGCCCTGGAGGACGAGGCCTTCCTGGAGGCCACGCTGGCGGCCACGCACGCCAGCCTGGACGCCATGCGCGGCGGCCTCGAAGCCCTGGGCTGCCGGGTCTGGCCCACGCAGGCCAACTTCCTCATGTTCCAGCCGCCCAGGCCGGGCCGCGCCGTGTTCCAGGGCCTGCTGGAACGCGGGATCATCACCCGCCACCTGGCCTCCTTCGGGCTGCCGGACATGATCCGGGTGAACGCGGGCGACGAGGACGAGACCGCGCTGTTCCTGAAGACCGCGGCCGAGGTGCTCCGTGGCTGAACCCCTGGTGGTGACCCTGGACGGACCCGCGGGCGTGGGCAAATCGACCCTGGCCAGGATGCTGGCCAAGCGCCTGGGCCTGGCCTTCCTGGACACCGGGGCCATGTTTCGGGCAGTGGCCTGGCGGCTGGGGCCGGATTCCTGGACCTGGCCCGAGGAGCGCATCGCGCAACGGCTCCAGGGCCTGCGCTTCGGCCTGGACGGGGCGGGCGAGGCCACGCAACTGCTGCTGGACGGCCGCGCCCTGGGCCCGGAGATCCGCACCGAGGAGGCGGGCATGTGGGCCTCCAACGTGGCCACCCTGCCCGTGGTGCGGCGCTTCCTGAAGCAGGCCCAGCAGGACCTGGCCAAAAGCGCCTCCCTGGTGGCCGAGGGCCGGGACATGGGCAGCGTGGTCTTCCCGGGGGCGCGGCACAAGTTCTTCCTGGACGCGGACCCGGCCGAGCGGGCCAGACGCCGCGCCCTCCAGCTGCGCGACATGGGCCGGGAGGCGGACGAGGCCGCGATCCTGGCCCAGATCCAGGCCCGCGACCTGCAGGACCGCACCCGGGCCGAGGCCCCGCTCAAACCCGCGGACGACGCCGTGGTCTTGGACACCACGCACCTGGACCTGGAAGAGGTCTTTGACGCCATCCTGGCCGAGATCGTGGGCAGGGCCTAGGGCCCTTTTTGCCGCCCGGCTGGACAGAACCGCCCGATTCTGGAACAGCAGTGTCATGCGCGTGCTGCTTCACGTCTGCTGCGGGCCGTGCTCCATCACCGTGGCCCGGGAGCTCCTGGACCAGGGCGTCGAGCTGGCCGGGGTCTTCTACAACCCCAACATCCACCCCCTGGGCGAATACGTCCGCCGCCGGGACGGGGCCCTGGAGGTGGCGGATCGCCTTGGCTTCCCCCTCGCGGTCCTGGACGGGGAGTACGACCCCAAGGCGTTTTTCCGGGCCGTGAACGGCCGGGAGGACGCCCGCTGCGGGGCCTGCTACGAGCTGCGGCTGGGCCGCACCGCGGCCCTGGCCCGGGAGGGCGGCTTCGACGCCTTCACCAGCACGCTCTTGTACAGCAAGTACCAGAAGCACGGGGCCATCGCGGTCGTGGGCGAGTCCCTGGCCGGTGACGGGCTCGCGTTTCTCTACCGCGACTTCCGCACGGGCTGGAGCGAGGGCATCCGCCTGTCCAAGGAATGGGGCGTCTATCGGCAGCAGTGGTGCGGCTGCCTGTACAGCGAGAACGAGCGGTACGCCAAGCTGTTGAAAATCTAGGAGAACCCCATGGCCAGGATCACGAACAGGATCATCGGCTTCCTCCAGCGCCGGGAGGTGATCCTCATCGCCTTTCTGGCCTACACGGGCCTGCTCACCGCGCTCAAGTGGCAGGACCCGGCCCTGGCCGAGGTCTCGCGCACGGGCCAGATCATGAGCCTGGGGCTCTACGCCCTGCTCTCGGTGTTCGTGCTGCGGAACAACACCGTGGCCATCTGGGTCATGGCGGCCAGCATCCTCTACGCCGGGCTCACCTCGCTCTTCAATTCCCTGGCCCTGTCGCTCACCGATCCCTTCAACACCCTGGGCAAGAACGCCCTGAGCCTGGTGGCCGGGACCTACTTCACCATGAGCGCGGCGGTCATCTTCCGCTCGCGCAAGCGCAGGGTGAAACCGGGCATGGCCC
>JAWRKD010000172.1:0-43378 GCA_040307135.1 Desulfovibrionaceae bacterium
CGCGAGGCCCCGGCCTGCCGCGCGGCCCGGGCCGCGGCCACGGCCGCCGCGTCCTCGTCCCAGGCGTGGGTGGTGCAGATGCGCGGAAAAAAGGCCCGGCTCGTCTCCAGGTTGTGGTGATAGGCGGCGAGCCCGGCCGCGCGCAGGCGCTCGAGCCGCCCCGGGTCCAGGACGCCGGGCGAGGCGTCGGCCGCCAGGCCCTCCCGGCGCACCACGGCCAGGGCCGCTTCCAGGCGTTCGAAATCCTTGTCCGCCGGAGACAGGCCGCTGGTCACCAGGCCCAGGCGCGAGGCCCCGGCCTGCCGCGCGGCCCGGGCCGCGGCCGCGATCCTCTCCAGGTCCAGGAAGCCGTGGCGCGGGGCCGTGGTCCTGTGGCGGGCCGACTGGGCGCAGAAGGCGCAGTCCTCGGAGCAGTTGCCGCTCTTCACGTTGACGATGGCGCAGAAGGACAGCCTGCGGCCCAGGAAGTGGAGCCGCACGGCCAGGGCCGCCCGGCACAGGGCGGGCGCGTCCTGGTCCGGGGCCTCCAGCAGGGCGCGCAGGTCCGCGTCCGCAGGGGCGCGGCCCTCCAGCGCGGCCAGGGCCAGGCCCGCGAAACGGTTGCCGGTGAGCAGGAATTGGGCGTCCATGGCTGGCCGTGTCCTAGCCTGATCCGGCCGGAAAAGCGAGGGGCCGGAAATTCGCTCCCGGACGTGGGGCTGAAAATAGTAGCACGAATTGCATCAAAAATATTTTTAAAGCGAGTATTGACAAAGTATTGGTAGCACGTATCCTACATACGAGTTGAAAAAAGGTGGCACCATACTCCCGCGGCCCGGGGTGCGTCCCGGACTGCGGAGCCTCTGATGCTCCACGACAACGGCGTTCCGCGCAGGGGACCGATTTTGGCCCCCAGGGACAGGTGCGGACTTCGGCCGGTCAGGGCGAACCGGCCCCACTGCAACACAATGGAGGCGATCATGGGCAGCGCCATGCGGGCGGACTGGGTGGACGAGGCGGCCATAGGCAGGGCCATGCAGGCTGGGGGCGAGGCGCCCCGGGGGCGGGTCCTGGAGATCCTGCTCAAGGCCCTGGACCTGCAGGGACTGGAACTGGACGAGGTGGCCGTGCTGGCCTCGGTGCAGGAGCCTGCGCTCCTCAAGGAGCTTTTCGCCACGGCCAAGCGGGTCAAGGAGGAGATCTACGGCCGCAGGCTGGTGCTCTTCGCCCCGCTCTACATCTCCAACCTTTGCAAGAACGAGTGCCTGTACTGCGCCTTCCGCCGCTCCAACAAGGAGCTCACCCGCCGGGCCCTGAGCCAGGAGGAGATCGCCGAGGAGACCCGGCTCATCATCCGCCAGGGTCACAAGCGCATCCTCCTGGTGGCCGGGGAGTCCTACCCGGACATGGAGGGCTTCGACTACGTGCTCAAGGCCATCGCCACCTGCTACGCCACCAAGGAGGGCCCGGGCGAGATCCGGCGCCTGAACGTGAACGTGGCCCCGCTCAGCGTGGAGCAGTTCCGCGACCTGAAGGCCGCGGGCATCGGCACCTACCAGCTTTTCCAGGAGACCTACCACCGCGAGACCTACGCCAAGGTGCACCAGGCCGGCCCCAAGGCCGACTTCGACTGGCGGGCCACGGCCATGGACCGGGCCATGCAGGCGGGCATCGACGACGTGGGCGTGGGCGTGCTCTTCGGCCTGGCCGACTGGCGCTTCGACGTCATGGCCCTCATGCAGCACATCGCCCACCTGGAGCGGGAGTTCGGCGTGGGCTGCCACACCATCAGCGTGCCGCGCATCGAGCCCGCCTCGGGCTCGGAAATGGCCTCCTGTCCGCCCAACGCGGTGAGCGACGAGGACTTCAAGAAGATCGTGGCCATCCTGCGCCTGGCCGTGCCCTACACCGGCATGATCATGTCCACCCGCGAAAACGCGGAGATGCGCCGGGCCACCCTGGAGCTGGGCGTGTCCCAGATCTCCGCGGGCAGCCGCACCAACCCCGGCGGCTACGCCGACGACGAGCAGTTCGACGCCAGCCAGTTCCAGCTGGGCGACCACCGCTCCCTGTCCGAGGTCATCGCGGACATCTCCGGCCTGGGCTACATCCCCTCCTTCTGTACGGGCTGCTACCGCCTGGGCCGCACGGGCCAGGACTTCATGGACATGGCCAAGCCCGGCCTCATCAAGGAGAAGTGCGGCCCCAACGCCCTGTCCACCTTCCAGGAGTACCTGCGCGACTACGCGCCCGCGGACGTGGTCCGGGTGGGCCGCCGGGCCATCGCCCAGGAACTCTCGGAGATGAACGACCGGACCCGCCGGGTGGCCGAGCGCATGCTGGCGAAGGTCCAGAGCGGGAAGAGCGATGTGTTCTGCTGAGCGCGACGCGGGGGAGGCCTGCGGGCCTCTCCCGGCCCAGCGCCTGGAGCGCGACCTCCTGGGCGAGAAGGCCGTGCCCGCCGGGGCCTACCACGGCGTGCACACGGCCCGCGCCCTGGAGAATTTCCCCCTCTCCGGCCGTCCCCTCCAGCCCTCCCTGGTGCGCGCCCTGGCCCAGGTCAAGCTGGCCTGCGTCCGGGCCAACGCCGACCTGGGCCATCTCTCCCCCGAGGTGGCCCAGGCCCTGGCCCGGGCCTGCGAGGAGATGATCCAGGACGGCCTGGCCGCCGCCGTGGTGGTGGACGCCCTCCAGGGCGGAGCGGGCACCTCGGCCAACATGAACGTCAACGAGGTCCTGGCCAACCGGGCCGAGGAGCTCCTGGGCGGGACCCGCGGGACCTATGCCCTGGTCAGCCCCCTGGCCCACGCGAACCTGCACCAGTCCACCAACGACGTCTTTCCCACGGCCGTGAAGGTGGCGGCCATCGGCCTGCTGCGCCGCCTGGAAAAGTCCATCGCCGCGCTCCAGGCCGCGTTCCAGGAGCGCGAGCAGGCCTTTTGCGACGTGCTCAAGGTGGGCCGCACCCAGCTTCAGGACGCCGTGCCCATGACGCTGGGCGCGGAGTGCTCGGCCTGGGCCGAGGCCCTGTCGCGGGACCGCTGGCGGGTCTTCAAGTGCGAGGAGCGGCTGCGGGTGGTGAATCTGGGCGGCACGGCCGTGGGCACCGGCATCGCCGCGCCCCGGGACTACATCTTCCTGGCGGTGGAGAAGCTGCGCGAGGTCACGGGCCTGGGCCTGTCCCGGGCCGAGAACCTGGTGGACGCCACCCAGAACCTGGACCCCTTCGTGGAGGTCTCGGGCATCCTCAAGGCCCACGCCGTGAACCTCTTCAAGATCTCCTCGGACCTGCGGCTGCTGGGCTCCGGGCCTCGGGCCGGGCTGGGCGAGCTGCTCCTGCCGCCCGTGCAGGCCGGGTCCAGCCTCATGCCCGGCAAGGTCAACCCGGTGATCTGCGAGGCCGTGGGCCAGGCCGCCCTGCGCGTCATGGCCGACGACCTGGCCGTGACCCAGGCCGCCCAGCTGGGCCAGCTGGAGCTGAACGCCTTCCTGCCGCTTCTGGCCGACAGCCTGCTGGGCGGGCTGGAGCTGCTCATCCGGGCCAACGACATGTTCCGCAGCCGCTGCGTGCAGGGCCTTGCGGCCGACCGCGAGCGCTGCGCCGCGCTCCTGGAGGGCTCCCTGGCCCAGGCCACGGCCCTGGCCTGCCGCCTGGGCTACGGCCTGGCCGGGCAGGTGGCGCAGCAGGCCCGGGAACAGGGCCGCAGCGTGCGGCAGGTGGTGCTGGAGCGCGGGCTCCTGGAGCCGGAAGAGCTGGACCGGCTCCTTTCCGTGGAGGCCATGACCAGCCTGGGGCATCGCTGATGCACGTCTGCTGCGACCTGAGCGCGGAGCGGCTGGAGGAGGCCCTGCTGGCCCCGGAGGCCTCGGCCCTGTACCGGGAGGCCGACGCCGTGCGCCTGCGGGTCAAGGGCAGCGGGGTGTTTCTGCGCGGCATCGTGGAGTTCTCCAGCCACTGCGTGCGCAACTGCCTGTACTGCGGCCTGCGCCGGGCCAACACCGCCATCCCGCGCTACCGCCTGGCTCCGGAGACGGTGGTGCGCCAGGCCCTGGCCATCGCGGCCCGGGGCATCGGCACCGTGGTGCTCCAGTCCGGCGACGACCTGGCCTACCCGGCGGCGGACATCGCCCGCATGGTGGCGGAGATCAAACGCCGGGCCGACATGGCCGTTGTGCTCAGCGTGGGCGAGCGGTCCGCGCGGGATTATGAATTCTGGCGCAAGGCCGGGGCCGACCGTTTTCTCATGAAGCACGAGACCGCGGACCCCGAACTCTACGCCCGCCTGCATCCGGGCAAGACCCTGGAGGAGCGGCTCGCGGCCCTGCGCACCCTGAAATCCCTGGGCTACGAGATCGGCACCGGCTTCATCGTGGGCCTGCCCGGCCAGACCGCGGCCACCCTGGCCCGGGACATCCTGCTGGTGCGCGAGCTGGGTGCGGACATGTGCGGGGTGGGACCCTTCGCGCCCCAGGCCCAGACTCCCCTGGCCCAGACGCCGCCGGGCGGCGTGGAGACCACCCTGCGGGTGGTGGCGCTCCTGCGGCTCACGGACCCGGACCTGAACCTGCCGGCCACCACGGCCCTGGCCAGCCTGGCCCCCCAGGACGGCCAGTACCGGGCGCTCCTGGCCGGGGCCAACGTCATCATGCCCAACTTCACCCCGGCAGAGGAGCGCGGCCTGTACCGCATCTACGACAACAAGGCGCCGGTGGACCTGGCCGCGGCCCACGAGGCCGTGACCCGGGCCGGACGCTGTCTCATCCGCGACGGAGGATTGCGCTGACATGAACGAGGCTCCCAAGGGACTCAGGCTGCACATCGGCATCTTCGGCCGCCGCAACGTGGGCAAATCCTCCCTGCTCAACGCCCTGTGCGGGCAACAGGCGGCCATTGTCTCGGACACCCCGGGCACCACCACGGACCCGGTGGAGAAGACCCTGGAGCTGGCCCCCCTGGGGCCGGTGGTTTTCATCGACACCGCAGGCATCGACGACGTGGGCGGCCTGGGCGCGCTGCGCGCCGAGCGCAGCCTCAAGGCCCTGGACCGCACGGACGTGGCCCTGCTGGCGGCCGCGCCCGGGGAATGGGGCGAATACGAGGAGCGGCTGGCCGCGCTCTTTGCCGAGCGCACGATCCCCTTCGCCGTGCTGGAGAACAAGGCGGACCTGGGCCTTGCCGCCGCGCCCCGGCTGGCGGAGCTGGCCGGAAACGGAACGCGGGTGCTGCGCGTCTCGGCCCTCACGGGCCTGGGCCTGAATCTGGTGAAGGAAGCCCTGGCCGAACTGGCCCCGGAGGACTGGTTCCACGAGCCCCGGCTGGTGGGCGATCTGCTCCCGGCGGGCGAGCTGGCCGTGCTCGTGGTGCCCATCGACCTGGGCGCGCCCAAGGGCCGCCTCATCCTGCCCCAGGTCCAGGCCATCCGCGACATCCTGGACAGCGACGCCTCCTGCATGGTGGTCAAGGAGCGCGAGCTGCGCGACGCCCTGGACCGCCTCAACCGCAAGCCGAGGATCGTGGTCTGCGATTCCCAGGTGGTGCTCAAGGCCGCGGGCGACACCCCGCCGGACGTGCTGCTCACCACCTTTTCCATCCTCATGGCCCGTTTCAAGGGCGACCTGGTGAAGCTCTCGCGCGGCGCGGCGGCCATCGAGGCCCTGCGGCCCGGCGACCGCGTGCTCATGGCCGAGGCCTGCTCGCACCACCCCCTGGCCGACGACATCGGCCGGGTCAAGATCCCGCGCTGGCTGCGGCAATACGCGGGCGGGGACATCGAGGTGGAGATGCGGGCCGGGGCGGGCGACTTTCCCGAGGACCTCTCGCCCTACCGGCTCATCGTGCACTGCGGGGCCTGCGTGGCCAACCGGCGGAGCATGCTCACCCGGCTCTTCAGGGCCGAGGCCCAGGGCGTGCCCATGACCAACTACGGCCTGGCCATCTCCTACGTGCAGGGCGTGCTGCCCCGGGTCCTGGACCCCTTCCCATCGGCCCGGGCGGCCTTTGTGGAGGCGCGGCGGGCGGCTCAGGCGTCCTTGAGCCCGGCCAGGAGTTCGTAGGCCTCCTTGGGGCTCCAGCCCGGCACCCGGGCTGCGGCGCGGCGGGCCACGTCCTTGGGCCTGCCCCCGGCCTGGCGCTCCCGGCGCAGGGCCTCCAGCATGTCGGCCTCCGGGCCCCGGCCCTGTTCTTCGGGCGGTCCCACCACCACGGTGATCTCGCCCAGCAGTTCCGCCGGCACAAAGGACAGGTCGTCCAGGCGGCCGCGCAGGAATTCCTCGTGCTCCTTGGTCAGCTCCCGGCACACGCAGCATTCGCGCGGCCCCAGGACCTGGGCGGCCAGGGCCAGGGCCTTGGCCAGCCGCGTCTTGCGCTCGAAGAAGACCAGGGTGGCGGGCAGGGCGGCAAAGGGCTCCAGGAAGCGGCGGATGTCGCCGTCCTTGCGCGGCAGGAAGCCCAGGAAGACGAAGGGCTGGGGCGGCAGGCCGCTGGCCGAGAGCGCGGCGGCCGGGGCCGACGGTCCGGGCACGGGCGAAACCGCGAAGCCCGCCTCGCGGCAGGCCCGCACCAGGCGGAAGCCCGGGTCCGAAAGCAGGGGCGTGCCCGCGTCCGAGAAGAGCGCCACGCTTTCGCCGCGCTCCAGGGCGGCGAGCACCGTTCCGATGCGGGCCTCCTCGTTGTGCTCGAACAGGCTCAGGAAGCCCTTGGACCGGATGCCCAGGCGCTGGAACAGGAGCCCGGCCCGCCGGGTGTCCTCGGCCAGGAGCAGGTCCGCGGCGGCCAGCACCTCGCGCGCCCGGGGCGAGAGATCACCAGGGTTGCCAAGCGGCGTGGCCACCACCCAGAGCCGGGCTGAAGGCGTCGCGCACATGCTCGATCTCCTCTCCGTGTTCCGTGATCCGCACGCTCACCAGGTCGAAGCGGCAGGGCCGCTCCCAGGCCTTGTGTTTGCTCAGGTATTGGGCCGCGGCCTTGCCCAGCCTGGCCTGCTTGGCCGCGTCCAGGGCGTCGGCGGGCGCGGCCAGGGACCCCGGCCCGCGGGTCTTCACTTCCACAAAAACCAGGGTGTCCGCCTCCCGGCAGACCAGGTCCAGCTCCCACTGCCGCCAGCGCCAGTTGCGCTCCAGGACGCGCAGCCCGGCCCGCTCCAGGAAGCGGGCCGCGGCCTCCTCGCCGCGCGCGCCCAGGTTCAGAAGGGCAGGCACGCCTGGCTCCCCCCGGTTTCGGGCCGCACGCCCCGGAACGTGGCCCGGTGCGCGGGGCAGGGTCCCAGCCGCAGCAGGGCGGCGCGGTGCGCGGCCGTAGCGTAGCCCTTGTGGACCGCGAAGCCGTAGCCCGGGAAACGGCGGTCCAGGGCGTCCAGCATGCGGTCGCGCACCGTCTTGGCCAGGATGGAGGCCGCGGAAATGACCGGGATGCGGGCGTCGCCGTCCACCTCCGCGCGCTGGAGGAGCGCGGCCGCGGGCAGGTGCGGGGGCAGGGTCTTGTCGCCGTCGATGAGCAGCAGCCGGGGCCGCAGCCGCAGGCGTCCCACGGCCCGGCTCATGGCCAGGAACGTGGCCTGGAGGATGTTGATGCGCTCGATCTCGGCCACGCGTCCCACGGCCACGGCCCAGGCCAGGGCCTGCGCGCGGATGGCCGGGGCCAGTGCCTCGCGCTCGGCGGCGGTCAGGACCTTGGAGTCGTCCAGGCCGGGCAGGTCGTAGTCTGCGGGAAGGATCACGGCCGCGGCCACCACGGGTCCGGCCAGGCAGCCCCGGCCCGCCTCGTCCACGCCGGCCGTGTCGCAGGCGGCGGGCGCGGGCTGGGCAAGAAGGGACGGCTGGGGCATGGGGCCTCCGTCGGCCTGGGGGCAGGGGAGGGCGGGGAAAGACGGAGCCGGAGGTCGCCCCCCGGCTCCGGTCACAGTCGGGCTATTCCCAGATCTGCTTGGACTTGATGCGCGAGGCCTTGCCCTTGAGTTCGCGCAGGTAGTAGAGGCGCGAACGGCGGACCTTGCCCTCGGAGACCACCTCCACGCGCTCGATGTACGGCGAGTGGAAGGGGAACACGCGCTCCACGCCCACGCCGTCGGAGACCTTGCGCACGGTGAAGGTGGCGCCGATGCCGCCGCGGTGGACGCGGATGACCACGCCCTGGAAGACCTGGATGCGTTCCTTCTCGCCCTCGATGATGCGCAGGTGGACCTTCACGGTGTCCCCGGCCTTGACCATGGGGATGTCCACGCGCATCTGTTCGGCTTCGATGTTCTTGAGGATGGCGTTCATATCGTCTCTCCTTTTCGGAAAAAATCCGTTTCAGCGAAAATCGCCCAGCAGGCGGTCCACCGTGATGCCCAGCGCCGCGCGCACGGGCAGGTGGTTGTAGCCCGCCAGGAAGCGGATGGGCGCAAGCCGCGCGTCCGCCGTGTCCAGGACCTCCGGGGCCAGGCCCGAGCCTGTGCCGAAAACCAGGAGCACGGGCTCCCTCTCCAGCCACCGGCGCACGGCCGTGAGGCCAGCGAGCGGCGACTTGGCCCGCTCCAGGCGGGCGCTGGTGGCCACCACCCGGGGCTTCTGGCCGGTGCGCGACTCGATGTCCCGCACCGCGTCCGCCACCCCGTCCAGCACCGCGACCCTGCGCAGGGCCTCGGCCCGGTCCGGGTTGGCCGCCCCTCCCGGCCCTTCGACCCAGTGTCTGAGGAGCGTCCGGGCCAGCCGCTGCTGGTCGAGGAGCGGCGTGAGCACGTAGGCCCCTCCCAGATCGTAGGAGCGGGAAACGCGGGACATATCGTGAACGTCGAGGTTTGTCAAAGAGACAGTGACGGTTTCCCCGCTGCGGTTCTGCACCGGGTGGTGGCAGAGCCCCAGGAAAAGGCTGCGGCCCAGCCTGGTGCGCGGCAGGGAACGCAGGTGGGCCGCGTCTTGCGGGGTCAGGGCCGCGTCCGCCAGCAGCTCCGGCCGCCAGCTGAGGGTGGAGTCCAGGGAGCGCTCCCGCCGCCAGGCGGCGATGCGGGCGTGATCGCCCGAGAGCAGGACCTCGGGCACGGCCAGGCCGCGGAACTCCTCGGGCCGGGTGTAGTGGGGGTATTCCAGGAGCCCGGCGGAAAAGCTCTCCTCCTGGCCGGACTCCTCCTTGCCCATGAACCCGGGCAGGAGCCGGGCCACGGCCTCGGTGAGGCAGAGCGCCGCGGCCTCGCCGCCGGTGAGCACGAAGTCGCCCAGGCACACCGGCTCCACGGGGAACAGCTCCATGATCCGCTCGTCCAGGCCCTCGTATCGGCCGCAGATCAGGGTCAGGTTGCCGCCGCTTTCCGCCAGCTCCCGGGCCAGGGCCTGGTCCAGGGGGCGGCCCCGGGGCGTGAGCAGGAGGATGCGGCCCGGCTCCGGGATGGATTCCAGGGCCCTGGCCAGGGGGGCGGCCTGCATGACCATGCCCGGCCCGCCGCCGTAGGGCCGGTCGTCCACGTGGCGGTGCTTGTTCCGGGCGAAGTCCCGCGGGTCGATGCAGGAAAAGTCCACGATTCCGGCGGCCCGGGCCTTGCCCATGAGCCCGGCGGCCAGCGGGGACTGGAAGAATTCCGGGAACAGGGTCACGTACTGGAAGCGCATGGGCGGGGATCCGGTCAGCGCGGCCGGGTCAGGATGGCCACCAGGGTGCCGTCGGCGCGCATGGAGGCCAGGGCCTTGTCGAACGCGGGCAGGAGCGCGGCCGCGGCCCCGTGCTTGTTCACGTGGAGAAAGAAGGCCACCTCGTCCAGGAAGACCCCGGGCACCCGCAGGACCTGGTTGCGCAGGCCCAGGCGCGCGGCGTGGAACTCCACGGCCTCGGGCACCTGGGCCATGACCTGGCAGTCGCCCTGGGCCATGGCCGTGAGGGCCTGGATCAGGCTGGGGTGCAGGGTCAGGTTCATGCCGCCGAGCTTCTGGCGGGACCAGGCGTCGTACTGCGAGGCGCAGAGCCTGTAGCCCTTGAGCTCGTCCAGGTCCTTGAGCATGCGGAACTGCTCCTGCAGCGGCTCCGCGCCCAGGCTGACGAAGAGCCCCACCGAGGTGGTCAGCACGGGCTGGGCCGACTGCCGGGTGAAGGCGTCGTAATCCTTGGCGGGCGTGGAGAGAAAGGCGTCCGCACCCAGGCCCTTGACCTTGGCCGGGACCTGGTCGCCGGGCAGGGCCTGGTGGGCCACGGAGATCCCCATGCGCCGGGCGGCCTCGTCCATGATGTCCGGCAGGATGCCCGTGACCTTGCCCTCGCTGGTCCAGGAAAAGGGCGCGAAGCCCTCGGCATAGACCATGCGCAGGGTCTCGGCCCGGGCCGGGAGCCCGGAGAGGGGCAGGGCGAGGAGCAGGAAGAGGAGCAGGGCGGCGTGTTTCATGCGCCCCCCAGGTAGAGGTCCAGCAGGCCCTCGGGCGGCTTCACCCGGGCGGTGCGGGCCGTGAGGTCGATGTCTAGGACGAACTGCGGGTCCGCGGGCAGGAGGATTTCGCGGCCCGAGGGGTGGCGGATGACCCAGGTCTCCTGGCCCGCGGCGAGCAGGAAGCCCTCCAGCACGCCGAGCGCCGCGCCGTCCTCGGACAGGATGGCCAGGCCCTCCAGTTCGTGGAGATAGACGCCATCGTCCCCGGGCTCGGGCAGGTCCGCGGCGGCCACGCAGAGCTCGGACCCGCGCAGGGCCTCGGCCGCGTCGCGGCCGGCCACGCCCGCGAGCGTGAGGAGCACGCGGTCCTGGTGGGTCCGCGCCCCGGCCACGGCGTATTCCCGTGCCGGGCCTTTGCCGCGGCGCAGAAACACGCGGCCCGCGTCCTCAAAGAGGGTGGGAGACTCCGCCCGGCTCTCCACGCAGAGTTCCCCCCGCACGCCGTGGGGTTTGACCACCACTCCCACGGCCACCAGGCGGTCGCCGGGAGTCTCGGGGCTCATGTGACGCTATTCCAGGATTTCCAGGACCGAGCGCTTGCGGGCCTTGGTGGAGGCGGCTCCCAGCAGGGTGCGCATGGCGCGGGCCGTGCGGCCCTGCTTGCCGATGACCTTGCCCAGGTCCTCCTTGGCCACCTTGAGCTCAAGGACCGAGGTCTGCTCGCCTTCCACTTCGGTGACGCGCACCTGATCAGGCTGGTCCACAAGGGACTTGGCAATGAACTCGATCATTTCCCTGAGCATGAGCGTCACCTCCGCTAGAGTGCCCGCGGCGGAACCGGTCCGCATCACCCGTATGCACCGAGCCGGGCCCGGAAGCCCGGCCTACTTCTGGACTTTCTTCAGCAGCGTGCGCACCGAGTCGGACAGCGCGGCGCCCTGCTTGGACCAGTGGTCCAGGCGCTCGGCGTTGACCACGATCTCGGCCGGCTCGACCATGGGGTTGTAGTGGCCGAGGTACTCCAGGGGGCGGCCGTCGCGGCGGGTGGCGCTGTCCAGGGCCACGATGCGGTAGAACGGACGCTTCTTGGAACCCATGCGGGTCAGTCGGATCTTCAAGGCCATGGTTTCATTTCTCCCATATTTGAGTTGCTTACGGTCATATCACAAAAAAATCAAGGCGGCGAACGGAATCAGCGCTTTTGGCGCTGTTTCTTCTTGAGTTTCTTCTTCTTGCGCTCGGCCAGCGTCTTCTTGGACAGGGTCCGGCCCGCGGGCGCGGCCCCGGCCGCCCCGGGCATTCCCGGCATGCCGGGGATGCCCGGCATGCCGCCCAGGCCGCCGGGCATCTTCATGCCCGCAGGCATCTGGGGCATGCCCTTGACCTTCTTGCCGCCCATGACCTGGCTCATCATCTTGCTCATCTGCTCGAAATTCTTGACCAGGGCGTTCACGTCCGTGAGCGACACGCCCGAGCCGCGGGCGATGCGCTCCTTGCGGCTCTGGTTCAGGAGCCTGGGCTGGCGGCGCTCCTGCATGGTCATGGAGTTGATGATGGCCTCGGTGCGCGACAGCTCCTTCTCGTGGTCCTTGGCCTGGGAGAGCTTCTCCACCACTCCGCCCATGCCCGGGATGAGCTTGAGCAGGCCCTCCAGGGAGCCCAGCTTGCGGATCTTGCGCATCTGGGAGCGGAAGTCCTCGAAGTCGAACTGCGCCTTGGCCATCTTCTCGGCCATGCGCCTGGACTCCTCCTCGTCGAATTGGCTCTGGGCCTTCTCGATGAGGGTGAGCATGTCGCCCATGCCCAGGATGCGCGAGGCCGCGCGGTCGGCGTGGAACAGCTCCAGGTCCGAAATCTTTTCGCCCAGGCCCACGAACTTCACGGGCTTGCCCGTGACGCTCTTGATGGACAGGGCCGCGCCGCCGCGGGCGTCGCCGTCCATCTTGGTCAGCACCACGCCGGTCACGTCCAGGCGCTCGTTGAAGCTCTGGGCCACCGTGACCGCGTCCTGGCCGGTCATGGCGTCGGCCACGAAGAGGATTTCCTGGGGCTTGCACGCGGCCTTGATGCCGGAGAGCTCCTCCATGAGGGGCTCGTCGATGTGCAGGCGGCCGGCGGTGTCGAAGAGCACGGCGTTGCAGCCCGCTTCCGCGGCCTTGATGAGCGCGTCGCGGCAGATGTCCACCGGGTTCATGTCCGTGGCGGAGGGGTGGCAGGGCACGCCGATCTGCTTGGCCAGGGTCTGCAACTGGTCGATGGCCGCGGGGCGGTACACGTCGGCCGGGACCAGGTAGGGCGTGAGCTTCTGCTTGCGCAGCCAGACCGCGATCTTGGCCGCCGAGGTGGTCTTGCCCGAGCCCTGGAGGCCCACGAGCATGATCTTGAGCGGCTTGACCCCGGCGGTCTGCACGCCGGTCTGCTCGCCGCCCAGGAGCTCCACCAGCTCCTCGTGCACGATCTTGACCACCTGCTGGCCGGGGGTCAGGCTCTTGAGCACGTCCTGGCCCAGGGCGCGCTCGCGCACCCGGTCCACGAAGTCCTTGACGACCTTGAAGTTGACGTCGGCCTCCAGGAGGGCCAGGCGCACCTCGCGCAGGCCTTCCTGGATGTTGGTCTCGTCAAGCCGGGCCTGTCCCCGGATCTTCTTGAACGCCTGGCTCAGGCGGTCGGCAAGGCTGTCGAACAAAAACGTCCTCCGCGCGGCGGCCGGATCGGATTGCTCCGCGTCCCAGCAGGGAGCGCGGATAAAGGGACTGTGTATTAAAGGGGAACGGAAGCCAAGTCAAGCCGGGGGGATCAGTCCAGGGTCAGGCCGCGGCGCCGGGTCTGGCGGGGCACGGCGACGCAGAGCAGGCCGTCCTTGAGGCTGGCCGTGATGGCCGCGTGGTCCGCGTCCGGGGGCAGGACGAAGCGCCGCACGAACGCGCCCTGGGCCCGCTCCAGCACGTGGAAGACCACGCCGGGCTCCTCGCGCTCGGCGTCGCGGCGCCCCGAGATGATCAGCTCGCGGCCGCGCACCTCCACGCTCACCGCGGGCAGGGAGAGTCCGGGCAGCTCCACGCGCAGCACGTAGGCCGTGGGCGTCTCCAGCACGTCGGCGGGCGGCGTCCAGGCGCAGCCGGCCTCGGGGCAGGCCTCGCGCCAGAGCCGGTCCAGGCGTTCGCGGGCGGCCTCCATGCCGGGGAAGGCGTTCCATTTGAACATGCGGACCTCGTTCCTTTGGAGGCATACTGCATCCGGGGGCCGCTGGCAATTCCCGCTCCCGCCATCCGGAGTGGGTACACGCTTTTTTTTAAAAATAGTTCTTATTACCACTTGTCATTTCTGTCCGTTGCAGTAAACTCCCACTCAATCGAACAAACCGTCAGCGAGGAGAAAAAAGGGAGTCGGGTATGGACGCGCTCATGCTTTCGCGGCTGCAGTTCGCTGCCGCCACCATGTTCCACTTCATCTTCGTGCCCCTGACGCTCGGGCTCTCCGTGCTCGTGGCCGGCATGGAGACCGCCTACGTGCGCACGGGCAAGGACATCTACCTGCGCATGGCCAAATTCTGGGGCAAGCTCTTTCTCATCAATTTCGTGCTCGGCGTGGTCACCGGCATCACGCTGGAATTCCAGTTCGGCACCAACTGGTCACGCTATTCCGCATACGTGGGCGACATCTTCGGCTCGCTCCTGGCCATCGAGGCCACGGCCGCCTTCTTCCTGGAGTCCACCTTCATCGGGGTCTGGGTCTTCGGCTGGAAGCGGCTCTCGCCCAAGGCCCACGCCATCACGGCCTGGCTCGTGGCCGGGGCGGGCAACCTCTCGGCGGTCTGGATCCTCATCGCCAACGGCTTCATGCAGAACCCCCTGGGCTACACCATCCGCAACGGACGGGCCGAGCTCACGGACTTCATGGCCGTGGTCCTGAACCCCTTCGCCTGGCAGCAGTTCGCCCACACCATCCTGGGCGCGTTCTGCCTGGCCGGGTTCTTCGTCATGGGACTCTCGGCCTGGCACCTGGCGCGCAAGTCCCACGAGGAGTTCTTCGGGGCCTCCCTGCGCCTGGGCGCGGGCGTGGCCCTGGCCGCCAGCATCCTGGTGGCCGTGCAGGGGCATTTCCACGGCAACGAGGTGGCCCGCATCCAGCCCGCCAAGCTTGCGGCCATGGAGGCCCACTGGAACACCATGGCCAGCGCGCCCATGTACCTGCTCCAGATCCCGGGCGAGAACGGCGAGAACGCCCTGGAGGCCCTGCCCGTGCCCTCGCTGCTGAGCCTCCTGGCCTACAACGACCCGAACGCGGTGGTGAAGGGCCTGAACGACTTCCCGGCCAACGAGCGGCCGCCCGTGTCCATCACCTTCTGGGCCTTCCGGGCCATGGTGGGCCTGGGCACGCTCATGCCGCTCATCGCGCTCTTCGCCTGGCTCAAGCGGCGCGACCTGGGCAGCGCGCCCTGGCTCCTCAAGCTCCTGCCCTGGACCATCCCCCTGCCCTACCTGGCCATGCAGGCGGGCTGGATCGTGGCCGAGGTGGGCCGCCAGCCCTGGATCGTCCATGGGCTCATGCGCACCTCGGACGCGGTGTCGCCCGTGAGCGGCGGCCAGGTGGGCTTCACCCTGGTGGTCATCGTGGCCCTGTACACCCTGCTGGGCGCCGCCGGATTCTACCTGGCCGGACGCACCGTGAAGCAGGGACCCGACGCGGCGCACTAGGCGCGCACAGACACAAGGAGCAAGATCATGTTGGAGACCATATGGTTCCTTCTCTGGGGCGTGCTCTGGGCCGTGTACTTCGCCCTGGACGGCTTTGACCTGGGCATGGGCATGCTCAAGCCCTTCCTGGCCCGCAACGAGTTCGAGAAGCGGGTCATCTACAACGCCGCCGGTCCCTTCTGGGACGGCAACGAGGTCTGGCTCATCTCCGCGGGCGGCGTGACCTTCGCGGCCTTCCCCCTGGCCTACGCGGCCATGTTCAGCGGGCTCTACACCGCGCTCATGCTCCTGCTCTTCGCCCTCATCGTGCGCGGGGTGAGCTTCGAGTTCCGCTCCAAGATCGACTCGCCCGGCTGGAAGTCCTTCTGGGACGCCTGCCAGGTGGCCGGCAGCTTCCTGCCCGCGCTGCTCCTGGGCGTGGCCTTCGCCAACATCTTCCGGGGCCTGCCCCTGGACCAGAACCAGATCATGCAGGGCGGCCTCCTCGACCTGCTCAATCCCTACGGCCTGGCGGGCGGCGTGCTCTTCGTGCTGCTCTTCCTCGTGCACGGGGCGCTCTGGCTGGCCATCAAGGCCGAGGGCGACCTGCGCGAGAGGGCGGCCGCCGCGGCGGGCAAGCTCTGGCCCGTCCTGGCCGGGGTCATCGTGCTTTTCCTGGCCTACACCTTCGTGGCCACCAAGCTCTTCGACAACTACTTCCTGTACCCGGCCCTGTTCCTGATCCTGGTCCTGCCCGTGGGCGGCCTGGTCATGGCCCGGGTCTGGCTGGCGGCGCGCAAGTTCTGGCTGGCCTGGGGCGCGTCGGCCGTGCTCATCGTGGGCACCACGCTCTTCGCGGTCATCGGTCTGTTCCCGGCCATCCTGCCCTCCAGCCTGAACCCGGCCTGGAGCCTCACGGCCACGGACGCGGGCATCAAGGCCTCGTCCTCGCCGCTGACCCTGGCCATCATGCTGGGCGTGGCCCTGGTCTTCGTGCCCATCGTCATCGGCTACCAGTTCTGGGTCTATAAGACCTTCAGCTTCCCGGTGACCAAGGAGGAGCTGGAGTACTAGCCCGTTTCCGTTTCCCGCCCGAAAAGAGAAAGCCCCCGGTTCCGGCCGGGGGCTTTCTCTTTCAGGAGGGAGGCGGGGGGTCCTGGGGCGGGCCCCCCGCCATGGGAGCTGCCGGGTGTGCGTTGGGGGACCCGGCTGTCGAGGAGTTGGCGGGCGTGGCGAGCCCGACAGCCCCCTTCTATTGATTTTGATTTTCAATGTCAAATAGGAAAATGAAGGCAGGCGTATTTTCGCTCGGGCCGGCTCAGGCCGGCGAATCCAGGCCCGCGGCCGCGGCGGCCGCCGAGGCCCAGGCCCACTGGAGGTTGAAGCCGCCCAGCCTGCCGGTCACGTCCAGGCACTCGCCCAGGAAGAACAGCCCGGGCACGTCCCGGCACTCCATGGTCTTGGAGGAGAGCGCCCGGGTGTCCACGCCCCCGGCCGTGACCTCGGCCTTGGCCAGGCCCTCGTCGGCCGCGGGCGTCACGCGGAAGTTCCGCAGGCGCTCCACCAGGCGGTGCAGGTCCTTGTTGGAGATCTGGTCCAGGGGCCGCCCCGTCAGATCCCCGGCCAGGGCCACGGCCAGGCGGCCGGGCACGAGCCGGGAGAGCACGGTCTTGACCTGGGCGCGGGAGGCCCGGGCCTGCTCCAGCAGGGCGGCCGCGTCCCGGCCCGGGGCAAAGTCGATGGAGAGCGCCGCGCCTGGCCGCCAGACGCAGGAGGCCTCCAGCACGGCCGGGCCGGACAGGCCCCGGTGGGTGAACAGGAGCCCGCCCTCGAAGACGCGGCGGTTGCAGGCCACCCGGGCCAGGGGCACGGAGAGCCCGGCCAGGTCCCGGCAGAGAGCGGCCTCTGCGCCCGCCAGCACCAGGGGCGCCAGGGCGGGCCGGGGCGCGACGACCTTGAGCCCGAACCGCCGGGCCAGATCGAAGCCCAGGGAGGTGGCCCCGAGATTGGGCCAGGACGGGCCGCCCAGGGCCACCACCAGCCGGGGGGCGGCGAAGTCCCCGCGCGCGGTGGCGGCCCGGAAGGGGCCGGGGCCGTCCACGGCCCGGATGGCGCAGTCCGTGACCAGACGCACGCCCGCGTCGCGGCAGGCCTGTTCCAGGGCGCGGACCACGGCCCTGGCCCCCTGGACGCAGAACATCTGGCCCGGGGCCTTTTCCTCGAAGGTCAGGCCCAGGGAGCCGAAGAGGTCCAGGGCCTGGCGCGGGGTGAAGCGGGCCAGGGCCGAGGCGCAGAAGCGGGGGTTGTCCGAGAAGTAGTCGCCCGGCCCGGCCGCCAGGTTGGTCAGGTTGCAGCGGCCCCCGCCCGTGACCGCGAGCTTGCGGCCGCAGTCCGGGCCGTGCTCCAGCACGGCGATGTCCAGCCCCCGGCGGGCGGCCAGCAGGGAGAAGAAGAGGCCCGAGGCCCCGGCGCCGAGCACGAGCGCGTCCATGGCCGGGTGGTAGCGCGAATCCCGCGGCCCGGGAAGCCCCCTTCCCACGGCCGGGCCTTTCTGCTATGCCCCGGAGACCGGAGAGAGGATCGCTTCCACCCCTGCAAGGAGACGCGCCATGATGCCCACGTTCTGGTTTTTCCTGGGTCTCGGCCTGGTCATCGCCGCCCTGCTCATGATCAAGTGCACGAGCCTGTCCGACAGCGAGTAGTTCCGGCCCTGCCGGCCCCATTTTCTGTTCGCGGTGCGGGACGCGGGCCTTCCGGTCCGCGCCCCGCGTTTCCGTTCGAGGTCCCATGCGCATCGTTTCCTGGAACGTGAACGGCTACCGGGCCGTGCTCAAGAAGGGCTTTCTGGACTGGCTCTCGTCCTGCGGGGCCGACGCCGTTCTCCTGCAGGAGACCAAGACGGAGCCGGACCAGCTGAGTCCGGAGGAGCGCGAGCCCGCGGGCTGGACCGCGCTCTGGAACTGGTCCAAGAAGAAGCGCGGCTATTCGGGCACGGCCTGCTTCCTGCGCCGGAAGCCCCTGGGCCACAGCTTCGGCCTGCCGGGCGAGGCCTTCCGCGGCGAGGGCCGCACCATCCTGGTGGAGTACCCGGGCTTCTGGCTCTTCAACATCTACTTTCCCAACGGCCAGATGGGCGAGGAACGCCTGGAATTCAAGCTGGGCTTCTACGAGCATTTCCTGGAGTACGCCCAGGAGCTGCGCAAGACCAAGCCCGTGGTGGTGGGCGGCGACTTCAACACCGCGCACACCGAGATCGACCTGAAGAACCCCAAGGCCAACGAGAAGACCTCGGGCTTCCTGCCCATCGAGCGGGCCTGGCTGGACCGCTTCACGGCCCACGGCTACGTGGACACCTTCCGCCTGTTCGAGCCCGGTCCCGGGCACTATTCCTGGTGGTCGTACCGCTTCAACGCCCGCAAGAACAACGCGGGGTGGCGCATCGACTACTTCTTCGTGTCCGAGGAGCTGCGCGAAAAGGTCAAGGCGGCCTGGATCGAGTCCTCGGTGGAGGGTTCGGACCACTGTCCGGTCTGGCTGGAGCTGGCGGACTGATCCCGGAACAGAGACGGCCCCGGCGCTTTTTCACGCCGGGGCCGGTGTATGAGGACGGCCCCCTGGGCCGTGTTCGGCTACCAGTTCTTGGCGGGGCGGGGAGCGCGTTCCCGGGCCTCGTTGACCTTCAGGGCGCGGCCGCCGAAATCCTTGCCGTCCAGGGCCTCGATGGCCGCGGCCGCGCCGGAGTCCTCCATCTGGACGAAGCCGAAGCCGCGGAAGCGGCCGGTCTCCCGGTCCATGATGAACTTCACGTTCTGCACCTCGCCGTGGGCCGCGAAAAGATCCCGAACCTGCTCTTCCGTGGCGCTGTAAGGCAAATTCCCGACATAAATCGACTTCATGTGAAAACTCCTCTCCATCCTCTCATGAAGGGCCGAGACACTTCCTGCCGTTTTGGGCGTCTCCGTCGCCCGTTTCCCGAACGACAGGAAAACTTTTACTATTTGGGCACTATCCCAGGCTTGAGAAAACAGCAAGGGGGGAGTGAATGCTTGCCGGTTCTTGCACCGCGGCGGCGTTCCCTCGCTACGATGCCGCGCCGTCCGCGTGCAGGCGTTCGCAGTTCTCCCCGTACACCACCCGCTCCAGGCACAGTCCCCGGGCCGGAGCCGTGGCCGCGGCCCGGGTGCGGTCCGCGGCCGCCAGGATGTCCCGCACGCAGTCCGGGGCGGCCTTGCCCCGGCCCACCTCCACCAGCAGGCCCACCATGTTGCGCACCATCTGCTTGAGGAAGCCGTCGGCCTCCACGCGCCAGACCACCTCGTGCTCCGTGAGCCCGGGGCAGCGCTCCAGGCGGGTCACGGTGCGCACCGTGCTCTTCACCGGGGTGCCGGTGTTCATGAAGCTCCTGAAGTCGTGGCGTCCCAGGAAATGCGGGGCCGCGGCGTCCATGGCCGCCAGGTCCAGGGGGCCGCAGTCCCAGACGTAGCGGCGGCGCTGGGGATGGACGAAGGCCCGCGTGGTCCAGAGGGTGTAGGCGTAGGTCTTGGAGAGGGCCCCGAAGCGGGCGTGGAACTCGCGCGGGACCTCCTCCACGGCCAGCACGGCGATGGCGTCGGGCAGCAGGCAGTTGAGGGCGCGCTGCCAGGGCACGTGGCGCTTGTGCTCCGGGATGTCCACATGGGCCACCTGGCCCAGGGCGTGGACTCCGGTGTCGGTGCGGCCCGCGCCTTGGACCCGGGCCGTGTGGCCGATGATCCGGGCCACGGCCGCCTCCAGGGCGCCCTGGATGGTGCTGTCCTCGCGCTGGAGCTGCCAGCCTTTGAAGTTGCCGCCGTCGTAGGCCAGGGTCAGCTTGAGCCGGACCATCCTATTGCTGGGCGGCCTGGGGCGGAACCGTGGGCGCCACCTGGAGCCGGGTCAGGGCCTCGGTGAGGGTGGCGGCCCGGTCGGCGCGCACGTTGGAGAGGATCTCGCCCGCGGTGCGGCCGCGCATGCCCGACAGGATTTTGACGGCCAGGTCGTCGTCCAGGGTCTCCAGGACCGCGGCGGCCTGCTTGGCCTTCATGTTGGAATACACGTCCACCAGATGCTTGAGCTTCTCGTCCTTGAGCACGTCGGCCTGGTCGAGCATGTCCTGGATGCGCTTTTCCAGGATTTTCAGCTGGGCCAGCTTGTCGTCCAGGCTCTTTTCCAGGGCCGCCAGGGAGCGCTCCTTGGCCGCCAGCTGCTCCTCGCGCTGCTTGAGGATCTTCCAGTCCGACGGCGTGGCCGAGCCCTCGGCCTGGGCCGGGGCCGAGTCCTTTGGCGCGTCCTTGGGCTGGGTCTGGGCCTGGGCCGGGGCCGTGGCGAGCAGGGACAGGGCGGGTTTGGCGGCCGATTCCGGCCCCCTGGCCTCGAACAGGCCCAGGCCCGCGGCGCCCATGAGCCCGAGCTTGAGCAGGCCCAGGACCAGGATGAGGAGCAGGACCCTAGAGGGCCTGGCGCTCATGACGCAGCGCAGCCATTTCGTCGGCTTCCTTGATTTCGCGGAGGGCTTGTTCTTCATGGTGCTTTCCGGCCTGCTGTTCCTTGAGTTTTTCGAGGAGCTTGCGGTCCTTGGAACGGGACACCGCATCCTGGCGGGCTTTCTGCAATTTCAAGGCCAGCCGGGCCAGGTCGGCCCTGGCCGTGATGAGGTCCTGCTCCAGGGCCTGGCCGTATTGCCGCCAGAGCCAGAGCTCGCCCGTGTCCATGCCGCCCGCGTAGCCGCGGCGCAGGTGCTCGTCCCGGCGCAGCTCCAGGGCCTGCACGGCCTGCTCGCCGCGGGCGTGCTCGGCCAGGGCCCGGGCCAGGGCCAGCTTGGCCTGCTCCTCCAGCTGGACCCGGTACTCCAGGACCTTTTCCAGGCGGAAGACGAAGGGCCTGGCCATGGGCCTTACGCCCGTTCGCCGGGCCGGCCGGCCAGGCCGCAGTAGCCGCGGCCGCCGGGGTTCTCCGCGTTCTCCCAGCGCCACATCATGCACATGGCGCCCTGGCAGAAGCGGAGCTTGTCGTCGTGGGTGGTCAGGTGCGGGCAGTACTTGAACTTGGCCTCGTCCTCGGGGAGCATCAGGGGGTTCCTCCGGGGGTTGGGGGCAGGGCGGCCACCTTGGCCTGGCCCTCGCGCTCGGCCAGGGCCCGGTCGATGGAGCTCAAGTCCACCAGCACGGGCTTGCCGACCTTGGCCTTCATGTATTCCAGGGCGAGCACGCCGATGCGCTGGGAGCGGTCCAGGACCTTGGAATAGCCGCCGTTCTCCCAGATCTTGCGGAACTCGCTCTTGTCCATGTTCGGGTAGTTGCGGGCCAGGTTCTCGAAGGCGTGGGCGTAGAGCCGGATCTTCTCGTCCAGGGCCTGGTCCGGGAGCCCCTGGATCTCGCGCATGGCCGCGGCGAAGCGCTCGGAGTCGGGCAGCGCCGCGGACTCCATGACCTTCTTGAAGCCCCGCAGGAAGCGCAGGTTGCCGTCGTAGATGTGGCGCGGCATGATCACGTTGAGCCCGGCCCAGCCGCCCGAGAGCCACTTGAAGAGCACGCAGGTGGTCCTGGGCTCCTGGCCGCGCTGGCGGAAGACCTGCACCGAGGCCGAGTTGTACAGGGTGGTGTTCATCCAGCCGATGAGCCCGCGGTCCAGGCCGTTGATGCCGGAGTAGAAGTAGTTCCAGTTCTGGTCGTCCATGGGCACGCCCTTCTGGCCCTCGTCGGAGGTCTTGGGCATGCGCGACACGGAGATGAAGTAGGTGTCCTGGCCCTTGCGCAGCAGGGCCAGGAAGCGGTCCAGGTCGTACCGGTAGTAGGCTCCGGTGCTGGAGTCGGGCGTGTTCACCTCGTACTCCCGGCCCCAGAGCAGCACGGGCGAGGTCAGGTCGCCCTTGGCCTGGTCCCAGAGGCCGCGCTGCTGCTGCACGATGTCGCTTTCCGGGTACCAGCCCGTGAGCCGGAGCACCGAGGGGAAGATGACGTGGTTGGGGATGTCCTTGTTGTAGCCGTAGCGCAGGATGCGCTCCAGGGGGACCTCCAGCTCGGCGCGCAGGCAGACGCCGTTGGCGTTCTCGCGCTTCTCGGGCTTGAGGGCCTGGGCCTCGAAGGCCGGACCTGCGG
Organism: Desulfovibrionaceae bacterium; assembly: GCA_040307135.1. Taxonomy (GTDB): domain Bacteria; phylum Desulfobacterota; class Desulfovibrionia; order Desulfovibrionales; family Desulfovibrionaceae; genus Aminidesulfovibrio. Next base: position 22,099 of record JAWRKD010000172.1, read on the forward strand.
CCATGGCCAGCAGGGGCTCCACCGCGGCCCAGTCCGGGGCCGCGCCGCGGTGCCCGGGCAGGGTGAGCAGGCTGGCCAGGGCCTCTTCCACGCCCGGGGGCAGGGGCTGGGAAAAATTCTTGCCGTTGCCCCCGGCCGCTCCGTCCTGGGGCTCGGCCCCGGACCCGCTGGTGAGGGACTCCTGGGACGCGCTGATGGCCGTGTCCGGCAGGCCGTTTTGCCCGGCCGGGGCCGCGTCCTGGGCCGGGGCGGGCAGGGCGCACAGGAGCAGGGCCAGAAGCAGGCTGCCGGCCAGGAGGAGGGGAAAGCGTTTGTCAAGCGAGGCGAATGGTGTCATAAGAAGTGTTCCGGCGGCGGTGTCCGCCCGGCTTGGGCCGGGCGAGCCGCGAGGAAAGATAGTAGGCCCCCGGGGGGCATTTTGCAAGTCGCGGACCGGAACCAGACCCGGCCGCGCGGAGGCCTTGGCGCGAACCGGTTTTCATCCGGGACGGTTTGGTTGAACGGCCCCGCCGCAGGTGCGGGGCATTCCTGTTGCGGGGCACCCGGGTGCAGAACGACGCCATCATCACCCTTGAGAACGTTTCCCAGGAGTTCGACGGGACCAAGGTCCTGCACGACATCAACCTGGCCGTGAGGAACCACGAGTTCTTCACCCTGCTCGGCCCCAGCGGCTGCGGCAAGACCACCATCCTGCGCATCCTCGCCGGATTCGAGATCCCCACCACCGGCCGCGTGACCATCGGCGGCCGGGAGGCCACGGCCCTGCCGCCCCATCGCCGCAAGGTGAACACGGTCTTCCAGAGCTACGCCCTGTTCCCGCACATGACCGTGTTCGAGAACGTGGCCTTCGGCCTGCGCATGAGCCGCACGCCCAGGGAGGAGATCAGGGCCAGGGTGTCCGAGATCCTGCACATGGTGGAGCTGGAGGGCATGGAGGGCCGCAAGCCCCAGCAGCTTTCCGGCGGCCAGCAGCAGCGCGTGGCCATCGCCCGGGCCGCGGTGAACAAGCCCCTGGTGCTCCTCCTGGACGAGCCCCTTTCGGCCCTGGACGCCAAGCTGCGCCGCCAGATGCAGCGCGAACTCAAGCACCTTCAGCGCCGCCTGGGCATCACCTTCGTCTTCGTGACCCACGACCAGGAGGAGGCCTTCTCCCTGTCCGACCGCGTGGTGGTCATGGACCAGGGCCGCATCGAGCAGATGGGCACGCCCATCGAGGTCTATGAGGAGCCCGTGAACCTCAAGGTGGCCAAGTTCGTGGGCGAGACCAACATCCTGGACGCCGAGGTCCTGGGCCAGGACCTGCTTTGCCCGGACGGCTCGCTCAAGGCCCGGGTGGAGGGCGAGGAGCGCTCCTGCCTGCTCAAGGCCAAGCGGCCCTTCGGCGAGGGCTCGCGGGTCAAGGTGGTGCTGCGGCCCGAGGACCTCATCGTGCACACCCACCGCCCCTCGGTGGAGGCCGGGCTGTCCCTGGAGGGCGTGGTGGACGAGACCATCTACAAGGGCACCACGTACGACATCGCCATCACGCTCAAGACCGGCAAGAAGCTCCTGGTCACGGAGTTCTTCGACGAGGACGACGAGAAGATGATCGTGGCCGCTGGCCAGCCCGTGTTCGTCACCTGGATCAAGGGCTGGGAGGTGGTGCTCCCCGATGACCAGGCCTAACCTCTTCAAGTCCCTGGCCATCGGCGGCACCACCGCCTGGCTGGCCCTGTTCGCCCTGCTGCCGTTCCTGCTCATCGTGGGCGTCAGCCTGCTCACGCGCGACCCCTCGGCCTTCGTCTCCGCCGAGCTTTCCGTGCAGGGCTACCGGAACATCGCGGACGAGGGCTTCCTGCGCATCTTCCTGGATTCGCTCTGGTGGGCGGCCATCACGGCCGCGGGCTGCCTGGTCCTGGCCTATCCCTTCGCCTACGGCCTGGCCAAGCTCAAGACCAGGCGCAAGAACCTCTTCCTGCTGCTCATCATCATCCCGTTCTGGACCAACTCGCTCATCCGCACCTACGCCCTCATCTTCATCATCAAGTCCCAGGGCCTGCTCAACACGGCGCTCCTGGGCCTGGGCCTCATCGCCCAGCCCCTGGAGATCCTCTACACCGACACGGCCGTGCTGGCGGGCCTCATCTACACGCTTCTGCCGTTCATGATCCTGCCGCTCTACAGCTCCATTGAGAAGCTGGACCCCTGCCACCTGGAGGCGGCCAAGGACCTGGGCGCGGGACGGCTGCGGGCCTTCTGGGAGGTGACCCTGCCGCTCACCTGGCCGGGCATCCTGGCCGGGACCATGCTCACCTTCCTGCCCGCGCTCGGCATGTTCTACGTGCCCGACGTGCTGGGCGGGGCCAAGAGCCTCTTGATCGGCAACTTCATCAAGAACCAGTTCCTCACGGCCCGGGACTGGCCCACGGGCTCGGCGGCCAGCGTGGTGCTCACGCTCATCATGGCGCTGCTCCTGGCCTTCTACAGCGGCAGCACCAAGGACAGGCCGCGCCAGACGGAGGATCTCGGTGCTTAGACGCATCCGCCTGGCCTACATGGGCCTCATCTACCTCTTCCTCTACCTGCCCATCGTGGTGCTCATCGTCTTTTCCTTCAACAACTCCAAGTACGCCACGGGCTGGAAGGGCTTTTCCCTGCGCTGGTACGGCGAGCTTCTGACCGACGCCCAGCTCCTGGACGCGGCCGTCAACTCCCTCACCGTGGCCGCGCTCTCGGCCAGCGTCGCCACCATCCTGGGCACCCTGGCGGCCTGGGCCCTGCACCGCTACGACTTCAAGGCCAAGAAGCTCTTCCAGAGCGCGCTCGTCATCGTCATCATGTCCCCGGACATCGTCATGGGCGTGTCGCTGCTCATGCTCTTCGTGGCCCTGCGCATGGAGCCCGGGTTCCTGACCCTGCTCCTGGCCCACGTGACCTTCTGCCTGCCCTTCGTGGCCGTGACCGTGGCCTCGCGCCTGGCCGGGTTCGACCGCCACGTGGTGGAGGCGGCCCAGGACCTGGGCGCGGACGAGTACGCCACCTTCCGCCACGTGATCCTGCCCATGGTCATGCCCGCGGTGCTGGCGGGCTGGCTGCTTTCGTTCACGCTCTCCCTGGACGACGTGATCATCAGCTTCTTCGTCACGGGTCCGGGCTTCGAGATCCTGCCCCTGCGCATCTATTCCATGGTGAAACTGGGGGTGAAGCCCGTGGTCAACGCGCTGTGCGCGGTCATGGTCACGGCCACGGTCCTCGTGGTCTTCGCCTCCCAAATCCTCTTGAGGGAGAAGAAATGAAGAAGACGCTGCTGCTGGCTTTGGCCCTGGTTCTCCTTTTGGCCCTGCCCGCCTGGGCCGCCAAGAAGGAAGTGGTGGTGTACAACTGGACCGAGTACATGCCCGACGCGGTGCTGGCCCAGTTCACCAAGGAAACCGGGATCAAGGTGGTCTATTCCACCTTCGACAGCAACGAGGCCATGTACGCCAAGCTGAAACTCACGGGCGCCAAAGGCTACGACGTCATCGTGCCCTCGGCCTATTTCGTGCAGAAGCTGCGCGCCGAAAACCTGGTCCAGCCCCTGGACAAGGCCAAGCTGCCCAACCTGAAGAACCTGGACGCCAACGTCCTGAACAAGCCATACGACCCGGAGAACACGTTCACGGTGCCCTACATGTGGGGCGGCGCGGGCATCCTGGTGGATTCCTCCAAGATCGACCCCAAGACCGTGACCTCCTGGGCCGACCTCTGGAAGCCGGAGTTCAAGAACCAGGTGCTCCTGCACGACGACGTGCGCGACGTGTTCGGCGCGGCCCTGCTCATCCAAGGCAAGTCCCTCAACGAGACCGACCCCAAGAACATCGAGGCCGCCTACACCCTGCTCCTCAAGCTCAAGCCCAACGTCCGGGTGTACAACTCCGAAAGCCCCAAGACGCCCTTCCTGAACAAGGAAGTGGGCATCGGCATGATCTGGAACGGCGAGGCCATCCGCGCCATGGAAGAGGACGGCAAGCTCGTCTTCGTCTGGCCCAAGGAGGGCGGCATGTTCTGGACCGACTGCCTGGCCATTCCCAAGCACGCGCCCAACCCGGACAACGCCCACGCCTTCATCAACTTCCTCATGCGGCCGGACATCGCCAAGGCCATCGCCGAGGAAGTGGGCTACTGCACGCCCAACAAGGAGGCCCTCAAGATGCTGCCCGCGGAGCTGCGCGACAACCCCACGGCCTATCCCCCGGCCGCGGTGGTCAGCGCCTCGCAGTTCCAGAACGACGTGGGCCAGGCCGAGCTGACCTACGAGAAGTACTGGGAGCTGCTCAAGACCGGGGACTAGACCGGCCCTGCGGCAATGCACAGGCCCGGCGGCGCGTCCGCCGGGCTTTTTTCGCGCCCTGCGCCCGGCGGCCTCACTCCCGGGCGTGTTATTTTTTTCAAGAAAAGTTGAGGCGTTAGCCCGGCGGCCTTTACTTTGAACCGGCCGTTTTGTATCGGAAGGGACATCCTGGCGGCGCAGCGCCTGCGCCGGAAACCCCGGCCGCCGCCAGACCCAGGGAGGATCGCCATGAAACGGTTCTGGCTCGCCTGCGCTGTGCTTGCCCTGTTCGTCTGGTCCAGCCCCGCCCCGTCTCCGGCCTGCACCGGCATCCGCCTCACGAGCGGCGACGGCGCGGTGTTTTACGGCCGGACCATGGAGTGGGGCACCTTTGACCTCAATTCCCGCGTCACCGTGATCCCCCGCGGCACGGCCCTGACCGCCCTGACCCCGGACGGCAAGGGCGGCCGGGCCTGGAAGGCGCGCTACGGCGTGGTGGGCCTGGACATGTGCGGCAAGCTCACCCTGGCCGACGGCCTCAACGAGAAGGGCCTGGCCGTGGGCATGTTCTACCACCCCGGCTTCGCGCAGTACGCGGCCTTCAAGGACTCGGCCCGCGGCAGAACGCTTTCGCCCCTGGACGTGGCCGGCTACATCCTGACCAATTACGCCAGCGTGGAAGAGGTGCGCCGCCGGTTCCCGGACCTGAACGTGGTGGACGTGCTGGAGCCGGCCATCGGCGCGGGCGTGCCCGGCCACTGGATGGTCACGGACACGAGCGGCGCGTCCATCGTCCTTGAGTGCACAGGCGGCAAGGTGGTGGTCCACGACGCGCCGCTGGGCGTCATCACCAACGCCCCCAACTATGACTGGCACATGACCAACCTGCGCACCTACGTGAACCTTTCGCCCTTCGGCCTGCCGGACAAGAAGATCGGCGACCTGGACCTGGCCCCCCTGGGCGCGGGCAGCGGCATGATCGGCCTGCCCGGGGACAACACCCCGCCCTCGCGCTTCATCCGCGCCGTGGCCTGGACCCAGACCGCGCGCAAGACCGCCACGGCCGACGAAACCGTCTATGAGGTCTTCCGCATCATGGACAACTTCAATCTGCCCCTGGGACCGGGCGCGGCCGAGGGCCACGCAGGGGCCCAGGCCCAGGCGGGCCTCATGCGCAGCTCCACCATCTGGACCGCGGCCTGGGACCTGACCAACCTCAAGCTCTACTACCACACCCAGAACAACCGCCGGGTGCGGCTCTTCGACATCAAGGCCGTGGACCTCGGGTCCGGCGGCATCCGGCACTATCCCTTGGACAAGGTCAAGGCCCAGGACTACGAGGACGTCACCCCCAGGTAAGCGAGGACCAGTCATGAAACGCATCATCCCGCTCGCCGCGGCCCTGCTGCTCCTGTCCTGCGGCGCGGCCTTCGCCGGCGGCATCACGCTCTACGAAATCGGCACCGCGGACCTGGGCACGGCCTATGCCGGGGCCGCGGCCCGGGCCGAGGACGCGGCCACGGCCTTCACCAACCCCGCGGGCATGACCCGGCTCCAGCAGAACCAGGTCATCTTCGGGGCCCAGCCCATGCTCATCCAGACCAAGTTTTCGGCTGATTCCAGCACCACCTACGGCGGCGGCGACGGCGGCGACGCGGGCTCGCTCATGCCCTCGGGCGGCTTCTATTCCGTGTTCGCCCTGAACGAGGACGCGCGCCTGGGCATGACCGTGAACTCCTTCGCGGGCCTGGGCCTGGACTACGACGACGGCTGGTCCGGCCGCTACTACACCCAGGAGTCCAGCCTCTACACCTACAACTTCAATCCCTCGGCCGCCTACCGGGTCAACGAATGGCTGTCCGTGGGCGCGGGCCTGAACGTGATCGTGGCCCAGCAGACCATGAAGATGGCCTTCAACAACGTGGCCGCGGGCGGCGCGGGACCGGACGGCAGCATCAAGTACGACGCGGACACCGCGGGCGTGGGCGGCACCTTCGGCCTGTTCCTGGAGCCCGCCGAGGCCCTGCGCCTGGGCCTCACCTACCGCACGCCCATCGAACTGGACTTCCGCAATCACGCCCACACCTCGGGCATCGACCCCACCCTGCTCGGGCAGGTGGTGGTGGATTCGCTGCGCAACGCGGTGCACACCAAGCTCACCCTGCCCCAGCAGGTCATGGCCTCGGCGGTTTACAACCTCACCGGCGGCCTGGACCTGCTGGCCAACCTGGGCTGGGAGCAGTACTCGGAATTCGCCAAGAGCATGATCCGGGTCAAGGTCCTGACCGAGGACGTGACCGAGGGCCGGGACTACGACGACACCTGGCACGCGGGCATCGGCGCGCGTTACGCCCTGAACGAGCGCTGGAAGGTCTCGGCGGGCTTCTCCTACGACTCCTCCATGGCCGACACGGACGTGCGCACCCCGGACCTGCCCGCGGACCGCGTGTACCGCTACGCCGGGGGCGTGAACTACGCCTGGGACACGTTCTCCCTGGGCCTGAACTACGAATACGCCGACCTGGGTTCCGCGCCCATCGACAAGACCAGCGCCCTCACCGGCACGCTCAAGGGCGATTACGACACCAACTGCATCCACTTCCTGGCCCTGACCGGGGAGTGGAAGTTCTAGCCCGGCCTCCGATCCGGAACACAAGGCCCGGCGGTTCTGCCGCCGGGCCGTTTCACTTTTTCATCTCCAGCACGTCGCCGCGCTGCACGGCCTTTTTGCCGAACTTCCTGCGCACCTGGTCCACGGCGCGGTCCAGGCGGCTCTGCCTGCGCGGGGGCTCGGGGTCCAGGAGCGAGAGCTGGCTGGGGCCGTGGCTGAAGTGCGAGGCCGTGACGCCGATGAGTCGCACCCGCATGGGCAGGTCCTCGGCGGCCAGGATGGCCCGGGCCGCGCGGTAGATGGCCAGGGTCTGGTCCGTGGCCGCGGCCAGGGTGCGGGCGCGGGTGATCTGGCGGAAGTCCGCGAACTTGATCTTCAGCGTGACCGTGCGGGCGCGCACGCCCATCTGGCGCAGGTCCGCGGCCACGCGCTCGCTCTGGACCAGGAGCCAGCGTCGCAGCAGGTCGCGGTCCAGGGTGTCCTCCTCGAAGGTGTTCTCCGCGCCGCTGGACTTGGCCTCCCCGCCCGGCTCCACGGGCCGGGGATCAATGCCCTGGGCCCGCTCCCAGAGGGTCGGCCCCCAGGACCCCAGGCGTGCGGCCCAGAAATCGGGTCCGAAGCGCAGCACGTCGCCCGCGGTCTTCACGCCCAGGCCGCGCAGGACCTCCAGGGTGCGGCCGCCCACGCCCGGGATCTTGCCGAGCGGCAGCGTGCGCAGGAACTCCCGCACCTGGTCCGGCTCGATGACCGCGAGCCCGTCGGGCTTGTCCAGGTCCGAGGCGATCTTGGCCAAAAAGCGCACCGGGGCCAGGCCCACGGAGCAGGTCAGGCCCGTGGCCGCGCGCACCTCGTCCTTGAGCCGTTTGGCCATGTCGCGCACCGGGCCGAAGAGCCGTTCCAGGCCCGAGGCGTCCAGGTAGGCCTCGTCGATGCTGGCCTGCTCCACCAGGGGCGAGAAGCGGCCGAGCACCTCCATGACCTGGCGCGAAAGCTCGGAATAGCGGCCGAAGCGCGGGGGCACGAACACGGCCTGGGGGCAGAGCTTGCGGGCTTGGACCACGCTCATGGCCGAGCGCACGCCGAACTTCCGGATGGCGTAGGAGGCGGCCGAGACCACGCTGCGGTCGCTCGTTCCGGCCACGGCCACGGGCAGTCCGGCCAGGGCCGGGTTGTCCAGAATTTCCACGGACGCGAAAAAGGCGTCCATGTCGATGTGCATGATCCAGGTCTGCATGGCGGGTCCGTCCGCCGGGCTCACTTCCCGCGCCGGATGTTATAGACCCCGCGGCCCACGGCCAGGTGCTCGTCCGGGGCGCCCTCGGACCAGACGATGACCTGGGCGTTGCCCACGCGGTTGCCCAAAAGCCGCACCGTGCCCTCGGCGATGAGCGGCGCGGCCGGGGCCGGCCGCAGGTAGTCCACGCCCAGGTCGATGGTGGCCAGGCGGTCGTCCAGGCGGCAGCGGGTCCAGACCGCGAAGCCGCCGCAGAGGTCCACCAGGGTGGAGATGACCCCGCCGTGCAGGGCGGGCCGCCGGGGATCGCCGATGAGCTCGGGCTTGAAGGGCAGGCGCATGCGGGCCAGGCCCTCGGAGAACTCCAGGACCTGGATGCCCAGGAACTTGTTGAAGGGCAGCTCCTCTTCGGTGAGACGCTTGAGGACGGCGAAATCCATGACGACCTCCGGGCCGCGGGCCTGCGGCAGGGGCAAGCCTAGCCGCAAGCCGGGCGGTCCGCAACCGGGGCGCGGGCCGCGGCGCAGGCCGTCACGAAGGAGGCCGCGGCTCCGGGGCGGGAGCCGAAGTGCAGGTGCACGTAGGTGCCCAGGCAGGCGTCCGCCACGTAGCCCTCGTCCGGCAGGGGGCCGCGGCTGCCCGAGACGCGGAAGGCCGTGGCCGCGCCCTGCGGGACCGGGTCCAGGCAGGAGTAGTGGAACTCGTGGCCGCGCAGGGTGGTCCCGGCCGGACCCAGGAGCGTGGGCCGGGTGGTCTCCACCTCGCGGTAGCCCAGGGCCGCGCGCCGGGGGCGCATGACCCCGGCAAAGGGGAAGACCCCGCACATGGGGAAGCGCTGGCCGTCCACCACGAGCCGCTCCAGGAGGTAGAGCAGGCCGCCGCACTCGGCCAGCACCGGCCTGCCCGAGCGGGCGAAAGCCAGGATCTCGCGGCGCAGGCCAGCGTTCTGGGAGAGCCGGAAGGCCGAGAGCTCGGGGTAGCCGCCGGGCAGGTACAGGCCGTCCAGATCCGGGGGCAGGCGCCTTTCCGCAAGCGGCGAGAACTCCACGATGTCGGCCCCGGCCGCGCGCAAGAGCCGCAGGTTCTCCTCATAGACGAAGCAGAAGGCCGCGTCCCGGGCCAGGCCCAGGCGCACGCAGGGCGGCGCTGGTTCGGGGTCGGCGGGCAGGGCCGGGGTCAGGCGCGGCAGGCGGGCCAGGAGCCCGTCCAGGTCCAGATTCCGCTCGCAGGCCTCGGCCAGCAGGTCGATGCGCGCCAGCGCGCCGGGCAGGTCCTGGGCCGTGACCAGGCCCAGGTGCCGGGAGGGCAGCCCGGCCTCCTCCAGCCGGGGCAGGCAGCCCAGGAGCGGCGCCTCGGGGGCGAAGGCCGCCAGGGTCTCGGCCAGGGAGCGGGCGTGGGCCTCGGAGCCCACCCGGTTCAGCACGAGCCCGGCAAAACGCAGGGCGGGGTCGAAACGCGTGTAGCCCTGGACCTCGGCGGCCAGGGAGCGGGACAGGGAGGCGGCGTCCAGGACCAGGACCACGGGCAGGCCCAGGAAGGCGGCCAGGTCCGCGGCCGAGCCCTCGCCGCCCACGGGCGAGCGGCCGTCGAACAGGCCCATGGCCCCCTCCACCAGGGCCAGGTCGGCGTCGGCGCAGGCCCGGGCGAACACGCCGCGCACGGCCTCGGGGGGCAGCATCCAGGTGTCCAGGTTGTGCGAGGGCCGCCCGGCGGCCAGGGCGTGCAGGCCCGGGTCGATGAAGTCCGGGCCGGACTTGAAGGGCGCCACTGTAAGCCCGCGGCGGACCAGGGCGGCCATGAGGCCCAGGGCCACGGAGGTCTTGCCGCAGCCGCTGCGGGTTCCGGCCAGGACGAAGCCAGGGAGCGCGCGCATGGGGCTGCCCCCTGGCTCAGGCCAGGCCCTTTTTCCGGAGGTGGTCCAGGAAGGTGCGGGCCTCGGCGAAGCCGGGGTTGAGCTCCAGGGCCTTTGCCAGGTGGGCCGCGGCGGCCTTGTGGTCGGCCTTCTCGAAGGCGGCCCGGGCAGCGTTGTAGTGCAGGTGCTCGTCCCCGGGCGAGAGGGCCAGGGCCTTGCGGTAGTATTCCAGGGCCTGGTCGTGCATCTTGGACTTGCGCAGGTTGATGCCGAACTCGTTGAACAGGTGCTTGTGCTCCGGCTCGAAGGCGGCCTCCAGGTCCACCACCTTCTTGAAGACCTCGTCGGCCTTGGCCGTGTCGCCCCGGGACAGGTAGCAGAGCCCGATGCCGAAGTTGGCCCGCACGTTCTCCTCGTCGATGGCCAGGGCCTTGCCGTATTCGAACTCGGCGGTGAAGGTCTCGCCGCGCTTGCGGAACTTCTCGCCCCGGGCCACGGCCACCTGGACCTCGCGCAGCTTGGGCAGCACGGCCTGCTGGTACATGCCCGGCTCGGGCATGTAGTTCTTGAGCAGGTCCTCGCGGCTGATGACGGTTTTGGTGCCCACGGGCGTGCCGTTGGGACCCAGGGCCTGCATGACCAGCTCGCCGTCCGCGTTCTCGCTCACGTAGAAGAACGAGTTCTGGGCCACGCGGCGGCTGGTGGTGCCCGCGCCGATCTTGATGGTCTTCTGGATGGAGAAGACCCCGGCGAACGTTTCCTTGGGGGCGGTTTCCTCGCTCATCGATCCTCCGCGCCGCATGTCCGGCGTCCCTTGAGCATACACGCAAACAGGGCGGCGGGAAAGGGCGCGGGGGTCAGGACGGCTTGCTGCGGCAGGCCCCGCACAGAAGCAGTTCGCGGGCCTCGTTCTCCTCCATGGGCCGGTGGAAAAGGAAGCCCTGGGCGTAGCGGCAGCCGATGCGCATGAGGAATTCCAGCTGGGATGGGGTTTCCACGCCCTCGGCCACCACCTGGAGGCCCAGGGAGTTGCCCAGGGAGATGATGCTGCCGGCGATGGTCTGGGTGTCGGCGTCGCCGCCCACCGCGGCCACGAAGCTCTTGTCCACCTTGATCACGTCGATGGGGTAGCGCTGGAGGTAGCCCAGGGAGGAGTAGCCCGTGCCGAAGTCGTCGATGCACAGCTTGACGCCAAGGAGCTTCAATTTGCTCAGGATGTCGGTGGCCGTGGCGGCGTTGTCCACGAAGGCGTTCTCGGTGATCTCCAGGGTCAGGCAGGAGGGCGGCAGGCCCGAGTCCAGGATCGCGGCCTCCACCTCGGCCACCAGGAGCGGGTTGCGGAAGTGCTTGCCCGAGACGTTCAGGTGAACGTTGAGAGGCATGCCGCCCAGGGCCACGCCGCCGCCGTTGGTCCAGGCCCGGATGGTGCGGCAGACCTGGTGCAGGACCCCGTAGTCGATGGGGTAGATGAGCCCGGCGTCCTCGGCCAGGGGGATGAACTCCGCGGGGTTCACGGGGCCGTGCTGGGGGTGGGTCCAGCGCAGCAGCGCCTCGAAGCCCACCACCTTGCGGTCCTCCAGGCGCACGATGGGCTGATAGACCAGGCGCAGGTCGCGGCCTTCCACGGCCCGGCGCAGGTCGGTCTCCAGCTCCATGATGCGCAGGGCCTGCTCGTGCATCTTGCGGTTGAAGACCTTGAAGCGCGATTTGCCCTGCTCCTTGGCCCGGTACATGGCCGTGTCCGCGTCGCGCAGCAGGGTCTCGGGCCGGTCGTAGGACTCGGTGTGCAGGACGATGCCGATGCTCGCCGAGGAGAAGGCCTCGTGGCCGTGGAGCACGAAGGGCCGGGCCATCTCTTCCAGGATGCGGCGGGCGATGCGGATGGCGTCGCGCGGCGCGGCCAGCTCCTCCAGGAGGATGGCGAACTCGTCGCCGCCGAAGCGGGCCACGGTGTCCATGCCCCGGGCGCAGCCGGTGAGGGTGCGGGCCACGGCCCGCAGGAGCTCGTCGCCCGCGTCGTGGCCCAGGGAGTCGTTGATGACCTTGAAGCGGTCCAGGTCCAGGTAGAGCACGGCGAAGAGGTACTTGTCGTGGCGGCGGCGGCGCTCCATGGCCATCTTCAGGTGGTCCAGGAAGAGCGCCCGGTTGGGCAGGGAGGTGAGCGGGTCGTGGAAGGCCTGGTGCAGGAGCTGGGACTCGTACTCCTTGCGCAGGGTGATGTCCTCCACCGTGCCCTCGATGTACAGGGGCTTGCCGCGGGAATCCGGCACCAGGCGGGCGTTTTCCGAGATCCACACCACCCGGCCGGAACGCCGCCGGATGCGCGACTCGAAATCCGTGATCTCGCCCTGCTCCAGGACCAGGGCCAGGAACTCGCTCCAGCGGCCGGGCTCCACGTAGCGCGTGCCCGCGCCGTCCTTGAGTTCGGTGAGCAGATCCTCCACCCCGGAGTAGCCCAGGATGCGGGCCAGGGCCGGGTTGGCGCTGATGTAGTGGCCGTCCGGCGAGATCTGGTAGATGCCCTCCAGGGCGTTCTCGAAGATGGAGCGGTACTTGCTCTCGGCCTTGCGCAGGGCCTCGGCCACCACCTTGCGCTCGGCCACCTCGATCTTGAGCTGGATGTTGGCGCGCGACAGCTCGCGGGTGCGCTCCTCCACCTTCTGCTCCAGCTCGTCGTGGGCCTGGCGCAGGGCCTCGGCGTTGCGGCGGCGCTCGGTGATGTCGCGCACGATGCTCACCGTGCCCCACTGGCCCTTGAGGGCCACGGGCGCCACGGAGATCTCCACCGGCACCAGGCTGCCGTCGGGCCGCCGGACCACGGTCTCCAGGCCCTGGCCGCCGCTGAGCGGGACCCCGCCCCGGGGCAGGATGAACTCGGCGGTCTCGGGGCCCAGCAGGTCGCTCACGGTGCGGCCGTCGATGTCCTCGCCCTCCAGCCGGAAGAGCCGGGCCAGGGCCGGATTGTGGCGCACCACCCGGCCGCGGGCGTCGAGCACCAGCAGGCCCCCGGCCATGTTGTTGAGCACGGCCGAAAGCGAGGCCAGGGCCTCCTGGAGGTCGGCGGTGGCGTTGGCCACGGCGGCCTCCAGGCCGGAGATGAGCCCGGACACGTCGCGGGCCATGGAGCCCATTGCCCGGGCCAGGTCGCCCACCTCGTCCCTGGAGGAGATGTCCACCTCGGTGCTGAAGTCGTGGGCCGCCACCCGGCGCGCGTACTCCGTGAGCCGGGTCAGGGGCCGGGAGATGTTGCGCACGAAGAGGAAGGCCACCAGGGTGCAGACCAGGAACAGGACCAGGGTGATGGCCTGCTGCTGGAGCACGGCCTGGCGGATGAAGCCGCGGATGGCCCCGCTGTCCATGCCGATGTGCACGCTGCCGCCCAGGCCGTCCAGGAGGCGGATGGCCACATGCATGTAGTCGTGGCCGCCGGCGGTGCGCAGGTCGGTGACCGTGGCCCGCTGCCCGTCCTGGGGCTGGGCCGCCGCGGCCCGCACCAGGCGGAGCACCTCGGGCGGGATTTCGGGCACGAAGGTGTGGGCCAGAACCTCGCCGTTCTCCCGGGCCACCACCACGTAGGCCACGCCCTCGATGCTCAGGTACTGGTCGATGCGCGACTGCACGGCCGAGGCGTCCCCGCGCAGGATGCTCAGGAGGTCGGACTCGGCCACGCTGCGGGCCAGGGCCAGGGCCTTGCTGCGGTATTCCTCGGTGAGATGGCGGCGGATGATCTGGCCGAAGGCCACGCTCATGACCGTGGCGATGACCCCGAAGGCCAGGATCATGAAGAGCAGGGTCTTGCGGAACAGGCGCGAGCGTCTCATGAGCCGCCCCACTGGGCCCAGTCCGTGAGCGGCACGAGCACGCCCCCCTGCACCGTGACGAAATAGATCGAGTGCAGGGCCTGGTGGTCCCCGGGAGCCAGGCTCACGGGCACGCCGATGCCCAGGTCCAGGTCCTTGATGCTCTCGGCGGCAGCGGGGAAGTCCCGGCGGTGGGGGTCGGCGGGCATGCGCCGGAGGATCTCGGCGAGCAGCGCGGCGCTCAGGAAGCCCTCCAGGCTCACGGCGCTGTAGCGGTTGGGCGTGTAGGGCCCGGCCAGGCCGGCGGGTGGCATCTGGGCGTAGCGGTCCATGAGCCGCCGGTAGAGGACCACGGCCGGCAGGGAGAGGTCCTGGTAGCTCGGCACCACCTGGGAGCAGACCAGGCGGGAGGTGTAGTCCGGGCCGCCGGGCCGCCGGGCCTGGAGCAGGAGCTTGAGCATGTTTTCGGCGTCGGCGAAGGAGAGGCAGGCGATGGGCATGTGCAGGCCCGCGTCGCGGGCGTCGCGGATGAAGGCCGCGCAGGCCGCGTAGGTGCCCACGGTGATGATGGCCTCGGGCTTGGACGCGGCGACGACCCGCACCTGGGGGCCGAAGTCGTCCTCGAAGCCCGCGCTGCGGGCGTAGGCCGCCTCGCCCGCCAGCTCCAGGTTGTAGGCCGTGAGCGCCCGGCGCACGCCGTCCCAGCCGCTGCGGCCGTAGGCGTCCTCCTGGAAGAGCACGGCGATCCGGGTCAGGCCCGAGGCCACGAAGTGCTCCACCAGGGCGTGTGTCTCCTGGAAATAGGAGGCCCGCAGGTTATAGACGTAAGCGTCGTAGGGCGGCTCGCGGTGCTGGCGGGCTCCGGTGAAGGGGAAGAGCAGGAAGACGTGTTCGTCCTTGAAGCGTTCCAGCAGGGGCAGGACCCGGCTCACCGTGGGCGTGCCGATGTAGCCGAAGAGGCCGAAGACCTTGTCCTCGCGCACCAGGCGGATGGTGTTGCGCACCGCGGGCTCGGGGTTGTAGCCGTCGTCCAGGGGCAGGATCTCCACGGGCCGGCCGTGGACCCCGCCCTGCTCGTTGAGGTGCGCGAGAAAGGCCGTGATGCCCCGGTAGTATTCGATGCCCAGGCCGCGGTTGGGCCCGGTGAAGGGCGCGGACATGCCGAAGACCAGGGGGGCGGGGGGCTCCCCGGCCCGGGCGGGGAGGGCGGCCGGGGCCAGGAACAGCAGCAGGGAGAGCGCAACGGCCATGCGCGCACCGATGGCCGTCCGGAGCGATCCGGCGGTCCGCTCTCTCCATCCTAGGCCCATGGCGGTTTTTCCTGCCAACGTGTGGAAAGCGGGAATTCCCGGGTACTGCCCGTGTGTGCCAATTTTACCAGAGGAAATCAAGCCGGAAAGGCGGGGCGCCGGAAAGATGCCTATTTTTTGCCGCAGGCCCAGAGGATCTGGCGGCAGACGCCCATGAGCATGTCGTATTCGGCCCGCGAGGGCGCAAGCCGGGACAGGGCGCGGCGGGCCGGGAGCAGGAAATAGTCCGTGTTCTGGTCCTTGAGGAAGTCGATGGCCAAAAGCGCCTGGCGCATGGCCTGGACCAGGGCCTCGCGCTCCTGCATGCCCACCGAGGCCCGGCGCGGGGCGGGCGCGTCTCCCGGGCCGCGGGCCGCGCGGCGGGCCTGGAAGCATTCGTGGAGCAGGACCATGACCGCCTGGGCCAGGTTGAGCGAGGCGCCCTCCACGGCCGTGGGGATGGAGCAGAGCCCGTCCAGGAGCATGGTTTCGGCGTTCTCCAGGCCGCGGTCCTCGGAGCCGAAGACCAGGCCCAGGCGCTGGCCCCGGGAGAGCCGCGCGGCCACGTCCGCGGCCAGGGTCCGCGGCGCGGACACGGCCTGCCGCCAGCCGCCCAGCCGGGCCGTGGTGCCGAAGGCCGCGTCCAGGTCCGCCAGGGCCGCGCCCAGGTCCGGGAAGACCGCGGCCTGCTCCAGGATGTGCCGGGCGTGGCTGGTGGCCATGGGCAGGGCGCGCGCGAGGTCGGGTTCCTCGGGCGACACCAGGCGCAGCTTCGGGCAGCCCATGTTCAGGCAGGCCCGGGCCGCGGCCCCCACGTTTTCGGGATAGCGCGGACGAACCAGGATGACGGCGAGACCTTCAAGCATGGGAGGGCGTTACCCCATACTTCCGCGCTCCGCAAGGTGATCGGGAAATCAAAAAAAGGTCCGCACCCCCTTTACGGGAGACGGAAGATTGGGATATGAAAGGAGCCACTCATTCCGCCTTTTCCATTCACCTTCTTAACCATTGCGAGGTTCGTGTATGAGGAGGACTGCTGCGCTCTTGTTGGCCCTTCTCCTGGTGACGGCCTGGAGCGGTCTGGCCCTGGCCAAGGACATCGTCCTTGCCGTGCCCCTGCCGCTCACCGGCGCTCAGGCGAAGTTCGGTGAGATCATCAAAAAGTCTTACGAAATCGCCCAGGAAGAGATCAACGCCAAGGGCGGCGTCAAGGGCGACAAGCTGGTCCTCAACTTCGAGGACTCCCAGGGCAAGCCCGAAATCGCCCGCTCCATCGTCGAGAAGCTCATCGACGTGGACAAGCAGCCCGTGGTCTTCGCCGAGTACACCTCGGCCTGCGCCAAGGCCGTGGCCGCCGTGGCCGAGGAGCGCAAGACCCCCTACCTCGTGGTGGCCTCGGCCGCCGACGAAATCACCCAGCAGAACTACAAGTACGTCTTCCGCCTGAACCCGAGCAACGCCTACTACGCCTCGGGCCTGCTGGGCTTCATGGCCAATGTGGTCAAGCCCCAGACCATCGCCATCCTTTACGAGAGCTCCGACTTCGGCACCTCCGGCGCCGAGGAGATGGCCAAGAGCGCCGAGAAGGCCGGCATGAAGGTCCTGCTCAAGGAGAAGTACGAGAAGGGCGCGGTGGACTTCAAGCCCATCCTGTCCAAGGTCAAGGCCGCCAACCCCGACGTGATCTACATGGTCTCCTACGTCATGGACGCGGCCCTGCTCATGCGCCAGATCAAGGAGCTGCGCATCGACGCCAAGCTCTTCGCGGGCGGCGCCGCCGGCTTCGCCATCCCCGAGTTCGTGGACAACGCCAAGGACGCGGCCGAGTACGTGGTCACCGCCACCCTCTGGTCGCCCCAGGTGCCCTTCCCCGGGGCCAAGGAATACTTCGAGAAGTACAAGGCCAAGCACGGCTCCGAGCCTTCCTACCACGGCGCCCTGGCCTACTCCTCGCTGTACGTGATCGCGGACGCGCTCGCCCGCGCCAAGTCCCTGAAACAGGACGACATCCGCGACGCCCTCAAGGCCACGGACATGATGACCGCCTTCGGCCCGGCCAAGTTCCAGGACAAGGACGGCTACCAGAACCAGAACTTCATGGAGACCCTGGTGCTTCAGGTCATAGGCGGCAAGCACCAGACCATCTGGCCCGAGAAGTACGCCAGCGCCAAGTACGTGTTCCCGATTCCCAAGTGGCGTGAGCGGAAGTAGTCCGGAACCGTAAAGGACAAAGAGGGAGACGGGTCGATGTGGGTACAGCTTGAGGTCTTCCTGCAGACGCTCATCGCGGGCGTGCTGCTGGGAGGATTGTACGCGCTCATTGGCATAGGCATGACGCTCATTCTGGGCGTCATGAAGATCATCAACCTGACGCACGGCCAGCTCATGATGGTGGCCATGTACATAGCCTTCTGGCTCTTCTCGCTGTTCCACATCGACCCGTACGTCTCCCTGCTCGTGGCGCCGCCGCTGCTCTTCCTGCTGGGCATGTTCCTGCAGAAGGCGCTCATCAACCCGGTGCTGCGCGTGGAGTCCATCCTGCCCCACAACCAGGTCATCCTGACCGTGGGCATCGGCATGGTGCTTCAGAACCTGGCCACCATTTTCTTCACCTCGGACTACCGTTCCACGCCGGTGGATTACGCCACCGAGGCCTGGTACCTGTCCGACTACTGGCGCGACGCGCCCTTCGAGCTCTCGCTCTCCTACCCCTGGACCGTGTCGTTCTGCCTGTCCGTGATCATCACCACGGCGCTCTGGTTCTTCCTGACCAAGACCGACACCGGCAAGTCCATCCGGGCCACGGCCCAGGACCGCGACGCGGCCATGCTCATGGGCGTCAACGTGGGCCTCATGCGGGTCATCACCTTCGGCCTGGGCGCGGCCCTGGTGGGGGCGGCGGGCTGCCTGTTCATCCCCATCTACTATCTGTTCCCGGCCCTGGGCGCGCAGTTCACGCTCATCGCCTTCGTCATCACCATCCTGGGAGGGCTGGGCTCCACCATGGGCGCCATCCTGGGCGGCCTCATCCTGGGAATCTTCGAGTCCATGACCGCCACCTACGTGGGCATGGGCTGGGCCCCGGTGGGCCGCTTCGCCATCTTCGTGGCGGCCCTGGTCTTCCTGCCCGGCGGCGTGGCCTCGCTGCTCAAGCGCAAGGCGGTGAGCAAATGAAGCGCTTCCTGCCCCTCATCGTCCTGGCGGTCATGGCCGTGCTGCCCCTGCTGGGCCTGTCCAGCTACGTGATGCACCTCTTCATCCTGGTGGTCATGTGGTCGGTTTCGGGCATGGCCTGGAACCTGCTCGGCGGCTACACCGGCCAAGTCTCCTTCGGCCACGCGGCCTTTTTCGGCCTGGGCGCGTATTGCGCGGGCCTGGTCTCCTTCCACCTGGGGCTTTCGGCCTGGTGGGGCTTCGCCGTGTCCATCCCCTTCGTGGCGGCCACGGCCCTGGTCATGGGCATGATCGTGCTGCGGCTGCGCGGGCCGTACTTCGTGCTGGCCACCCTGGCCCTGGGCGAGATCATGCGCATCACGGCCGAGAACCTCACCGACCTGACCCAGGGCAACCTGGGCATCATGATCCAGCGCACCTGGGTGGAGAAGACCGGCTACTACTACATCATCCTGCTCATGGCCGCGGCCACCTACACGGTCATCAAGCTCCTGGCCGAGAGCCGCTGGGGCTACTACTTCGTGGCCATCCGCGAGGACCAGGACGCGGCCGAGTCGCTCGGCATCAACACCACGCTCTACAAGACCATCGCCCTCACCGTGAGCGCGGTGCTCACGGGCTTCTCCGGGGCCTTCTACATGAACTACATGGGCTACATCGATCCCCAGGTGGTCTTCTCCCTGGGCGATATCTCGATCCTGACCATCATGGTGGTCATGGTCGGCGGTGTGGCCACCTACTGGGGACCCATCGTGGGCGCGGTGATCATGGTGCTCCTGGCCGAGGTCATCCGTTCCCTGCCGTACATCGGCACGGCCTACCAGACGCTCTTCGGCATCCTCCTCATCGTGATCATCATCTACCTGCCCAACGGGCTGGTGGGTGACCGCGACAAACTCGCCCGCCTGTTCGGGAAGAAAGGAGCGGCGCACTGATGGCTCTCCTCGAAGTGGACAAGATATCGATGTTCTTCGGCGGCCTGGCGGCGCTCTCGAACATCTCCTACTCGGTGGAAAAGGGCGAGATCCTGGCCCTCATCGGTCCCAACGGCGCGGGCAAGACCACGCTCTTCAACGTGGTCAACGGCTTCTACAAGCCCTCGCGCGGCGAGGTCCGCTTCAACGGCCGCAAGATCTCGGGGCTCAAGCCCTACCAGGTCTGCGCCCTGGGCCTGGCCCGCACCTTCCAGGTGGTCAAGCCGCTCCAGCGCATGAGCGTGCTGGACAACGTCATCGCCTCGGCCTTCCTGCGGGCCAAGACCAAGGCCGGAGCCGAGCGCCGGGCCATGGCCATCCTGGAGTTCACCGGGCTCACGGAGGACAAGGACGTCATCTCCAAGGGCCTGCCCCTGGGCAAGCGCAAGCGCCTGGAGATCGCCCGGGCCCTGGCCACGGAGCCGGAGCTCATCCTCCTGGACGAGTCGTTCGCCGGCCTGAACCCGGCCGAGCTGGACGTCTCCATCGAGATCATCAAGGAGATCAAGAAGAAGGGCATCACGATCATGATCATCGAGCACCACATGAAGGTCATCATGTCCATCTCCGACCGCATCGTGGTCCTCAACTACGGCCAGAAGATCGCCGAGGGGTCGCCGGCCGAGATCAGCGCCAATCCCCTCGTGGTCGAGGCCTACCTCGGGGAGGCCGAAGGTGCTTGATATCAAGAACATCAACGTGTTCTACGGCGACGTCCAGGTCATCTGGGACGTCTCCTTCCGGGTCAAGGAAGGGGAGATCGTGGCCCTCATCGGGGCCAACGGCGCGGGCAAATCCACCATCCTGCGGACCATCTCGGGCATCCTGCGCCCGGCCGCGGGCGAGATCGTCTTCGACGGCCGCCCCATCCACACCCTGGACCCGTACCGGCTCATCGACCTGGGCCTGGCCCACTGCCCGGAGGCCCGCCGCCTGTTCGTGGAGATGAGCGTGGAGGAGAACCTGGACATGGGGGCCCTGCGCGGGGCGGCCAAGGCCCAGCGCAAGCAGACCAAGGAGATGATCTACGGCCTCTTCCCCCGGCTCCGGGAGCGCCGCCGCCAGCAGTCCGGCACGCTCTCCGGCGGCGAGCAGCAGATGCTGGCCATCGGCCGGGCGCTCATGTCCCATCCCAAGCTGGTCATGTTCGACGAGCCCTCCCTGGGCCTGGCCCCCATCCTGGTGCGCGACATCTTCGAGATCATCAAGAAGATCCGCGCCGAGGGCCGTACCGTGCTCATCGTGGAGCAGAACGTGCGCCAGACCCTGGCCATAGCGGACCGGGCCTATGTCCTGGAGACGGGCAGGCTCGTCATGGAGGGCGAGGGCCAGGCCATGCTGAACGACCCCCACGTCAAGGCCGCCTATCTCGGCGTCTAATCACGGAGGAGAGACACCATGCTGGTCAAGGACTGGATGACGACATACGTGCACACCGTGGCTCCGGGCGATCCCATCACCGACGCCGTGCTGCTCATGAAGGAGAAGAACGTGCGCCATCTGCCGGTGCTTGACGGCGGCGTGGTGGCTGGCATCCTCTCGGACCGGGACATCAAGGAGTTCGCGCCTTCCAAGGGCACCTCCCTGGACGTTTACGAGCTGAACTACCTCCTGGCCAAGACCACCGTGAGCCAGGTCATGAAGAAGCCGCCCGTGACCATCGCCCCGGACGTGCCCGTGGAAGAGGCGGCCATGCTCCTCTTCGACCGTCGCATCGGCTGCCTGCCGGTGGTGGAGGGCGGCCGCCTGGTGGGCATCATCTCGGACCGCGACATGTACCGCGTGCTTGTGGAGATCACCGGCGCGCGCCAGGGCGGCTCCCGCGTGAGCCTGCCCCTGGAGGACCGTCCCGGCTCCATCAAGGAGGCCACGGACATCGCGCGCAAGCACGGCTTCCGCATCCAGAGCATCATGTCCACCCACGAGAAGGCCTCGCCCAGCCAGCGCTACGTGGTGATCCGCACCTACGGCAACGGCGATTTCGAGGCCATGCGCAAGGAGTTCCTGGAGACCTTCAAGAACGTGCGCATCCGCCAGGCCTAGAACGGTTCCCTCCCG
>JAWRKD010000173.1:0-4302 GCA_040307135.1 Desulfovibrionaceae bacterium
CTTGTTCTTGATCTCAGCCACCATGACCCGGATGTTCTCGGCCAGGCTCTTCATCTCGAAGCGGAAGGCCGTGCCGAGCTGGGCCTTGAAGTCGCCCTTGGCGATGGCCGCGGTGAAGCCTTCGATCTCATGCAGGGGCCGCACCACCAGGCGGCTGATGGCGAACATGATGGCCAGCACCAGCACGACCACCGCGGCCGCGCCCACGCCCGTCAGCACGTTGCGCTGCAGGGTGGCCGTCTCGGTGAGTTCGGAGACGTAGGCGCTCATGCAGACCCGCCAGCCCGTATCCGGGTCCTCGGAGACCACCAGGTACTTCTGCTCGCCCTTCCAGTCGTAGAACTGGTCGCCGTTCTTCATCCGCAGGGCGTCGCGGATGAAACCCTGGTCCGACAGGTCCTTGAGCATGAGGGACTTGTCCACGGCGTGGGCGATGACCCGGCCCTGGGCGTCGAGCATGAAGCCGTAGCCCTGGGCCCCGAAGCGGGGCGGATCGATGAAGGTCTTGGTGTACTCCTCCCAGAGCGGGAACAGGCAGACCCCGCCGATGATCTTGCCGTCCGCCTTCACGGCCTGGGCGATGGGGAAGACCAGGGCCTTGGACCCGCCCGCCTCCACCATGAGCAGGTCCCGGGGCATGAACACGTCCTGGCCGGCGGCGATGGCCTTGACGTAGTCCCGGTCGCCGCGGTTCACGCCGGCCAGGGCCTCGCCCGAGACCGTGCTGCCCGCCACCACTTTGCCCTGGAGGTCGAAGATCAGGGCGCCCCAGACGTTCTTGTTGGTGGCCAGGTACTGCCTGAAGTCGTTCTCGGCGCGGGCCGTGTCCCCGGCCAGGGCCTCCTGCATGGAGCGGCGCGCGGCCAGGGTGCCCACGCAGGAGCGCATGCCGTTCATGTAGAGGTCCAGGCCGCGCTGGCAGGCATCGGTCATCTGCAGCATGGCCTGTTTCTGCTGGTCCAGGGCCAGGTGGTAGGTGGAGCGCGAAACATAGGTCACGATGGCGGTGACGGCCAGGATCACGGCCAGGGCCACCACGCCGATGAGCACGGAACTGATGCTTTTGCGGAACATATGCCTCTCCTGGGTTGAGCTGTTGAAGCGCGTCGCGGCCCGGGCCGCTTCGGCTGGAACGGCCTCCCTCGGCCACACACACGACAATGGCTATTGTATGGTAGCCAGAATAATTGCGGCAATTGAAGGCGGAAAAAGGCGTTGCGCGCCAAAACGGCCCGCAAGCCGCGTTTCAGGCCGAAGGTGAGCGCTTCCTCGCGGACCGCCTGAAATTCTTGACGTTATTTTTTTGCGGAGCGTTTCCCGGAAAGGGCGGGGTCAGCGGGCCAGGAGTTCCTTTTCCACGGCCTTGCAGGACATCTTGAGCGCGGTCTTCCAGAAGAGCAGCGGCGGGGTGCGGTATTCCGCGTCCACGGGCCGGGGCAGGACGCCCTCCTGCTCCAGGCCCGAGCCCAGGTGGCGGGGGTCGTAGATGAGCGCGCCGGGCACCTGGTCCAGGTGGTAGCGCCGCTGGAGCTCGGCCTTGAGCTCCCGGGGCAGGGGGGCCTCGCCGCCCGCGCGGAAGGCGAAGAAGTCGATGTGCTCCTGGTAGCCCTCGGAGAGATGGCGCAGCAGCGTGGCGGCCAGGCGGGAGTCGCGGTCGCGCTCCAGGTAGAAGAACACCAGGCAGGGCCGGGGGTTCTCGAAGACCAGACTGCGGTAGTCGCCGTCGGTCACGGAGCGCACGGGCGCGCCCAGCAGGATGTCGGACACGGGCAGCTCGGCCAGCCGCTCCACCTGGTTCATGTCCACGCGCTCGGGACAGCCCGCCCGGGCCGGCAGGGCCGCCAGCAGGAGGGCCAGGGTCAGGACCAGGGCGCGGCTCATGCTGCGGCGCCGGGCCCGGACTCGGAGAGGCGCACCCCGTTCTCCCGGTCCGGGGAGAGCGTGAGCACCCGGCCGCAGGCGTGCACGAAGAGGTCCAGGGGATGGTGGCTGATGACCAGGACCTGGAGTTCCAGGCGCTTGGCGATCTCGGCGATGAGCTTCATGAAGCGTGGCACCAGGGCGGGCCGCAGCCAGCAGTCCTGTTCGTCCAGCACCAGGAAGGGCCGGTGCCGCGCAGGCTCGAGCCGGGACAGGGCGATGAGCCGCAGGCCCACGGAGAGGATGTTGCAGACGCTGCCGCCCTGGCCGCGCAGGATGTCCTCCAGGTTCTCGGGCTTGTCGCCCGCGTGGATCTGGAAGGTCACCTGGAGCCGGTTGTTCTTCACCTCGCGCAGGCTGGTCACGGTGCGGTCCTGGCCCAGGATCTCGCGCACGGCGAAGGTCAGGTTGGCCTCGATCTCGTCCAGCAGCTCGCCGAAAAGCGCCGTGGCCAGGCCCTCCAGGGTGGCCATGGCCCTGGGGGCCAGGTCCAGGAACGCGGCCAGCTCCGCCTCCGCGGCCCGGATCCGGCCGAAGTCCCGGTGCAGGGCCTCGGCCCGGGCCTCCAGCCGGTCCAGGCGGCGCTCCAGGGCGCGGAGATCGAAGGTTCCTTGCGGACGTCCGTCGCCGGTCACTGTCTTCCGTCCTGCGATCCCTGCCGCTCAATGGCCGCCAGGCCCTGCTCGATGTCCTGCAGATGCTTGCGGTACTCGCTCACCAGGCGGGCGTTCTCGGCCCGGCGCTCGGCCAGCAGCCGCTCCAGCTCGGCCGGGTCGGCCGTGCCGAATTCGGCCCGGGCCTGCTCCTCCAGCTCGGCCAGCTGGCGGGCCAGGTGGGCCTGGTCCTGCTCCAGGCGAACCTGCTGTTCGCGCAGGGCCTCGTAGTCGCGGCGCAAGCCTTCCAGCTCGGCTTCCAGGCCGCGGTCCTCATCCGTGTTCCGGGCCATGCACGGCCTCCTCGTAGAGTTCCCAGACGAGCGCGCTCTCCGGGAGTTCGGGGTTCAGGTTGGCCTGCAGGAACTGCCGGAGCCCGGTGCCCTCGCTGGTGCGCTTCCAGGCCAGGCGCTCCAGGCCCAGGAGGAAGCGGGACTCGCCCTCGGCCTCCTGCTCCTCGGGCGGGAAGTCCTGGTCCGGGAAGACCTGGGCGAAAGGCAGGTGCGGCAGTTCCAGGCGCTCCAGGCCGTCCAGGCCGGGCCGCCAGAAGAACGCGGCCGGACGGCGCTCCTGGGAGCGGCGGGTGAAGGTGAGCCGCGTGATGTTGCCGGGGTTGAGCCAGAGCGTGCCCCCGGCGCGCACCTCGGGCTGGGGCCGGTGGATGTGGCCGTTGATCACCAGGGCGATGCCCGGCAGTTCGCGGATGCCGTAGGCCCGCGTCTCGAATTCCGGGAAGCGGATGTTGTGGTGCGTGAGCCAGACCACGGCGTCCGGGTCGCCGGGGGCGTGGGGGTAGCCCGCGGGCAGGGGCGCGCCGTCCGGGCTCGCGCCCACCAGGGCCGCGCCCGCCGGGGTCTCCAGCACGAACTGCGGCCCGGGCTCGGAGAGCAGGCGCACGGCGTTCGCCTCGGCCAACACGGACAGGGACACGTCGCTGGTGAGCCGGGCCAGGTGCTTGTCGTGGTTGCCCACCAGCACGAAGGGCCGCTGCGGGCTGAACAGCCGGATGAGCTCCACCAGCAGGGCGTTGGAGTTCTCCCGCGGCCAGTGGAAGAGGTCGCCCAGGATCACGGGCAGGGCCGCGCGTTCCCGGGCCAGGACCAGGAAGGCGGCCAGCTTGTCCAGGATCTGCTCGCGGTATCCCGGCAGGCGCTGGCCCGGCGGGGTGTCCGCGATGTGCGGGTCGGCCGCCAGGAGCAGGCCCGAGGCGGAAAGCCGCGGCAGGCTCACGAGGCCTCCTGGAGGAAGCGGGACAGCTCCAGCCCGGCCTTGCAGGTGGGGCAGACCCCCACCTCGGCCAGCCGGGCCGCGATGCGTTCCTTGAGCTTATGAAGCCTTGCGGCGCAGGCCTCGCCGGACTTCCTGGCCGCGTCCAGCCCGGCCCGGGCGGCGCGCACCCGCTCCAGGAGCCCGGCCAGGGGCGCGCTTGGGGACAGCTTTGGACAGGCTTGCAGACCGGCCAGGGCCTCGGCCGCTTTTTTCACTGCTTTCAGCTTGAGTTCCAGATTCTTGCGCGATGCAAGATAGTCCGCAACAGGAGTTGCGGGCCGGACCTCGGGCAGCGGGGCCAGGGGGGCCAGGACCGCGGCCCGGGCCTGGGTCCGCTCCTGGCTGCTGCGCAGGTTCTGGATATTCTTCAGGATCGAGGCCAGCTGAGCCGTGGGTGCGGGCTCGGCCGGGGCGGCCAGGGGGGCCAGGACTGCGCTGCGGTCCCTGGACCGGGCCAGGG
>JAWRKD010000174.1:0-10044 GCA_040307135.1 Desulfovibrionaceae bacterium
GCCCCTTTGGTTTGGGCTCATTGCGGCGAGTCCATTAGGCGCGCTTTGCTCCTACGAAGGGAATGTGTATGGGCGTACCGTCGATGCTGGCCTCCCCTGTTATTTTTTGGTCAGAGATGGTGGCCTTCATATGCAGAGCAATGCGTTCCGGATTGCCGAGGAGATGGTCTCGACTGCCGAAGTAGTGGTGTCCAACAAGGTTACCTGCCAGCGAGTTGCCTGTAATTTGCAGCTCGCCAACGTAATAATACTCGGTATTGCCGCCGGTGATCTGGGTGCCTTTAATCGTCATGGTCACAGAACGTTTTTCACCCATTAGATTGAAGATAATAGTCCAAAGTCCGTCGAACATATGTGGCCTCCCAGGGCTGCCCCTTGGGCCCCGCCAGTCGCAAGGACTGGCGGGGGTATGTGTTGGGCTAAATCGCCCAGACGCCAGTCTTCTTAAGCCCGAGCGCCCCGATAAGGTTCTTGGCTTGTTTCTCCGCAATGGAAGGCACGATCATCCACGCTTGGCCGTTGTTGTTCGCCATATGGGCGTCGAACAACTTAAGCTGGCTGGCAGTGTGTTCAGTGTTGATCGTGTCTGGGGTTTCTACCTCAAAGAGATAGGGGACTCCGCCTTTGGTTGCAGAGATATCGGGGATGTGCCCCTCGTTAGTTGAACACCAGATGATACGCTCCGGTGGGGTGTAGCCCCCAACATCCGCTCGCAGATTGGTGAAGCCATCGCCTGCGAGGGCCCGGTACGCCGTCAACACAAGAGAATCATGAGCCAATTGGTCGTTACGCATGGCAAATCTCCATGCTGGCGTAGTATTATCTACGCGCTTGCGGGGGGAACCTGCGCTTCCAGAAGACGGTCATGTTGTAGAGGGTATTATCTACGCGCTTGCGGGGGGAACCCGGCGGCCTGGGCCATGGCTCCCAGGGCGCTGGTATTATCTACGCGCTTGCGGGGGGAACCGGCCACCGGCCTTGTTCCAGCGCAGGAACTGGGTATTATCTACGCGCTTGCGGGGGGAACTCTTGACAGAAGCCGATTCGGAGGGATTGGAAACTGTCAGGTTAATCCAGCATCCGCTCTGACGGGTGCCAAGGGCCGCGAGTTTCCCCCCTAGGTGGGGCCGCGGCCTTTGCCATTGTATATGGCGAGAGTCCTTTCATGGACTCATATAAAACAAAGTCTGGATTATTTCTTGTGTCTTGTCAACTATTGAGGTATAATCAAAAATTTATATTTTAAATTAATGAGTTAAAATGCGGACTAATTTGGTCGGATTAACTACAAAACCATCAGTCCACGGAGGGAAGGAGCGAAGAATTAACGTTTGAGCTGTTTAAATTTGCCTTTCGACCGCCTCGCCCACGCTCAGCTTCACCTTGCCTTCCCCCAATTCCGCCAGCAGGCCGGAGCGTCCCAGGCTGTCCCGGGCCGCGTCCGTGAGGTCCGTGAGGGTTGAGGTCAGCCTCTGCCATCCCAGGGCCCTTCGGGGTTCTATATCCGAGGACAGGATTCTTTTCCATGGTACCGAGAGGGGATTTTGACCCGCGCTTTTTTCCCTGTGGCTCTTGACCTTGCGCGGATTGCCGTCTATTATGCATTTGTAATGCATTTTGGACGGAGATTTGCGGAAATGTATGTCCAGCGCGCATTGAGCCGATTCGTGGAGCAGGCCTCGGCCCAGTTCCCCGTGCTCCTGGTCACCGGGGCCCGACAGGTGGGCAAGACCACCTTGCTGCGCCACGTGGCCGGGCAGGGCCGCGCCTACGTCACCCTGGACGATCCCCTGGTCCTGGACTTGGCCCGCCGGGACCCGGCCCTGTTCCTGCAACGCTACCCCGCACCCGCGCTCATCGACGAAATCCAGTACGCCCCGGAACTCCTGCCGCACATCAAGATGATCGCGGACCAGGAGCGCAGGCCCGGCCTGTTCTGGCTCACGGGCTCCCAGCAGTTCCACCTCATGCGCGGGGTGTCCGAGTCTCTGGCGGGCCGGGTGGCCGTGGTCCAGCTCCTGGGGCTTTCGCGGCGGGAGCAGGAGGGCCTGGCCCTGGACGGCCCCTTCCTGCCCACGCCCGAGGTCGTGGCCCAGCGGCTGGCCACGGGCGGCGCGCTCCCGCTCCGGGAGCTCTACCGGACCATCTGGCGCGGCTCGTTCCCGGCCGTGGCCCTGCGGCCCGAGGCCGACGCCGCTCTGTTCTTCAGCTCCTATCTCCAGACCTATCTCCAGCGTGACGTGCGCGACCTGGCCCAGGTGGGCGACGAGATGGCCTTTCTCCGCTTCCTGCGCGCCGCAGCGGCCCGCACTGGCCAGATCCTCAACATCGCGGCCCTGGCCCGGGACGCGGATGTGGCCCCCAACACAGCCAAACGCTGGCTCTCCATCCTCCAGGCCTCGGGCCTGGTCCACCTTCTGGAGCCCTACCATTCCAACCTGACCAAGCGGCTGACCAAGGCCCCCAAGCTCCATTTCCTGGACACGGGTCTCTGCGCCCACCTCACGGGCTGGAGCAGCCCGGAGACCCTGGAGGCCGGGGCCATGTCCGGAGCCATGCTGGAGACCTGGATCTTTGCGGAAATCCTCAAGAGCTGGCGGCACAGCGGCCGGGAAGGGCGATTCTTCTTCTACCGCGACAAGGACCAGGTGGAGATCGACCTGCTGCTGGAGCAGGACGGGACGTTGTATCCCCTGGAGTTCAAGAAGACGGCGGCTCCGGGCAGGGACGCGGCGCGCGGTTTCCGGACCTTGGAGCGGCTGGGGAGGCCCGTGGGGCCGGGCGGGGTGGTCTGCCTGGCCAGGGAATCCGTGCCCCTCACGGACACGGCCGCCGCCATCCCGGCGAGCGCGCTTTAGCTGGCCGCCTCGCCCACGCTCCGCTTCACCTTCTCTTCCCCCAATTCCGCCAGCAGGCCGGAGCGTTCCAGGCTGTCCCTGGCCGCGTCCGTGAGGTCCGTGAGGATGAGTTCGGCCCCGGCGGCTCGGGTCTCGGTCAGGAGTTTTTTCAGCATGCGCGTGGTGGTGATGTCGAGCGCCGCGTTGGTCTTCATGTCCAGGACCACCGCCCGGGGCGATTCCAGGGCCAGGGCCCCGCGCACGAAGTCGCGCAGCCGCTCGGCATTGGCGAAGAACACCGGGGCCTCCAGCCGCAGCAGGAGCATGCCCGGCACGGGCGAGGCCCCCGGGTGGCGCTCCAGGCTCACGAAGCTGTCCGGGTCGCAGGGCGCGCGGCCCAGGCGCGACACGTGCAGGCGGCTGGCGTTCCATAAAAGCAGCACGACGCAGAGCTTGAGCGTCACGAGCAGGCCCGTGAGCAGGCCCAGGCCCAGCACGCCCAGGAACGCGGCCACGGCCAGCCAGAACTCCATGCGGCTCTGGCGGTAGAACCCGCGCACCTCGCGCACCTTGAGCATGCGCGCCACCGCGTGCATGACCACGGCCCCCAGCACGGGCTCGGGCAGGTTGCGGAAGAGCGGGGTGAGCAACAGCAGGGTGAGGAGCACCATGACCGCGGCCGTGACGCCCGAGGCCTGGGAGCGCGCCCCGGCCCGCTCGTTCACCGCCGTGGAGGACATGCTGCCGCCGTTCACCAGGCCCCCCAGGAAGCAGCAGCCCACGTTGGCCGCGCCCATGGCGATGAGTTCGCGGTCCGCGTTCAGGTCGTAGCCGTGTTTGTCCGCAAAGGCCTTGGCCGTGCCCAGGGCCTGGGAAAAGGCCACCAGGGCGATGCCCGCGGCCCCGGGCAGGAGGTCCTCCAGGAGCTTCAGGGACAGCCGCGGCATCTCCAGGTGCGGCAGGCCCGAGGGAATGGCCCCGGCCAGGTCCAGGGCCGCGCGGCCGCCCTCATTGAGCCAGGTCCCGGCCAGCACGCCGAGCACGAGCACCACGAGGGCCCCGGGCAGGCGCGGGGCGATCTTTTCCAGGGCGAAGAGCAGGACCAGCGCGCCCAGGCCCACGGCCGCGGCCTCGGGCCGGGCCTGGGGCAGGTGCGTGACGAGCCCCCAGAGCTGGAGGAACACGTCGCCCTGGGCCTTGTGCAGGCCCAGGAGCTTGGGGGCCTGGCTGGCCGCGATATAGACCGCCAGTCCGGACACGTAGCCGGTCATCACCGGGTAGGAGAGAAACTGCGCCACGAAGCCCAGGCGGCAGAACCCGGCCAGCAGGAAGAGCGCGCCCACCACCAGGCAGAGCGCGGCCATGGTCCCGGGCAGGAGCGCCGCGTCCCCGCCCGTGGCCTGCGAGAGCACCGCGGCCATCATGATGGACGAGGACGAGGTGGCCGCGCAGACCAGCTGGCGGCTGCCGCCCAGCAGGGCGTAGAGGGGCAGGGAGGCCAGCAGGGTGTAGAGGCCCGCCTGGGCCGGGGCCCCGGCCATGGCCGCGTAGGCGATGGCCTCGGGCACCAGCAGGCCCCAGAGGGTCAGCCCGGCGGGCAGGTCCGCGCGCAGGAAGTCGGCTCGCTTCACTTCTTCTTTTCCTGGTTCAGTTCGTTCAGCTTGTTGCGCAGCAGGGCCTGGACCAAGGGGTTGATGCCCGGCGCGGTCTGGGCGTCCTCGCACAGGTCGTGGAGCTTCTTCTTCTGGCCCCGGGCCTCGTAGATGCCCGCCAGGAGCCGGTAGGACTCGGAGGCGTCCGGGTGCAGGTGGATGACCCGGGCCAGGGTCTTGGCCGCCGCGTCGTCGTCCCCGCGCACGTGCTGGGCATAGCCCAGGGCGTGGCCGTAGCGGGCCTCGTCCGGCCGCAGCCGATCGGCCTGGGCCAGGAACTTCACGGCCTCGGCGGGCTTCTTTTCCAGCAGGATCATGCCCAGGTTGTAGGCGGCCTGGGCCAGGAGCGGGTCCGCGGCAAGGGCCGCGCGCAGCTCCTTCTCGGCCTCGGGCAGGCGTCCGGTCTCGGCCAGGAGCAGGCCCAGGTTGAAGTGCGCCGCCGCGCTGGCCGGGTCGGCCTCCACGGCCTGGCGCAGGGAGGATTCGGCCCCGGCCAGGTCCCCGCGCTGGGCCAGGATCAGGGCCGCGTTGACCCGGGGCGGGGCCGCGTCGGGCCGCAGCTCCACGGCCCGGCCGTAGGCGGCCAGGGCCCCGGCCGCGTCGCCCTGGGCCAGACGCAGGTTGCCCAGGTTGTAGCGGCCGCTCCAGTCGTCGGGCCGCGCCTCCAGGGCCGCCACCAGCTCGTCCATGGCCTTCTGCATCGCGGCCTGTTGGCCCGCGTCCAGGCCCTGGGCGGGCCGCCCGGCCAGGGATTCGGCCGCGCGCACGCGCACCAGGCGGAAACGGTCCGCGGCCAGACCGGCCAGGACGGCCGTGCCGCGCGGGTCCGGGTCCGAGGCCAGGGCCGTGGCCGCGGCCGCGCGCACCAGGGGCGAGGGATCGGCCGCGGCCTGGCGCAGGGCGGGCCACTTGTCCGGACTGGGGCAGGCCCGCAGCAGCCGGACCAGCGAGGCGGCGAAGACCTCCTGCCGGTCGGGCCGCGCCAGGTAGGCGAGCATGGCCGGGAGCTTGGTGAAGTCGCGCTTGCGCGCCGCGTCGATGAGCCCGGCCCGCTCCAGGACCGCGGCCTGGAAGTCCTTGCCGTGGCGGGCCGTGATCTGGCGGTCGGCCCAGGCCGGGGTCTTGTCCGTGTGGCAGAGGTTGCAGGCGTTGGGCGAGCCGAAGCGCTCCGTGGCCGCGGGCGAGGGCGGGAGCATGGAGTGGTCGCTGCGGGCCATGCGCGCGAACCAGGTCTTGGGCATGTGGCAGGACACGCATTGGCTGCCCGGGGTCCCGGCCTTGTGCCGCGAGTGCGCGGCCGCGTTGTCCACCTTGTCCTGGTGGCAGGGCGCGCAGGCCTGGTTGGGGTCGGCCTTCTGGCGGAAACGGCCGCTGGAGGTGTGGCAGTACACGCAGTCCAGCTTGCCGGAGGCCGCGCAGGGCGAGAGCCTCCAGGAGGTGGCCGTGTAGTTCTCGCCCAGGTCGCGGCCGTCCGGGTAGTAGTCCGGGCTCTCCAGGGTCACCAGGTCGAAGTGGTCGAAAAAGGCCGCGCCCGGCGTGAACGAGGTGGAGAGCGGGATCATCTTGGCGTGGCAGGAGTTGCAGGTGTCGTTGTTCTGGCTGGCCGTGAAGGAGCGGCCGCCGCGCATGATCTTGAGGTCCTTGGGCGCGGGCAGGCCTTTTTGCGCTGCCTCGCGGCAGACGCGGTTGTGCTCCGCGCTGCCGCCGTGGCAGGTCTCGCAGTTGATGCCCGGCTCGGCCCAGGTGGTGCGGTAGGAATCCGTGGCCGGGTCGTAGTTGGTCGAAAGCTGGCTCACGTGGCAGCCGTGGCAGGAGGTGTTGAAGGTGAAGGCCGGGTCGCGCCAGGACAGGCCGCGGCCCTCGCCGGGCACGTGGCGCACGCCGCTGGCCGCGGTGTCGAACCACTCCTTCTTGTTCAGGTCGTAGGCCACGGGCAGGGTCTGGAGACGGCCCCGCTCAAGCGGGGTGAGGAAGTAGAACACGTTCTTGCCGCCCAGGGCCTGGACCACGGGCAGCCGCTTTTCGCCGCCCGGCCCGCGCTCCACCACCACCCCGGCGGCCAGGTCCATCTGGAAGCTTGCGCCGTGGATCGCCAGGGGCTTGGCCTGGGACGTCAGCGCGGGCCGGGCGCTTTCGAAGGACTGCATGGCCAGGCCATGGTGCGAGGTGCTCCAGAGCTGGTAGAACTTCTCGTGGCAGTCGCGGCAGGACTGGCTGCCCGCAAAGCCGGGGCCTGCGGCGGAAAGCGGCGCGGCCCAGAGCAGGCAGGCCCAGAGCAGGCAGAGGGCAGGCGGGGCGGAGTGGCGGAACATGCTTCTCCCTGGTTTTCGGACGTAAAAAAAGCCCGCCCCGCGCACGGCGGGGCGGGCCGTCGGGCGTTTACTTGTGCCCTTGCGCCATGTCCACCTTGGGCGGGAACTTCTTGAGCACCGCCGCGTAGCGCTTCATCTCGGTCTCCAGGTAGCTCTGCATGGGGATGTGACGGATGCCCACGCTCGCGTCCTCCTGGGGGTTGGTGTAGAGGTTGTACATGACCATGCCCCCGGTCTTGTCCATGATGGCCCCGGAGAACCCGGCGTTCCAGCCCTTCTGGTTGATGGCGTCCGTGACCTGCACCGCGCGGTGCAGCTTGAACTCGTCCATGCGCACGGCCGCGAAGTTCAGGAACATCCAGTAGAGCACGCTGCGGCGGTTGGAGAGCTGCTGGTCGCCCAGGAGGAAGGAGGCCTGGTCGATGCCGTCGATGTAGCGGTCCTTGGGCACGAGCTTGCCGATGTCGCCGCCCGTGACGCCGGACAGGGAGAGGGCCGTGGGGAAGAGGTCGGCCAGGTCGAAGAGGCCCTCGCTCTTGCCCGGGGCGATCATGCCCTTCCAATAGACGAAGGTGGGCACGCGCACGCCGCCTTCCCAGGTGGTGCCCTTGTAGCCGCGGAACGGAGTGCGGCCGTACGGGTCCACCTCGCCCTCGGGACCGTTGTCCGAGGTGAAGAAGATCATGGTGTTCTCAAGCTGGCCGGTCTCGTCCAGGGCCTTGACCAGGCGGCCCACCACGTCGTCCATCTCCACCATGCAGTCGCTATAGACCGTGCGGGCCGCGGACTTCCCGGCGTAGTGGTCGTTGGGATAGTTGTCGAAGTGGCAGCCCCGCGTGCCGTGGTAGAGGAAGAAGGGCTTGGGGCTCTTGGCCATCTTGTGGATGAACTTCTCGCTGTAGGCCAGCCAGTCCTGGTCCAGGTCCTTGATGGCCGTGAGGTCGATGAGCCGGACGTTCTTGCAGCCGCCCTTTTCGCAGTGCACCACGTTGGGGTTGAAGGGCAGCTTCTGCATGGCCGCGAAGCGCTCGGGCGAGAGCGCGATCTCGGGGTTGAAATAGACGTCGCGCCACTCGGAGTACATGTCCGACACCGAGAGGAAGCCGTAGAAGTCGTCGAAGCCCACGTTCTGCGGCATGGAGCCCTCGTTCTCGCCCATGTGCCACTTGCCCACGCCCTGGGTCACGTAGCCCCGGTCGCGCAGGAGCTGGGCCAGGGTCACGGCTCCGTCCAGGCCGCCGGGCTGGCCGTACATGGGCGGGTAGAGCACGCCGTGGTGCACGGGCAGCTGGCCGGTGAGGATGGTGGCCCGGGTGGGCGAGCAGGAAGGCTGGGAATAGGCCGAGGTCAGGATGAGCCCCTCGCCCGCCAGCTTGTCCATCTGGGGGGTGGCGTTGCCCACGGCCACGCCGCCGCCGTTGAAGCCCGGGTCCATCCAGCCCACGTCGTCCAGGACCACGATGAGGATGTTGGGCTTCTTGCCGTATTTCTTCTCCAGGGCGGCCAGCTTGGCGCGGGCCTGCTGGTCCTGGTCCGGGTGCGGCATCACGGGCTCCATGTTCGGGGCCACGGCCGTGGGTTGCATGTGGATGTACTGGTTCGGATGGTTGTAGCCCTTGGCCGTGGTGGGGCCGGTGGCCGCGCCGCGGATGTTTTCCTCGGCCGTGGCCGGGGAGGCCCAGAGGAGCAGGGCCAGGATCAGGGGCAGGAAGCGGATGGCGCAGCGCGGCATGGAGCCCTCCTTGGGGGGGCGCGGCGGGTGATCGCCCGCAATAAGGCGGGGTCTAACACTTTTCCGACATTGGTTTCCTTATCCACGTGCGGGAAGCCCTGTCAAGGAGCCGCGCCGACCGGAGCGGGGAAAGGCCGTCGGCGTGGGGGGGCTCCCCGGGGGCGGTTCGAGCCGCGCCGACCGGAGCGGGGAAAGGCCCCTTGCCAACCCGCGCACCCCCGCGTATGGAGGGGCGACCGGAGCGTTTCCGGTCCAAACAATCCAGTTGCGGAGTGAATGAACTATGACCAAGACGTTGAGCGCCCTGAGTGTGCTGGTGCTGGCCGCCTTCCTGCTGGCCGGCTGCGACGGCGGCAAGGCCCAGGTGGGCGTGGTGGACGCTGCGGCCGTGTTCAAGGAGTGCAAGGCCGGTCAGGCGGCCATGGCCTACCTCCAAGAGCAGGCCAAGACCCTCCAGGAGGGCGTGCAGAAGGCCCAGCAGGCCGCAGAGGGCAACCAGAACGAGCAGACCATGCAGGCCTTCCAGAAGGCGGTCACCGAGTATCAGGTGAAGCTCGGCGGCGAGCAGCAGCGCCTGGTGACCTTGCTCAACGAACGCTACATGGCGGTGCTGGAAAAGTACCGCAAGGACAACGGCCTGTCCGTGATCCTGTCCAAGGAGGCGGCCATGGCCTATGAGCCGTCCGCGGACATCACGGCCAAGATCGTGGCCGCCATGGACAAGGAGAACATCCAGTTCGAGGCCCCGGCCGCTCCCGCCGAAACCCCGGCCGCTCCGGCCGCCCCGGCCGAGGCGCCCAAGGAAGACAAGAAGCCGTAAGGCCCGCTTTTCCGCGCACGGCAAGGCCCCGGCTCCCTGTGGAGCCGGGGCTTTTTTGCGTCCCCGGCCGCCCTTGCCAGGCGGCGGGAGCGGGCCTATGTTTCCCCCGTCATCCTCAGGGCGGGGTGGAATTCCCCACCGGCGGTATCCCGGCGCAGGCCGGGGAGCCCGCGAGCGCCTGATCCGCCGACGGCGGACCAGGGTCAGCAGACCTGGTGCAAGGCCAGGGCCGACGGTCACAGTCCGGATGGAAGAGGAGCAGACGTCCGCTTCCGGGGTCCTCCCGGGGCCTGGGGCGTGGTGCGCATGGGGCGCGCCGCGCGCCTGTCTGTTTCGTCGCCCTGATTCTGGTCAAACCGCGAAGGAGCGGCCATGAATCAGCAGTCTCAAGCACATCGTCACGTGGAGCGGGCCCTGGCGGCCCTGTCGGACGGCCGGGGCGTCCTGGTGGTGGACGACCTGGACCGGGAGAACGAGGGCGACCTCGTGTTCCCGGCCGCCACCCTCACCGAGGCCCAGATGGCCCTGCTCATCCGGGAGTGCAGCGGCATCGTCTGCCTCTGCCTGACCCCGGAGGCGGCCGGACGCCTGGATCTGCCGCCCATGGTGGCCCGCAACGAGAGCCCCTACGGCACGGCCTTCACCGTGAGCATCGAGGCGGCCCGGGGCGTGACCACGGGCGTCTCGGCCG
>JAWRKD010000175.1:0-18459 GCA_040307135.1 Desulfovibrionaceae bacterium
GAATTTCCTCTCCCGCACCCTGCGCGGCCGGCTGGCCCTGGACCAGGGCCGGCCGGACCAGGCCCGCGACGCATTGTTGGCCGCCCTGGACCTGGAGCCCTGTCAGCCCGGGACCCTGCTCCAGCTGGCCGAACTCCTGGCTCCGGCCGCCCCGCCCCGGAACCCGGCCGTGCACGTCTGCCTCTATTCCTGGAACAAGTCCCGGATCCTGGCCCGCACCCTGGCCTCCCTGGCGGCCACGGACCTCCACGGCGCCCGGGTCACGCTGCTCAACAACGGCTCCACGGACCTGGCCCCCGCGGACCTGGAGGCCCAGGCCCGCAACGCGGCCCCGGGGCTGGACCTGGAGGTGCTGCACCTGCCCGTGAACGTGGGCGCGCCCGCGGCCCGCAACTGGCTGCTGTCCCTGCCTGCCTCGCGCCGGGCCTCGCACGTGGCCTTCCTGGACGACGACGTGCTCCTGCCCCGCGCTTGGCTCGCCAGCCTGCTCCAGGCCCTGGAGTCCGATCCCCGGGCCTGCGTGGCCGGGGTCAAGGTCCTGCACCCGCGCTCGCCCCTGACCCTCCAGTACGCCTGGCGCTTCTTCGCCGAAACCGGCGAGCGCCGCATCCGTTTCACAGCCAACGCCCCCACCCTGCTGGACCTGGGCCAGTACGACCACGTGCGGCCCTGCCTCTCGGTCATGGGCTGCTGCCATCTGCTGCACCGCGAGCGGCTGGACCGGCTCGGCGCGCCGGGCTTCGACGTGCGCTTCTCGCCCTCCCAGGTGGACGACATCGAGCACGACCTCCAGGTCTGGAAGGCCGGGGGCCGGGTGCTCTTCGACGGCCGGGCCGGGGTGGTCCACCTCCAGGACACGGGCGATCTGGCGCGCCGCACCCGGCTGGCTGCGGCCCAGGCCCACGCCAACCACTTCAAGATGGAGCACAAGTTCGAGGCCGCGGAACTGGCGGCCATGGACCGGGCCGTGGACGCGGCCGACGCCCTGGCCCTGCGCGCGGCCCTGGAAATCGTGCTGCCGGACCTGCCGCCCGCGGCCCGGGCCTTCTGGACCGCGCTCGCCCCGGCCCTGCCCTGACCTTGCCCGCGCCCGTGAATTGCGCTAGCCCTTGACTGCATATCCGGAGGACACGCCGTGCCCGATCAACAGTCCCAGGCCCGCAGGGGCTGGCTCAGCCTGCGGGCGCGCGTGGCCGCGCTCCTGGCCGGCCTCATGCTGGCCACCACGGCCGGGGCCGTCTATTCCTTCTTCTACGCCCAGCGCACCCAGACCATCTTCAGCGAGCTGGAGAATCGCGAGATGGCCCCGCTCATCGCGGCCCAGGCCCTGGAGAACTCCTTCACCACGCAGAAGGGCTACGTCACCTACTACATGCTCACCGGCGACCCGGAGTGGCTGACCAAGCTGGAGGCCCAGCGCAAGGCCTTCGAGCACGGCCTGGCCAGGGCCCGCGAACTGGAGAACCGCGAGGACGGGCGCAGGCTCCTGAACCGCATCGAGTCCGAATACTACCGCTACGCCGGGGCCCGCGACGAGATCATCAGCCTATACAGGGAGGGCCGGACCCAGGAGGGCGAGGCCCGGCAGTGGAAGATTCGCGAGCAGTTCCAGCAGATCAACGACCTGACCGAGGAATACAAGCGCCTGCACGAGGACGACATCGCCGAGGTCAGCGCGGACTACAGCCAGCGCGCCCGGGCCCTCACCGGCGTGTCCCTGGCCGCCATCCTGCTCACTACCTTCCTGGGCCTCTGGCTGGGCTGGGTGCTCTTCACGCAGATCCTGGAGCCCATCCGCCGCCTGGCCTCGGGCGCCAGCCCGGGCACCCTGTTCAACGAGGTAGGCGCGCTGAGCGACCGGGTGGGCGCCCTGCTGGAGGACGTGAACCAGGCCAAGACGCTTTTGGCCGAAAGCCGCGAGACCCTGCGCCAGACCGAGAAGCTGGCCCTGGTGGGCAAGCTGGCCGCGGGCGTGGCCCACAGCATCCGCAATCCGCTGACCTCGGTGAAGATGCGGCTCTTCTCCCTGGAGAGGAGCCTCAAGCTCGAGCCCCAGGAGAAGGAGGACTTCGAGGTCATCGCCGACGAGATCAAGCACCTGGACACCATCATCCGCAACTTCCTGGAGTTCTCCCGGCGGCCCAAGCTCAAGGTCCAGAAGGTCAGCCCCTCGGCCGTGGTGGACATGACCCTGCAGCTCCTGAAACACCGCCTGGAGTCCTTCAACGTGGAGGTGGAGGTGCTGCGCGACGGCCCCCTGCCCGAGGTGGACGCCGACCCCGAGCAGCTCAAGGAGGTCCTGGTCAACCTCATCCTCAACGCCTGCGACGCCATGGGCAGCGGCGGCCGCATCGAGATCAGCGAGGAAAAGGGCATCGTGCCGCCCCTGGGCCGGGCCGTGGTCATCCGGGTCAGCGACTCCGGCCCGGGCATCCCGGCCGAACTCCAGGAGGAGGTCTTCCAGCCCTTCTTCAGCACCAAGGAGGAGGGCACGGGCCTGGGCCTGCCCATCGCCAAGCGCATCCTGGAGGAGCACGGCGGCTGGCTGCACCTGCATTCCGTGGAGGGCCGGGGCGCGACCTTCGTCCTGGCCCTGCCCAGCAAGGGGGACACCTCATGGCCGAGATCCTGATCGTGGACGACGACCTCCAGCTGCGCCAGAGCTTCGAGAAGCTGCTCGCCGGCGAGGGGCACACGGTGCGCGCGGCATCCACCGGCGAGGCCGGCATCCGGCTCGTGGAGGAGCGTTCCCCGGACCTGGTGGTCATGGACGTGCGCATGCCGGGCATGGACGGGCTCACGGCCTTTACGGCCATGCGCAAGATCGACCCCAAGCTGCCGGTGATCATCATGACCGCCTTCGGCACCACCGAGACGGCCATCGAGGCCACGCGTATGGGGGCCTTCGACTACGTGCTCAAGCCCTTCGACATCCCGGCCGTGCTGGACCTCATCAAGCGGGCCGTGGCCGCCGGGCAGGTCATGCGCGGCCGCGTGGGCCTGGGTCCGGACGAGGAGAGCGAGCCGGGCGAGGTCCTGGTGGGCGTGAGCCGGACCATGAACGAGGTCTACAAGGCCATCGGCCGGGCCGCGCCCACGGACGCCCTGGTGCTCATCCGCGGCGAGTCCGGCACGGGCAAGGAGCTGGTGGCCCGGGCCTTGTACCACTACAGCCAGCGGGCCGCGGCCCCCTTCCTGGTCATCAACTGCGTGGCCATCCCGGAGACGCTCCTGGAAAGCGAGCTGTTCGGCTACGAGAAGGGGGCCTTCACCGGGGCCGTGAACCGCCGGGTGGGCAAGATCGAGCAGGCCAACCACGGCACCGTGTTCCTGGACGAGATCGGGGACATGCCCCTGTCCATCCAGGCCAAGATCCTGCGCCTGCTCCAGGAGAAGAAGATCGAGCGCCTGGGCGGCCGCGAGCCCATCCCGGTGGACGTGCGCATCCTGGCCGCCACCAACCGCGACCTGGAGGCCGCCGTGGGCGAGGGCCGCTTCCGCGAGGACCTCTACTACCGGCTCAAGGTGGTCACCCTGAACCTGCCCCCCTTGCGCGAGCGGCGCGAGGACATCCCGCTCCTGGCCGACTACTTCCTGGCCCGCTTCAGCCGCGAGCTGGACATGCCCAACCCCGGCCTGACCCCCGAGGCCGTGGAGGCCCTGAGCGCCCACCACTGGCCTGGCAACGTCCGTGAGCTGGGCAACGCCCTGCACAAGGCCCTGATCTTCAGCCGGGGCGCGCCGCTCACCCCGGAGGACGTGCTGGCCGCGGCAGGCAGCCGGGCCGGATCCCCGCCCGAAGGGGAGGGCGAGGGGCTGGCGGCCTTCATCCGCCGGACCCTCACCGAGCAGGCCGGGGAGAACGCCTTTGACCAGCTCATGGACCATGTGGGACGTCTGGTGGTGCGCGAGGCCCTGGAGATCACCGGCGGCAACCGCACCCGCGCGGCCCGGCTCCTGGGCCTGTCCCGGCCCACGCTCCTGGCCCGCATCGAGAAGTACGGGCTCAAGATCGGGGCCCAGGTGAGCTGACCCCCGCGCCTTGACGGACCGTAAAAAAAGCTGACACCTCCGGGAAGCGGCGTTTCGCCTGCATCCCCATCTTTTCCCTTTCATTCCGCACGAGTACGCTCATCCGTCAAACTGGCACAGCCGTTGCCTTGCCCCTTGGGCAAGGAACGGCGCGCATGAATACACGGCCCATGGTTCTCATCGTGGAGAAAAATCCCAGAGTTCGCGACTTCCTGAGCCGAGAACTGGCCGGGGAGGCCTTTTGCGCCCTGCTGGCCCGGGACCAGGAGCAGGCCGCCCTCCTGGTGGCCCGCGACGGCCGCCCCGACGCCCTGGTCTGCGACGCCGAAAGCCTGGCCGGCCACGGCCGCTGCTGGACCGCGGACCTCTGCCCCGGGACCCCGGTGGTGGCCCTGGTCTATCCCGTGGCCGGACCCGAGGAGGACACGATCTGCGCCGCGGCCCTGGTGGAAAAGGACGGCGACCCGCGGCCCCTGGTGCGGGCCCTGCGCCGGGTCCTCAATCTCGACCAGGACGGGAGTGGAAAAAAACCTGACAGCGACGGCCCAGGGTTCGACCCGGAACAGCCCGGGGGCGCTGATTGAATAGATAACGATTCCATAATGTTACAAAATCGCGGCGGGCTTGTTCCATCTGGCACAAGTCTTGCGATGACCCGGTTCGGTGCATTCCAGGGGCAGGGGAGCCCCTGACACGAACAAACACTCTCTCGGACTTCGGCAAGGAGGAGGAAACCCATGGGATTCGGCAGGCAACTCTATGAATTCATGAAATCCGCCTCGGTGGCCCACGCCAAGTGGGACTACGAGGTGTCCATGTCCATCCTGAAGAGCCGCAAGAAGCTGTTGCTCCTGCTGCTCCTGGCCCTGCCCTGCGTGATCTTCAGCTTCGCCTTCGCCTCGGACTTCCTGGGCAGCAAGACGGCCTACGCCCCGGCCTTCTACACCAACACCATCTTCCTGGTGTCCATCGCCGTGGGCCTGGCCGCGGGCCTGATCACCGGCTGCATCGGCGCGGGCGGCGGCTTCATCATCACCCCGGCCCTGATGGCCGCGGGCGTGAAGGGCATCCTGGCCGTGGGCACGGACCTCTTCCACATCTTCGCCAAGGCCATCATGGGCACCACGGTGCACAAGAAGCTCGGCAACGTGTCCGTGAAGCTGGCCATCGCCTTCCTGGTGGGTTCGGGCGTGGGCACCTTCGTGGGCGGCTTCATCAACAAGTTCCTGTACAACAAGGACCCCCTGCTCTCCGAGGTCTTCATCAGCTCGATCTACGCGGTGCTCCTGGGCTTCCTGGGCTTCTACGCCCTGTTCGACTACCTCAAGGCCAGCC
Source organism: Desulfovibrionaceae bacterium (assembly GCA_040307135.1). Taxonomy (GTDB): domain Bacteria; phylum Desulfobacterota; class Desulfovibrionia; order Desulfovibrionales; family Desulfovibrionaceae; genus Aminidesulfovibrio. The sequence continues at coordinate 5,368 of JAWRKD010000175.1, forward strand.
GCAGGCCCGGCGGCGGCGGCGACGCCCACGGCGGCGGCAGCGGCACCACGGCCCTGGCCGTGAAGCTCCAGAACGCCAAGATCCCGCCCATGATCACCTTCGATGAGGACCTGGTCCCCGGCGGCCGGCAGATCTCCGGCTGGATCGTGGCGGCGGGCGGCGCGGTGGTCGGCATCCTGGCGGCCATCATGGGCGTGGGCGGCGGCTTCGTGACCTTCCCCATGTTCGTCTATATCTTCGGCGTGTCCTCCATGACCACGGTGGGCACGGACATCCTCCAGATCATCTTCACCGCGGGCCTGGCGGCCATCGCCCAGTACGCCATCTACGGCTTCGTCTTCTACACCCTGGCCATGGGCATGCTCCTGGGCTCGCTCCTGGGCATCCAGATCGGCGCGCTGACCACCAAGGTGGTCAAGGGCATCCACATCCGCGGCTTCTACGCCGTGTCCATCATCGCGGGCTTCGTCAACCGCGCCGCCACCCTGCCCAAGAAGCTGGTGGAGCTCGACGTGCTGACCATGTCCAAGGACGTGGTCTCCGGCATCGAGTTCGTGGGCAACATCGTGTTCTGGGTGGTGGTGGCCCTCTTCGGGCTGTGGGTCTTCAGCAAGTTCTTCTTCAACATCGGCAAGCTGAGAGGGGAGGCCTAAACCATGCTGCACAGCAAAAAGAACTTCATGAAGGGGCTCCTCCTGCTGGGGTCCTTTGCGGTGATCTTCATCATCATCCTCTCGCCGGTTTTCAAGGACAACAACGGCAAGGCCCAGACCGGCCTGGAATACGCCGACGACCTGTTCAACAAGCTGTCCAAGGGCTCCTCGTACTTCCTGGCCGAGGTGCAGGAGGGCGTGGACACCATCAAGGCCTCCAGCGTGGACGTGACCGTCAAGCCCAAGAAGGCCGACCTCGTTCCGGTCATCCTGACCCTGGCCTCCCAGTCCGGCCTCACCGCCACGGACAAGGGCAACGGCGAGATCGCCCTGCAGGGCATGATCGCTCCCGTGCTGGAGAAGATCATCGCGGACTCCGACGCCTTCTACAAGAACAACGGCGCCGCGGTGAAGGCCCGCTACAACCTGGACGAGAAGCAGGTCATGAAGGCCTGGTGGGAAATGTGCTCCTCCATGATCAAGCCTCTGCAGAAGCAGAAGCTGCTCCGGGAAGCGGAGATCCTCGGCCTGGTCAACAAGAAGGCCATCGAGCCCGCCTTCAACTTCTACGGCATCGAGGCCCAGAGCGTCCTGGACAAGGCCGGCGTGCTCACCGCCCTGCTGGTCTTCTACGTGATCTATACCATGTGGTACGGCTTCGCGATCTTCGAGATCTTCGACGGCATCGGCCTGTCCATGAAGAAGGCCAAGGCCAAGGAAGAGGTCTAGGACGCGGCGCGAGCCGGCCACGTCCTGCTGTGACACGGGCCGCCGGAATGAATCCGGCGGCCCGTTCTGCTTGGGGCGGCGGGAGAGACAACCGCAAAACGGCCTAGCCCAAGAAAATCAAATAATTCCCTCTTCTGTTCCGGCAAACAATAGTTTAAACGGGCTCTGGGAGTGCCGAATGGACGACGGCCTGCAAGGAGCAGAGGGCCTGCCCGCGCCCGACAAACGCCCGGGAGATCGCGCAACGGAGGCGCCCCGGCGTCTCGCCGACCTGCGCGTCCTGCTCCTGATCCTGGTCCTGTTGGCCTTCTGCCCGCTCCTGGCCATGGCCCTGGGCAACGCCATCATGGAGCGCAGCGCCGCGGCCGAAGCGGTCTTCCAGGACGCCCTGAGCGCCATGCGGCTCATCGCCCACGCCCCGGAACAGGCCTCCCAGCACGCCCAGCGCCTGCTGGCCGTCCTGGCCCTGGCCCCGGAAATCCGCGGCCGCGACGCCCAGGCCTGCGACGCGATCTTCGCCGACATCCTCCAGAACAACCCGGAATTCGCGGACGTCCTGGCCATGACCCCGGACGGGCTGGTCTTCAGCTCCGGCTCGCAACAGGCCCGGGACATCCGGCGCCTCTACCTGCCCCTGTTGGTGGACCGCAACCCGGCCGCTGAATTCAGCTGGGTCGGCAACCTGGAGGGCCGCTCCATCGTCCTCTTCGTGCACCCGGTCAAGGGCCCCGGCCAGGAGACCGTGGCCCTGCTGGCCATGGTCCTGGATCTTTCGGCCTACGGCCGGACCTTCGAAAAGGCCAACCTGCCGCCGGGCTCCAGCCTGGCCATGGCCAAGTCCGACGGAACCCTGCTCTACCACTCCCGCGCCACCATGGGCTGGAGCGTGGGCAACCTGGCCGGAGAGCAGTTCACCCTGTTCAAGGACCTGCTCTCCCGGGGCGAGGAGGCCAACGCCACGGGCACGGGCATGGATGGCGTGGAGCGGCTCTATTCCGTGAAGCGCCTGCACATCGGCCGGGGCGTGGAGGACCTCTACGTGCGCGTGGGCATCCCCCTGCGGGCCATCTACGCCGACGTGGACCGCCGCCTCTGGCGCAACCTCCTGGGCTTGGGCGTCACCGGCGCCCTGGTGCTGCTGCTCACCTGGCTCTATGGCAACCGCTTCATCCTGAACCGCGTGGGCCGGCTCATGGAGGCCGCCCAGCGCATCCGCCAGGGCGACCTCTCGGCGCGCAGCGGCATGGCCGGGGACAACGGCCCCTTCGGCGAGCTGGCCGCCTCCTTCGACGCCATGGCCGCGGCCCTGGCCGAGCGGGAGGAAGAACGCCAGATGCACATGGCCGTGCTCCAGGAAAAGGACAGCCGCATCCAGGCCCTGTTCAACGCCACCACCGACTCCGTGGCCCTCCTGGACCCCGACGGAGTCATCCTGGCGGCCAACGAGATCGCGGCCCGCCGCCGCAAGGCCACGCCCCAGGAGATGGTCGGCACCCGCATCTTCGATTCCCTGCCCCTGGAAGTGGCCGAACTCCGCCGCCTCAAGGTGGAAAAGACGGCCCGCACCGGCCAACCCCACGTCTTCGACGAGGAGGTGGGCGACCGCATCTATCGCGTGCGGCTCTTCCCGGTGGTGGGCTCCGACGGCAAGACCACGCGCCTGGCCAGCTTCTCCCGCGACATCACCGAGCGCCGCCTGGCCGAACGCGAGCTGGTCAAGGCCAAGCGCCAGGCCGAGGCGGCCAACGAGGCCAAGACCCAGTTCCTGGCCAACATGAGCCACGAGCTGCGCACCCCGCTCAACGGCATCCTGGGCATGATCCAGCTGCTCATGACCTCGGAACTGGACGAGGACCAGGCCCAGAGCCTGGAGCTGGCCCGGCAGAGCGCCGACAACCTGCACAAAATCGTGAACAACCTGCTGGAGATGGCCAGCATTGAAGCCGGGGACGTGGAGATCGTGAACCGGGCCTTCGGGCTGGCCGAGGTCGTGGATCCCCTCATGCGCACCTTCAGCGTGCAGGCCCGGCTCAAGGGCCTGGACCTGGGCCTGGACATCGCGGACGACCTGCCGCCCCAGGTGATCGGCGATCCCTTCCGGCTGCGCCAGGTGCTCGCCAATCTTCTGTCCAACGCCCTGCGCTACACCCCCGAGGGCAGCGTGCGGGTGGAGCTGCGCCAGTCCGCGGACCAGAGCGGCCTGCCCGATCCGGGCATGCTGCGCCTGGCCGGGGCCGTGACGGACACCGGCATCGGCATCCCCCTGGAGGCCCAGCGCCACATCTTCGAGAGCTTCGAGCTGGCCGAGCACTACCTGAACAAGCGCTACAGCGGCTCGGGCCTGGGCCTGTCCATCGCCCGCCAGATCGTGGAGCGCATGGGCGGCTCCATCCGGGTGCAGAGCTCCCCGGGCCAGGGCAGCCGCTTCGAGTTCTCGGTCCTGGTGAGCCTGCCCGGCCAGGACCAGGCCGGCCGCACCCCGCCGTCCCCGGACCTGCGGCCCCGGCGCAAGAACAGCCTGCGCATCCTCCTGGCCGAGGACGAACTGGTGAACCGCATGTTCGCCAGCCAGGTCCTGGGCCGCATGGACCACTCCGTCACCGCCGTGACCAACGGCGAAGAGGTGCTCCAGGCACTGGCGCGGGAGAGCTTCGACCTCATCCTCATGGACGTGCAGATGCCGGTCATGGACGGCATCAGCGCCACCAAGGCCATCCGCGACGGCCACAGCGCCTGCAAGAACCCAAGCATCCCCATCGTCGCCCTCACGGCCTACGCCCTGGAAAGCGACCGCGACCGCTTCCTCAAGGTGGGCATGGACGACTTCGTGGCCAAACCGTTCACCGTGGAGGCCCTGAGCCAGGCCATCGACCGCGCGCTGTCCCGCTGACTTCCCCCTGCCACCCCGCCTTTTCCGGCCTCGCCCGCCCTGGCCTTGGTGCCAAACCTGAAGCAATACGGCCTTCGTTGTTTCCGGCCGCGCTTTTGCCCATAATAGGCAATTGAGGGAAGGAAGAGGGATTCATGGCCATGCGCAGCAACGCCGCCCTGCCGGGAAACGGCCGGGGCGGCAGGGACCGTTGAGGGCCGCGTGAACGGCGCGTCCTTTGTGCAGAATCCGGCCCTGCGCCACGCAGCCTCCTCGGAAGAGGCGGCCCGGGCCTACCTGAGCGGCCTGTGCCAGCCCGAGGGCGTGCCCTTCTGCCCGCGCTGCCAAAGCCGCAAGATTTACGCCCTGGCCGAAGGCCGCATGCGCTGCGGAACCTGCCGCTACACCTTCCAGGAATTCACCGGACGCTGGATCAACAACGGCGGCCTGACCTGCCTCCAGTGGCTGCGGCTGGCCAGGAGTTTCGCCCTGGAGGCCACGGCCCACGGCATCGCCGCCGAAATCGGGGCCTCCTACAACGCCACCTACAAGGCCCTCACGGCTCTGCGCTACTCCCTGCTGGTCCAGGCCCTGGACGCCCGGCTCCTGCTGGGGCCGGAAACCGGGCTCGGCGGCTACATCCGCGGACGCAAGCTCACGGGACAGCCGGGCGAACGGAGGCCGGGCCGCATCCCGGTCTTCGGCCTCATCGAGGAAGGCGGGCTTGTGTTCGTGGATTTGGTTCCGGAAATCCAGGCCGAAACCGTGTTCCACTTCCACGCCAATTTCCAGCTCAAGCTCATCCGCATGAACAACATCATCTACACGGACCGCTACCGCCGCTACCACGCCCTGATCTTCTGCGCCGACGCCTCCCTGCCCCTGGACTACGTGCGGGCCAGCGACCGCGTCCCATATGTGGACGAGGGGGGCCACGCCTTCTGGAACTTCGCGCAGCAGCGCATCCGCCGCTACAAGGGCCTCTCGCCCCAGCGCTTCCCGCTCTATCTCAAGGAATTGGAGTTCCGGTACAACCGCCGCCACGAGGACCTGTTCCAGCTCTTCCTGGAATCCCTCTGCGCCCTGATGCCGGAGATGAACTAGGCGCCGTTTCCGGATTTCGGAGCCCGGCCCAGGAGCCGGTGCAGGAAGGACGCGGCCCGGCGGCCCGGCCGAAGGCTGGCCAACGCCTCGGCCAGTTCGCGGTTGCGGCGCTCCAGGTCCTCGTTCAGGGTCCGGAATGCCTCCAGGGCGCGGATGTTGCGGGCAAAGGCCATGAGGCTGGCCACCTGGGCCCGCAGCAGGGCCCGCTCCTCGTGGTTCAGGGGCCCGCCCTCGAGCTTGTCGCTCAGGGCCAGCAACCCGAGCCAGCCCGGCTCGATGACGAAGAAGACCCCGGTGGTGAGCCCCGGCGGCAGCCCCGCCGCCGCGCAGACCGGACCGGGGTCGGGCATGCCGGACACGCTCATGGGCGTGAGCGCCCTCAATTCCACCGCGTCGAAGCAGGCCTGGAGCAGCCGGTCCCAGGCCGCGAAGTCAAGGCCCGGCGGGCTGAAGCCCCGGACCAGGGGCAGGGCCGTGCGCGTCCCGCGGTCGGCCAGGAGCAGAAACCCCTTGTCCACGCCGAAGAGCTCGAGCACGTGGAGCAGGAAGGCCTGGAGCAGAGTCTCGGTGTCGGCCAGGATGGAGAGTTCGTCGGCCAGGTCGTTCATGCCCTTGAGGTGGAAGACCTGATGCTCCAAAAGCCCCTGCACGCGGCGGGACTGGTCCAGGGCCTGGTGCAGTTCCTCGTTGCGCCTGGCCAGCTCGGCGTTGAGCTGGCGCACGTTGGCTGCGGACAGGGCGTGGCGCAGGGAGGCGATGAGCACGTTGACGAGCACCTGGAGGGTTTCCAGGTCCTGGCGGTCCGGCGGCTCCCCCGAGAGCTTCCCGCCCACGGCCAGCAGGCCCCGGTACTGGCCGTCCTGGCTCCAGGACACCGCGGCCTCCAGTCCCGGCGGAAAGGCTCCGGCCGGGCCCCCGGGCTCCAGGAGCAGGACGCGGGGCCTGCCGTCCGCGGCTTGCCCCTCGCCTGGCGGCGGCAGGGGCGGCGCAGCGCGCAGAACCGCGGCCTGCTCTTCGTCCAGGCCGCGCCAGGCCGCCAGGGTCTCCCCTCCTTCCCGGGGTGAAAGCAGGACCACCCCGCGGGAACAGCCGAGGGGGCCCAGGGTCAGCAGCAGGAAGGTCTCCAGTATCTTCTGGGGCTGGAGCAGGCTGGAAAGCTCCTGGGTGGCCTCGAACAGGGAATGCAAGTGGTAGTTGCGGCGTTCCAGGGCGGCCTGGGTCCGTTGCGCGGCCGCCAGGGCCTCGATCATCTCCTGATTCGTTCCGCTCATGGACCCTTCCGGCCGCGCGGCCTAGCCCTTGTCGGCCATGGCCGCTTCCACACTGTCGTGAAGCTTCACGAGCTTGGTGATGCCCACGATCTCGAAGACCTTGCGGAAGTTCTCGGAAACCCCGCTGATGGCCAGCCTGCGGCCCTTGTCCCGGGCCTTGAGCAGGAGCTGGGTCAGGATGGCCACGCCCGCGCCGTTCACCGAGGCCGAATCCTCGAAATGAAGCACGAGCAGGGGCCTGCCCAGGGCCAGGGCCTGGTCGTAGGCCGCAAAGAGAAAGGGCTCGGAATGAGAGTTGATGTTGCCCTTGAGCTGGATCACCGCGGCGCCGGCCCGGTCCTGGAGGGTGATCTCCTCCTCCTTGCCGCGGGCCAGGGCGATGCGCTCCTCGGCGCGCTGCAATGCCTGCTCCAGGGCCTGGCGATGCACGGGCTTGTTGATGAAATCCGTGGCGTCCAGATTGAGGGCCTCAATGGCCAGGTCCATGTCGCCGTGGCCCGTGACCACGATGACCTCGGTGCGGTGGTCCAGCTCCTTGACCCGCTTGAGCAGCTCGATGCCGTCCATGCCGGGCATCTTGATGTCCGTGATGACCAGGGGCGGCCGCTCGGCGGCGAAAATGTCGAAGCCGGTGTCCCCGCCCTCGGCGGTGAGCACGTGGTAGCCGTAGGCCGAGAGCATGAGCCGGAACATGTTCAGGGTCGGCCGTTCGTCGTCGATGAGCAGGACCCGTTTTTCCATGGTCTCCTCGCTGTCAGACCGCGGCCGGGAAGCTCACCTGAAAGGTGGTGCCCGCGCCCGCGCTGCTGTCGATGCGGATGTCTCCGCCGTAGTCCTTGACGATGCCGTAGGTGATGGCCAGCCCCAGGCCCATGCCCTGACCGATCTCCTTGGTGGTGAAGAACGGCTCAAAGATCTTGTCCTTGACCGCGTCCGGGATGCCCACCCCGTTGTCGCCAACCTCCACCAGGACCCGGCTGTTGTCCAGGCGCGTGGCCAGGGTGACGGTCTTGCGGTATTCCGGCCCCTCGGTGGCGGCCCGCTCGTTCACGGCGTCGCGGGCGTTGGTCAGAAGATTGAAGAAGACCTGCTGGAGCCGGTTGTTCTGGGCCAGGATGGGAGGCAGGTCCTCGGCCAGGCGCAGCTCGAAGTGGATGTTCTCCAGCTCGAACTGGCGGCGCACCAGGGTCAGCACCTCGCGGACCGGGGTGTTGGAGTCCAGGCGCTCGCGGGCCAGGTCGGCCTTGCGGCCGAAGGAGCGCAAGGTCTGGATGATCTCGGCGGCGCGGTCCACCTGGCTGCTGATCTCCTGGACCACCTCCTGGAACTGGCCCTTGTCCACGCTCAGCTCGCGCTCCACCATGAGCAGCAGGAACTCGCTGCCCATCTTGATGGCGTTGAGCGGCTGATTCAGCTCATGCGCGATGCCCGCGCTCATCTCGCCCAGGGACTTCATCTTGCTGGCCTGGATGAGCTGGGCGTCCTTCTCCATCATTTCGGTCACGTCGGTCACGGCCAGGACCATGGCGGTCTTGCCCCGGTAGGACGTAGGGCAGGCGTGCACGTTGACGAAGAACGGCCGCTCGCCCTTGCGGTAGTGGATCATCTTGGTCCGGTACACGCAGGCCGCGCCCGAACTGCGGAAGGCGGACAGGAACTCGCGGTTGCTCTCGGGCCCCAGATCCAGGAAGGATTTCCCCATCAGCTCGTCCTTGGGGTAGCCGTAGAGGTCCACGGCCCGCGGATTGGCGTCGATGATGGAGCAGGTCTTCAGGTCCACCACGAAGATGGGGTCCGGGCCGGCGTCGAACAGGGAGCGGTACTTGTCCTCGGACTCCGAGAGGCGGCGGCGGTAGAGCTTGATGCTCCAGACCATGTTCCGGAAGGAGTCGGCCAGCTGGACCACCTCGTCGCCGTCGCGCTTGCGGTAGAACAGGCACTGGCGGCAGTTGCGGTAGCGTTCGGGATCGCCGCCGTCGCTCAGGCCCTCCCGAGGCACGTCGTCGAAGTTCCAGCAGGGCAGGTCCGTGTTGGTGTAGGCCGGGCAGGCCGAGGTGTTCCAACCCGCCTCCTGGCCGCCCAGGTCCAGAGAAATGTCGAAGTTGCCCCGGGATATCTCGTCGGAGATGCGCGTGAGCCGGCTGATGGGCCGGGTGATGTTGCGGGTGAGCCGGTTGGAGATGAAGAACAGGATCATGATGATGAGCGAGATGAAGCCCAGGAAGGTGATGCGCAGCTTGGCCACCAGGCGGTCGATGTGGCTCTGGGACAGGCCCACGTGCACCACGCCGATGCGATAGAGGCCCTCGTTGATGGGCACGGTGATGTCCACCACGTCCTTGTCGTCCAGGGTCAGCCCGCGCACGAGCTTGCCGCGGTCCGGGGAGAGGTGCAGCAGGGGCCGCAGCTCGTCCGGAAAGGGCCGGGTGAAGGTGTGGGCCAGGACGGTCTCGCGGGTGTCGGTGACGAAGATGTAGTCCACCAGGCGCTCGCGCTCCATGAGCTTGGCCTCGTCGTAGATCAGGCTCAGGAGCCGGGCCGTGTCCTTCTCCAGGAGGAAGGAGCCGCCGCGCTCGGCCACGGAATGGGCGATGGCGCTGCCGCGCTGGGCCAGCTCGCCCTCCAGGGAGGAGACCAGGATGTAGCGCGTGAGAAAGGCCACGGCCACGCTGACCACCGTGATGCCCGCCAGGATGGAGAAGAGGATCTTGTTCTTCAGGCTGATGCGCAGCAGGCGGCGTTTCATGGAACGCCTCCGCCGGGCGCATGGGCGGCCTGCAGCGCCTGGAAGTCGCGGCCCAGCTCGGACCAGCTGGTCATGAGCCGGAACTCGTCCTGGTCCAGGCGGGTAAAATAGACCCGGTCCATGCCCTGGTGGTCCTCGGGACTGAAGGAGGCCACCATGCCCGGCCCCACGTTGAAGTCGCGCATGGACTCGATGGCGTCCAGGAAGCCCTCGCGGCTGAGCCGGGGACCGGCCCGCTTGAGGCCCTCCACCAGGACCCGGGCGTTAGCGTAGCCCTCCAGGCCCACGAAGTTGGGCCGGTCGCCGGGGAAGTAGCGGGCCAGGAGGCGCACGTATTCCGAGTCGTCGCGGCCCGCGTTTCCTTCCACTCCATCGGGAGGCGGCACCACCTGGGACATGATCACGATCTCGCGGTCCACGCCCTTGAGCCGCCGGGCCAGCTCCTCGGCCCCCACGAAGGAGACGTTGTAGAAGATGGCCGTGAAGCCCTTTTCCGCGGCCAGGCGGATGAACTTGGCGCAGGGCTCGTAGGTGCCGATCATGACCACAGCCTCGGCCCCGGAGTTCTGGATGCGCATGAGCCCGTCCTCCACGTCCAGGGAGCCGCGGATGTAGGAGCCGCGCGCCACGGGCTCCAGGCCGAACTCCTTGAGGGCCAGTTCCGCGCCGGTGAGGCCGTCGAAGCCGTAGGCGTCGTACTGGTAGAATACGGCGATGTGCTTGATGCCCAGGTCCTTGACCAGGTGGGTCACCGCAGCGGCGGTTTCCTGGTAGTAGGAGGGCCGCACGTTGACCAGGTAGCGGTTGAAGGGCTCGCGCAGGGCGTTGGCTCCGGTGAACATGCCCAGGAGCGGAATGCGGGCCTCCTCGACCATGGGCAGGATCTTCACCGTGGTGGGCGTGCCCACGTAGCAGAACAGGGCGAAGACGTTGTCCGCGATGATGAGATGCTGGGTGTTGGCCAGGCACTTGGGGGGATCATAGGCGTCGTCGTAGGCGATGACCCGGATGCGGCGGCCGAAGATCCCGCCCTGTTCGTTGACGTAGTTGAGGTAGGCCAGGGCCCCGCGCAGGGTCTGGGTGCCCAGGTAGCCGGCGTGGCCGTTGAGGGCCAGGGACGAGCCCAGCACGATCTCGCTGTCGGTGACGCCGGGCGTGGCCGCATTGGGCTTGGCCGTCTCGCGCGAGGGCGAACAGGAACACAGCGCCAGCATCAGCGCCAGCGCAAGAGACAACGCAGTCCCCCCAAATCTCGGCATGACCCCTCTCGACAGCCTTGACGGCCAGTTTCCCTTTGCGGGGATGCTACGCCGGACAAAAGAAAAACTCAAGGCTGACGCGGTGTTTTCCTGCCTTCCCGGCGCGGTTTGCCTGTGCAGGGACAGCCGGGAGCGGCCTGCAGCAGGCGCAGCAGGCACCAGGCCAGCAGCGCGCAGGCCCCGGGCAGCACGGCCTCGTCGAAGTCGAAGAAGGGCGTATGCAGGCCGTGGCGGCGCAGCGCGTCGGCGCAGCCCAGGCGCAGGTAGGCCGCGGGCCGGGCCTGGGCGAAGAAGGCGAAGTCCTCGGCACCCATGGAGGCCGGGGCGGGCAGGTCCACGCGCTCCGGCCCCGCAAGCTCGGCGCACCAGTCCCGCACGCGCAGGGCCAGGTCCGGGGGCAGGAGCATGGGCGGGGCGTCGGTGACGCTGGCAAACGCCGCGGCCACCCCCGTGGCGGCCTCCATGTCCATGCAGAGCCGGGCCATCGCGGCCAAGGCCGCCTGCCGCGTACGCTCCTGGAAAAACCGCAGCGTGCCCTTGATCCGCACGTCCTGGGGGATGACGTTGTGGCCCTCCCCGGCCTGGACCTGGGTCACGCTGAGCACCGCGGGCTCCGGTTGCCGGGCCAGGCTTCCGGCCAGGTCTTCCAGGTCCAGGACCAGCCGCGCGGCCGCGGGGATGGGGTTGCGGCACTCCGCGGGCCGGGCCGCGTGCCCGCCCGTGCCCGTGAGGGTGATGGAGAATTCCTCGTTGCCGGCCGTGGCCGGGCCGGAGCAGACCGCCACCCGGCCCAGGGCCAGGGCCGGATTGAGGTGGCAGCCCAGGATCACGGCCGGATCGGGATCGGCCAGCACGCCCGCCTCCAGCATGGGCCTGGCCCCGCCCGGGTATTCCTCGCCGGGCTGGAAGATGAGGAGCAGGTCGCCGCCGAGGCTCCCGGCGCGGGCGGCCAGGAGATGGGCCACGCCCAGGCCCAGGGCCGTGTGCCCGTCGTGGCCGCAGGCGTGCATGCGCCCCGGAATCTCCGAGGCGAAGGCCAGGCCGGTGCGCTCGTTCAGGGGCAGGGCGTCCATGTCCACGCGCAGGGCCGCGGCCGGTCCCGGTCCGCCGCGCAGCACAGCGGCCACGCCGCTTCCGGCCAGGCCGGTGCGCAGGGAGAAACCCAGCCCGCTCAGTTCGCCCGCCACCAGGGCCGCTGCCTCGGGGCAGTCCAGGCCCAGCTCGGGCCGCCGGTGCAGGGTCCGCCGCCAGGCCGAAAGCCGCGGCCCCAGGACCCGGGCCTCGTCCAGGAGCCGCCGCGGGCCGGGCAGGCTCACCAGACCACGCCTCCGGCGGGCTTGGCGCTGGCGTTGCAGGGCGTGTCGGCGTAGCGCCACCAGAAGGACGCCCCGCACTTGTCCTGGAACGGGATGTCCAGGTTCAGGCTGTGGGCGATGTTCCAGCGGTCCTGGTCCCGCTGCGCGTCCTCCAGCTCGTTGGCCGCGTCCTGGGGGCTGATCCGGCCCAGGCGCAGGCGGGCCTGGATGGCGTGCATGACGTCCGTGAAGCGGCGCTGCCCCGCGGTCACCGGGTAGCGCCCCAGCAGGGCCAGGGCCCTGTCCGTCTGCCCGAGCCTGGCCCGGGCCATGGCCGCATAGATGGCGGCCTCGTAGTTGTCGGGGTTCTTGTCCAGGACCTGCTCCAGAACCTGGGCGCCCTCCTCCAGGCGGCCGGCTTTGAACAGGGAGATGCCGCCCATGGTCAGCTCGGAGGCGAAGACGTCGTGGCCCTCGGCATCGCGCTGGGCAAAGAGCTCGCTGAAGGCGTCCGCAGCCTTGGCGAAGTACTCCCGGCCCTCGTCCACGCGGCCGTTGAGGTCCGCCCGCCGGGCCCTTTCGAAGTTCTTCCTGCCCACGGACAGGGTCGTGGCGGCCAGGACCTGGCCCGCCAGGAGCAGCACGCCGACAAGAACGCACAGGGTCAACGCCGCGCGGCGCATAGGAATCCTCCTGGTTTGCTGCGGCGATGATTCCACAAGGCAGGGGAAAGTCAAGGGAGGCCGGAGAGCATTGCCTGCCGGGATTGCAGGCCGCAGTCGAACCCCTGCCGGCTGGAAAGCGGTCTCGGACGAAAAGCCCAACAGAGGGCTCCGAAAAAGGCGGCGACGGCATAGGGGGCCGGCCCTGCGCCGTCACGAAAGGAACCGCGACAACCATGATTCGCTTATTTTAAGGGGCTGTCCTAGCTAAGAGCCATTTTTACAGTTTTTAACCAACAAGTTGGATGGGTAAGAAGTTCGGCATGGCTGCCTTCATTGAAGCGCCATTCGCACTCCTTGCGGCAAGTAGAAGCACTGTCGGGGAATCCCGTTGAACCGGCGCAAGTGACGCTTCGCCTGGTTCCAGAAGTTCTCAATCCCGTTGATATGGTTGTGCTTGTCGGCAAACTGCTTTGAATGGTTGATCCGGATATGGTGGAAGCT
>JAWRKD010000176.1:0-10859 GCA_040307135.1 Desulfovibrionaceae bacterium
GGATACGCCCTGGCCGAGTCCGTGAAGGAGCTGGGGCACGTGGCCGTGGGCGTGGACGCCGACGAGGCCATGGTGCGCCGCGCCCAGGCCGTGCTGGACCAGGTCTTCCAGGCCGACGGCACGGACAAGAAGGTCCTGGAGCAGCTCGGCTTCCAGAACCTGGACTACGTGGTGGTCTCCATCGGCAAGTCCATGGAGGCCAGCATCCTCGTGGCCATGAACCTCCAGGAGCTGGGGGTCAAGAACATCTGGGTCAAGGCCATCAGCCCGGAGCACGAGAAGGTGCTCAAGCGCCTGGGCGTGCACTTCGTGGTCTTCCCGGAGCAGTTCGTGGCCCGGCAGCTGGCCCACCGCATGGCCGTGCCCGGCATCCTCGACTACCTGCCCCTGGGCGAGGGCGTCCTGGTCCAGGAGGTCAAGGTCGAGCGCTGGGCGGGCAAGTCCCTGCGCGACCTGAACCTGCCCGCCACGCACCGGGTCCAGGTGGTGGCCGTGAAGCGCGAGGGCGAGTCGCGCTTCAGCTTCGTGCCCCGGCCCGACCAGGTGCTCAACGAGGGCGACGTCCTGGTCCTGCTCGGCCATGCCGAGGACGTCCTCGAACTGCCCCATTAGGAGTTTCCATGAGCGGCAACACCTTCGGCTCGGTCCTGCGGCTGACCACCTTCGGCGAATCCCACGGCGCGGCCCTGGGCGGCGTGCTCGACGGCTGCCCCTCCGGGCTGGAGCTGGACGAGGCCGTGATCCAGGCCGAGCTGGACCGGCGCAAGCCCGGAGGCGGCATCGCCTCCACGGCGCGCAAGGAGGCCGACCGGGTGCGCCTGCTCTCCGGCGTGTTCGAGGGCCGGACCACGGGCACGCCCATCGGCTTCGCCATCGAAAATTCGGACCAGCGCTCCAAGGACTACGACGCGCTCAAGGACATCTTCCGGCCCGGACACGCCGATTTCTGCTACCAAGCCAAGTACGGCCTGCGCGACCACCGGGGCGGCGGCCGTTCCTCGGGCCGCGAGACCGCCTCCCGGGTGGCCGGAGGGGCCATCGCCCAGGAGATACTCCGGGCCGAGGGCGTGAGCGTGCTGGCCTACACCGTGGAGCTGGGAGGAATCGAGGCCCGCGTGCTGGACCCCGAGGGAGCCCAGGCCCGGCCGTTTTTCAGCCCGGACCCCGAGGCCCCGGCGCGCTTCGAGGAGCGCATCCGCGAGGTCAAGGCCCAGGGCGACACCCTGGGCGGGGTGGTGGAGGTTCAGGTCCTGGGCCTGCCGCTAGGCATCGGCGAGCCGGTGTTCGACAAGCTGGACGCCCGGCTGGCGTACGCCCTCATGGGCGTGGGCGCGGTCAAGGCCGTGGAGATCGGCTCGGGCGCGGCCGCCGCGCGTCTGACCGGCAGCCGGAACAACGATCCCATCACGCCCGAGGGCTTTCTGTCCAACAACGCGGGCGGCATCCTGGGAGGGTTGTCCTCGGGCCAGCCCGTGGTGGCCCGGGCCTTCGTCAAGCCCATCCCGTCCATCGCCCTGGAGCAACGCACCGTCACCGCCCAGGGCCAGGCCACGACCATTCGGGTGGGCGGCCGCCACGACATCTGCGCCATCCCGCGCATCGTGCCCGTGCTCAAGGCCATGGCCGCCCTGGCCTGCGCCGATCTGCTCCTGCTGGACCGCCGGCTGGGCCGGGAGCGCTAGGGGGAAGGACAGCGCGAAAAAAAACAAGGGGCCTCGGAAGTCTTTCTTCCGGGGCCCCTTGTTTTTGGGTTCTTGGACTACTTCTTGATCTTGAGCCGCACGGCCGTGCCGTAGCAGGAGTAGTAGCGGTCGCCCTCGGGGTGGAAGGCCACGGACTCGCGGTAGGCCAGGATGGCGTCCGCGTTCACGTCCAGGGCCTGGGCGATGAGCCCGTGGAAGGCGTTCTCGAACACGAAGCCCCGGCAGACGATGAGCCCGAAGGTCCCGGCCACTTCCTGGTTGGGCACTTCCTCGGTGGTCACGATCTTGATCCTGCCGCCGAGGTAGGCGTCGCGGGCCTGGGCCAGGCGCACCTCCTGTCCGTCGTCGGTCTTCTGGAGCTTGCGGGGCTGCGCGCCGAAGAGCAGGGCCATGGATGATCCTTGGTTCGGGTTCGGGACTTGCGGAGTTGTAGCCCAGGGGCTCTCGCCCCGCAAGTCCCGGAGGGTTCTATGGTTCGACGCGCAGTTCGTAGGCCTTGTCCCAGTCCAGCCAGCGCCGGGCCAGGTCGCGCAGGGTCTCGGGCGTGACCTTCTGGGCCGCAGCGATGATTTCCTTGTCGCGGTCCAGGTCGAAGCCCTGCACCAGGAGCGAGGCCGCCTCGTTGCTGCGCGCGCCCAGGCTCTGGTGCTCCTGGTAGTATTCGCCGGTGAGGATGTTGCGGGCGCGCTCCACCTCGTCCCCGGGCAACAGCCCGCTGCGCAGGGCCGCGACCACGCTGCGGAAGCCGTCGCGGGCCTGGCCCATCTTGTCCGGCTCGGTGCCGATGTAGAAGGCCAGGAACCCGGTCTTGGGCGCCTGCCAGAGGAAGGCGGTCACGGTGTAGCCCAGGCCCTGCTTGTCGCGCAGGTCGCGGAAGAGCAGCCCGCTCTGCCCGGCCAGGGCCGCGCGCAGCACCTCCAGCTCGGCGCTGGCCTGGAAGTCGTCGCGTCCCGGCGTGGGGAACACGGCCAGCAGGTGGGCCTGGTTGCGGCCGGGCAGGGACAGGGTCTTTTCCCTGGTCTGGCCCCAGGCCGGGGCCGCCAGGTCGGGCTTGGCTGCGCCTCCGGAGAGGTCCTTGGCCAAGCCCTGGGCAAAGGCCTTGATCCGGGCCGCGTCGAACTGGCCGCACACGGCCAAGACGAACGGCTGGCGCGACTGTTTGCGCCAGAAGTCCTGGAGGTCCCTGGCCGTGAAGGCCCGGAACGTGTCGGGCTGGCCCAGGCCGTAGTAGGAGTATGGCCCCGAGGCGAAGAGGAAGGGGTTGATCTGGCGGAAGAGCAGGCCCAGGGGCTGGTCCTCGCTGCGCTGAATGCGTGCGGCCTGGTCGGCCTTGGCCAGGGCCAGTTCCCTGGACGGCCAGGCCGGTCCCTCCAGCACCTGCTTGAGCAGGTCCAGCACGTCGGTTTCGAAACGGCTCGGATACTTGGCGCCCACCGAGAAGGTGGATCGTCCCGCCGCGGCGTTCAGGTCCGTGGCGCGGTCCGAGAGGAAATCCTCGATGCGCGTGGCCGAGAGCCTGGCCGTGCCGCGGGTCAGGACCCGGGCGGCCAGGGCGGGCAGGCCCTGGTGTTGCGGGCCCACCAGGGCGTCGCCCCCGGCCCAGGCCAGGGACAGGGCTGCGTAGGGCAGGGTGGGGTCGGGCAGGAGCACCAGGCTGGAGCCGCCGGGCAGGGCCAGCACCTCCTGGCCGCCGCCCTGGGCCTCGGCTGCGCTCGCGGCCTGGGCCTTGGCGGGCCAGACCTTGCGGGCCGCGGCCTCCAGGGCCTTGTCCGAGAGCCCGGCGTTCTCCGGGGTCAGGAGCACGGCCACCATCTGGTCCGGCCGCAGGTAGTCGCGCACCAGCCGCGTTAGTTCGCCGCGGTCGGCATTGGCCAGCTGGAAGAGGTAGTTGTCCTCGGCGCGCAGGCCGCCGCCCATGAGCTGGAAGTAGCCGAGCTTGGAGGCCAAGCCG
Source organism: Desulfovibrionaceae bacterium (assembly GCA_040307135.1). Classification (GTDB taxonomy): domain Bacteria; phylum Desulfobacterota; class Desulfovibrionia; order Desulfovibrionales; family Desulfovibrionaceae; genus Aminidesulfovibrio. Next base: position 3,655 of record JAWRKD010000176.1, read on the forward strand.
CCCAGGGTCTCCTTGCTCAACAGCAGGGAGTTCTCGATGTTGAGCCGGGCCCGGGCCAGTTCGCGGCCCGTGAAGCGGCCGGGGTTCAGTTCCGCCAGCCAGGCCGCCAGCTCCTTCCAGAATGCCTCCACCTTGTCGCGGTCCAGGGTGGCCTCGATGGAGAAGATGCCGCCGCGCTCCAGGGTCATGGCCTGGCAGTCGATGTCGTCCACCAGGCGGCGTTCGTATTTGAAGGTGCGATAGAGCCGGGAGGTCTCGTCCCCGCCCAGGACCTGGGCCAGGAGGTCCAGGCCAGCGGCCTGGGCCGAGTTCTGGTCCGGGATGGGGAAGGCCACGCCGAGATAGACCTTGTTCCACTGGCCCGGGATCACCGTGACCTTGGGGCCGCCGATGCGCGGCAGGGGGAAGGGCGCGGCCGGGGCCGCGGCCACGGTGTTCGCCAGTCCGCCCAGCACGGCCTCGGCCCGGGCCACCACCGCGGCCGGGTCCACGTCGCCCACCACGGAGAGGAGCATGGAACGGGGCTGGTAGTGCTCCGCGATGTAGGCGTGGATGTCCTCGGCGGTGAGTCCGGAGACCGTGTCGCGGAAGCCGATGATGGGCCATTCGTAGCTCGTGCCCTTGAAGATCTGGGCCTGGTAGGTCTCGAACAGGCGGGAGCCCGGCGTGTCCTCGCCGCGGGCCAGCTCCGAGAGCACCACCTGCTTTTCCGAGGCCAGCTCCTTGGGGTCGATGCGGGCGTGCAGGGCCATGTCCGTCACCGTGTCCAGGCCCAGGCTCCAGTCCTTGTCCGGCACTTCCACGTAATACATGGTGTAGTCGAAGCTGGTGGCCGCGTTCAGGTCGCCGCCCACGGACTCGATGAGCCGGGCCGCCTCGCCCGGGCCGAGTTTTTCCGTGCCCTTGAAGACCATGTGCTCCAGCTGGTGGCTGATGCCGGCCTGGGCCGGGTTCTCGTAGGCCGAGCCCGTGCGCACGTAGAGCCGCACATTGGCCAGGGGGAAGCGGTCGTCGCGTTTGACCAGCACGGTGAGGCCGTTTTTCAGCTGGACCACGTGGGGTCCGTCGCCGCTCAGGGCCGGGGCGGCCTCGGCCGCGGGACGGGGGGCGCGGACCTGGGCGCAGCCCAGGGCCAGCAGCAGGACGGCGAGAACAAGCAGGGAGATGCGTCGCATGGATTCACCTTACTCCTGTTGGGTCAGGGCGCGCGGAAGCGCCCGCGGGAACGCAGGTTCGAAGATAATCCCGGCCGGGGAGCGGGGCAAGGGCGGAAGGTTGACCTCCATTTCTGATTGGTATATTGGTCCAACCAATACAACAAGGAGAGCGATCATGCCGCCTTCCGACACGCTCCGGGACCGGCTCCGCCCGGCCAGCCGCCGCAGGCTGTCCGAGGAGATCCTCGGGCAGTTCCGCGAGCTGTTGCGCCAGGGCCGCCTGGGACCGGGCGACCGCCTGCCCTCGGAACGGGAGCTGGCGCGCATCTTCGGCGTATCCCGCAACTCGGTGCGCGAGGCCATGCGCGCCCTGGAGGAACAGGGCGTGCTGGTGAGCCGCCGGGGCGACGGCACCTATGTCACGGACCCCGAGGTCGCGGCCTTTGAGCCGCCCCTGGCCGGGGCCGTGCGCGCCCAGCGCAGGCGGCTTGCCGACATCTTCGCCTTCCGCCGGGCCGTGGAGCCCGAGGTGGCCGCCCTGGCCGCGGCTCACGCCTCGGCGGACGACCTGGAGCGCCTGGAGGCGGTGCTGGCCGAACAGAAGGCCCGCCTTGCGGACGGCTTGGACGAATCCGAGCTGGACGCCGAGTTCCACCGCCTCCTGGCCCGGGCCTGCCGCAACGGCGTATTTCTGAGTGTGCTGACCGGGGTCCAGGACGTGCTGGCCGAGACCCGCGCCGAGACCCTGCGCGATCCTTCGCGCCGCAAGGCTTCCTTGGAATATCACCGCCGCATCCTGAAGGCCCTGCGCGGCCGTGATCCCGAGGCGGCCCGGCAGGCCATGGCCGCGCATCTGGCCGCGGTGGAGGAGGGTCTGCTGGGCCCCGCCGCAGCTCCCCTGTCCCCAACCCTGTAACCCGCGATCACGGAGCACACGCATCATGACGGTCTGGATTCTCTATGCCGCCCTTGGTCTGGTGGCCGGCCTGGTGGCCGGTCTCCTGGGCGTGGGCGGGGGCATCGTCATCGTGCCCATGCTGAGCATCGCCTTTGACATGCAGGGCCTGAGCGGCCCCTATCTCCAGCATCTGGCCGTGGGCACCTCCCTGGCCACCATCGTGTTCACGTCCGTTGCCAGCTTCCGCTCGCACCACAAGCGCGGGGCCGTGCTCTGGCCGGTCATGTGGCGCATCTCCCTGGGCGCGGTCCTCGGCACCGTCATGGGGTCCTGGCTGGCGGCCCAGCTCTCCACCCGCTTCCTCAAGGGCTTCTTCGCCCTGTTCCTGCTCTACGTGGCCACCCAGATGCTCCTGAACTTCAAGCCCAAGCCGGGCCGCCAGCTGCCCGGCAACGCGGGCCTCTCCGGCGCGGGCATGGTCATCGGCGCGGTGTCCAGCATGCTCGGCATCGGCGGCGGCGTGCTCTCGGTGCCGTTCCTGAGCTGGTGCAACGTGGCCATGCACGCCGCCGTGGGCACCTCCGCGGCCATCGGCTTTCCCCTGGCCCTGGCCGGATCCCTGGGATTCGTGCTGAACGGGCTCAAGGTCGGGGCCGAGCTGCCGCCCATGAGCCTGGGCTTCATTTACCTGCCCGCGTTCATCGGTATCGCCGCGGTGAGCATCCTCTCCGCGCCGCTGGGCGCGCGCATCGCCCACAGGCTGCCCGTGACCCAGCTCAAACGGGCCTTTGCCGTATTCCTGTACCTCATCGGTCTGCGTATGCTCTGGACGTTGTTGTAGCCGGACGGGCAGGGGAGCGGCCCGGACCCCCTGCCCTGTCCCTGGTCACCCCACTGCCGGGCGCGGAGGATGCGGCGATGCTGCTGGCGTGGACCATCTATGCGGGTTTGGGATTGGCGGCCGGGATCCTGGCCGGTCTGCTCGGGGTGGGCGGGGGCATCGTCATCGTGCCCATGCTGAGCGTGGCTTTCGAACTTCAGGGACTGCCCGGCCAGTACATCCAGCACATGGCCCTGGGCACCTCCCTGGGCACCATCATGTTCACCTCCATCTCCAGCTTCCGCGCCCACCACAAGCACGGGGCCGTGAACTGGAGCGTGGTCCGGCGCATCACGCCCGGCATCATCGCGGGCACCCTGGCCGGGTCCTGGGTGGCTGCCCAGCTCTCCACCCGTTTCCTCAAGGGCTTCTTCGCCGCGTTCCTGCTCTATGTGGCCACCCAGATGCTCCTGAACATCAAGCCCAAAGGCGCGCGCCAGCTGCCGGGCCGGACCGGAATGTTCGGCGCGGGCGGGATCATCGGCGTGGTCTCCAGCCTGGTGGGTATCGGCGGGGGCACGCTCTCCGTGCCCTTCATGGTCTGGTGCAACATGACCATACACAACGCCGTGGGCACCTCCGCGGCCATCGGCTTTCCCATCGCGGTCGCCGGGGCCGCGGGCTACCTGCTCAACGGGCTCAAGGCGGCCGCGGACCTGCCGCCCATGAGCCTGGGCTTCCTCTACCTGCCCGCACTCATCGGCATCGCGGCCGCCAGCATCCTCACCGCGCCGCTGGGCGCGCGCATCGCCCACAGGCTGCCCGTGGCCCGGCTCAAGCAGGTCTTCGCCGTGCTGCTCTACGGTATGGGGCTGCGTATGGTCTGGACCATGTTCTGACCTGCCTGGGGACAGTAATTATTCAAGACGGTTACCGCCAAAGCTCCCCCGCGGCCGCCAGGGTTTCGCGATTTTTTTCCAGCCAGGCTTTGCCGGTTGATTGACAAAACAATTTGCCTGGGTAAAACAACCTCCATATCTTTCCAGCCTGGGGCTCACTTTCCGCATCTGTTCCGAGGAGGGAACCAATGGGCATCGAGACCACCGTGTTCGCCGGGCGTCCGGCCAAGTGGGACGGCCTTCTGGACTGGCTCCAGATGCTGTCCGGGGCGTCGCTCATCCTGTTCATGTGGGCGCACATGCTTCTCGTGGCCAGCATCATCATCGGCCCCGGCGTGATGAACGCCATCGCCGGATTTTTCGAGGCCACGGGCCTGGCCCAGGTGGGCGGGCCGATGGTGTTCCTGCTGTTCCTGGGGCATTTCCTGCTGGCGGCGCGCAAGGTGCCCTTCCGCTTCGACCGCCAGAAGACCATCTGGGAGCACGCGGCCATGATGCGCCACCAGGACACTTGGCTCTGGCTGGTGCAGGTGGTCACGGCCATGATCATCCTGCTCATGGGCACCATCCACATGTGGGTCGTGCTCACCGACCTGCCCATCACCGCGGCCAAGAGCGCGGCGCGCATCCAGGGCGGCTTCTGGCTGGCCTTCTTCCTGGTGCTGCTGCCCATGGTGGAGCTGCACGTGGGCATCGGCTTCTACCGCATCGGGGTCAAGTGGGGCGTGATCCGCGACCGCGAGCGCGGCCGGTTCAAGAAGGCCGAGAACATCCTGACCCTCACCTTCATCTGCATCGGCCTCCTGGCCCTGGCCAGGTTCTGGTTCCTGGCCATCCAGTAAGGAGACAACGATGATCCAGACGGTTTACACCGACGTGCTCGTCATCGGAGCCGGCCTGGCCGGCGAACGCGCGGCCCTGGAATGCGCCGACGCGGGCCTGTCCACGGTCTGTCTCTCCATCGTCCCGGCCCGCCGCTCGCATTCCTCGGCCGCCCAGGGCGGCATGCAGGCGGCGCTGGGCAACAGCGCCATGGGCGAGGGCGACTGCCCGGACGTGCACTTCGCCGACACGGTCAAGGGCTCGGACTGGGGCTGCGACCAGGAAGTGGCCCGGCTCTTCGTGGACACCGCGCCCATCGAGATGCGCCGCCTGGCCTTCTGGGGCGTGCCCTGGAACCGCGTGGTGCCCGGCCCCTCCAGCTACTTCAAGGGCGGCCAGAAGTTCGAGAAGATCGAGAAGCCGGAGAAGGAAGGGCTCATCACGGCCCGCGCCTTCGGCGGCACGGCCAAATGGCGCACCTGCTACGTCTCCGACGGCACCGGCCATTCCGTGCTCTTCACCATGGACAACCGTTGCGCCGAGCTGGGCGTGGAGGTCCACGACAAGACCGAGGCCATCGCGCTCATCCACGACGGCGAGACCTGCTTCGGGGCCGTGGCCCGCTGCCTGAAGACCGGCGAGCTGCGCGTCTATCTGGCCAAGGCCACCATGATCGCCACCGGCGGTTTCGGCCGCATCTACCCGAACACCACCAACGCAGTCATCTGCGACGGCTCGGGCCACATCCCGGCCATCAACACCGGCGTGGTGGCCATGGGCAACATGGAGGCCGTGCAGTTCCATCCCACCGGCATCGTGCCCACGGACATCCTGGTCACCGAGGGCTGCCGCGGCGACGGCGGCACGCTCCTGGACGTGAACCAGGAGCGCTTCATGCACATCTACGAGCCGGAGAAGGCCGAGCTGGCCTCGCGCGACGTGGTCAGCCGCTGGATGACCCACCACATCCGCCAGGGCAAGGGCGTGAAGAGCCCCTACGGCGACCACCTCTGGCTGGACATCCGCCACCTGGGCGAGAAGCACATCACCGGCAAGCTCCGCGAAGTGTATGAGATCTGCACCTACTTCCTGGGCATCAACCCCATCCACCAGCTCATCCCGGTGCGGCCCACCCAGCACTATTCCATGGGCGGCGTGCGCACCAACAAGGACGGCGCGGCCTACGGCCTCAAGGGCCTGTTCAGCGCGGGCGAGGCCGCCTGCTGGGACATGCACGGCTTCAACCGCCTGGGCGGCAACTCCCTGGCCGAGACCGTGGTGGCCGGCGGCATCGTGGGCCGCAAGATGGCCGAGTACGCCCTGGGCGCCGAGGTCGTCTTCAAGTCCACGGTCATCGACGGCGAGGCCAGGGCCCAGGAGGAGCGCATCAAGGATCTCGTCTCCGGCCGGAACGGCAGCCAGAACGTCTATAAGGTCCGCGCCGCCATGCAGGAGGCCCTGAACAAGGGCGCCAACATCTTCCGCAACGGGCCCGACCTGGAGGCCTGCGTGGAAACCCTCCAGGAAGTCCTGGAGCGCGCCCGCAAGGTGGGACTCAAGTCCTCGGGCCTGGGCGCCAGCCCCGAGCTGGCCGCGGCCCTCAAGATCGAAGGCCAGGTCAAGATGGCCCTCATGGTGGCCTACGGCGCGCTGAAGCGCACCGAGTCCCGCGGCAGCCACAACCGCGAGGACTTCCCGGCCCGCAACGACCGCGATTGGCTGGTGCGCACCCTGGCCACCTGGAAGAACCCCGCGGACACCCTGCCCACGCTCACCTACGAGGCCGCCACCCAGGTCTTCGAGATTCCCCCGGGCGACCGCGGCTACGGCAAGTCGGAAGTCATCAGCGCCGAGAGCAAGAAGGAGTAACCCATGGGCCGACTGCTCCAGTTCAACATCTTCCGCTACAATCCCCAGGACCCGGAGTCCACGCCCCACACGGACACCTTTGTCCTGGAGGAAACGGACTCCATGACCCTGTTCATCGCGCTGAACCGCATCCGCGAGGAACAGGACTCCTCCCTGCAGTTCGACTTCTGCTGCCGAGCGGGCATCTGCGGCTCCTGCGGCATGGTCATCAACGGCCGGCCCGGCCTGGCCTGCCACACCAAAACCAAGGACCTGCCCACGGACATCACGCTTCTGCCGCTGCCCGTGTTCCGTTTGGTGGGCGACCTTTCCGTGGACACCGGCTCCTGGTTCCGGGAGATGTACAACAAGGTCGAGTCCTGGATTCATACCAAAAAGACCTTCAACCCCGAGGCCCTGGAAGAGCGCATGGACAACGCCGTGGCCGAGCAGATCTACGAGCTGGACCGCTGCGTGGAGTGCGGCTGCTGCGTGGCCGCCTGCGGCACCGCCCGCATGCGCGAGGACTTCCTGGGGGCCGTGGCTCTGAACCGCATCGCCCGCTTCCTCATCGACCCGCGTGACGAACGCACCGAACAGCAGTATTACGACATCATCGGCAACGACAACGGCATCTTCGGCTGCATGGGCCTGCTGGCCTGCGAGGACGTCTGCCCCAAGCACCTGCCCCTCCAGAACCAGCTCGGCTTCCTGCGCCGCAAGATGGGCATCACGGCGCTCAAAAGCATCTTCAAGAAGAA
>JAWRKD010000177.1:0-26484 GCA_040307135.1 Desulfovibrionaceae bacterium
GCCCTTCGCGTACATGACGGTGAAGGTGTGGGACAGCTTCTCGAGGAAGCTGATGTCCTTCAGGCTGAGGCCGAGAGCCCAGAAGCCGGTCTGCTCGGTACCGTAGCCCTTGGAGCCCTGAAGCAGGGTGTCGCCGCCGAAGAAGAAGGAGCCGAGAGCCCAGTTACGAGCGTTCAGCGTGGGCATGCGCTCGGAACCGTCGGTCACGTCGCTGTCCTCACCAGAGGTGTAGGCGAAGAACAGCTCGGGGGTCATGAAGTCGAAGCCGGTGTAGTCCACGGCCAGGTCGAACATCCAGCCGGAACGGTCGTCGGCGTCGATGCTGCCGGTGGCCTTGCCGTAGTTGATGTCAGCCATGACCTTGATCGGGTCGAAGTAGGTCATGGTGAAGCTGGTGCCGCCCCAATAAACGTTGCGGCCGGCGGCAGTGATGGCGCCGGGACCGGTCAGGCCCCAGGTCTCGCCATTGGCGACCATGTCGTTGACGGCGGAGCCACCGGCATAGGCATACATGAAGAAGGGAGCGAACTGGAAGCCGTCCAGCTTCACGGGCAGGATCAGGACGCCCGCGTCAACCGAGGTGTTCTGGGTGCTGCTGACTTTGCCCGTGTTGTCGTAGTCGTAGAGGCGGGCGTAACCGGCCACCACGCTCAGCTCGTCGATGACCGGGACGGCGGTGACCACGCCGGCCACTTCGTCGTCCAGGATCATGCTGCCGCCGCCGACGGCCGCGGGCAGGTTGATGTTCTGGTAGCCGATGCGGTTGGTGATCTTGGTGCCCGGGATGGCGAAGTCGACATAGGCCCGGCGCACGTTGATGCCGTTGAAGCGGTCATGGAAGCGGTAGTTGTCGCCGCCCCAACGCTGCTCCGCAGCGGTCGAGCCGATTTCCGTGGCCAGCACGCCCTTCAGGTTCTCGTTGGCGATGAAGTCGAACTGGGTGCGGAGACGCTGGTAGACGTTGAAGTCGCCCTGGCCGTCGCCAGCACCGCCGTTCTTCTGCATGTCGAAGTTCTCAGAGAACAGGAACTCCACGGCCCAAGCGCCGGAAGCCTCCACCTTGACGGCGTGGGCCGAAGCGGCCATGCCGAAGACGAAGGCCAGAAGCGTGGCCAAAAGAACCAAACGTTTCATGTTATCCTTCCTTTCTTTTGCGGTTGCGTAATGCGATTGCCCTTCCAACGCCATGCCCTGAGTCGACTTCTAGCAAGGTTCAAAAATTTTTACAAGCCTCCAGGGGGGCAAAAGTATCAAAATTTTTACAATGAGACGGGACGACCCCTCGCCGCCGGAAATCCGCGCCTGGGAACGAACGTTGTCATGATTCCGGGAGGGGCGTAGAGAACCCCGAACCGCTTCATGAAAGGAATGAGCATGGCCGCGCTGTTTCACTTCCGCTCCGCGGATTTTCCCGACTCGCCCGGGGTCTATCTCATGAAGGACGAACGGGGGCGCATCATCTATGTGGGAAAAGCCATCAGCCTACGCAAGCGTCTGGCTTCCTATTTTCGTGGGCCGCGCAACCTCTCGGCCAAGACGCGCGCCCTGGTGGCCCGGGTGGCCCGGGTGGACGTGCTGGCCGCGACCACGGAGAAGGAGGCCCTGCTCCTGGAGGAGAGCCTGATCAAGAAACACCGGCCGCGCTACAACGTGGTTCTGCGTGATGACAAGCAATACCTTTTGTTCCGTCTGGACAAGACTTCCAAATTTCCCCGGCTTCAGATCACCCGGCGGGTGACGCGCGACGGAGCGCTTTATTTCGGCCCGTTCACCTCGGCCCAATCCGCGCGCGAAACGTGGAAGCTCCTGGGGCGGATATTCCCGTTGCGCAAATGTTCCGAGAAGGCTTTCCGCAACCGGGTGCGCCCCTGCCTCCATCATCATCTGAATCAGTGTCTGGCCCCGTGCGTGCGGCAGGTGGACGAGGAAGCCTACCGCGAATTGGTGCGCCGGGTGGAACGCTTTCTCTCCGGCCGTGCGGAATCCGTTCTGGCCGAACTCAAGCGCGAGATGAACGAGGCGGCCGAGGCGTTGCGCTTCGAGCAGGCGGCCGTGATCCGCGACCGCATGGCCGCGATCCGGCGCACGGTGGAGCGCCAGGCCGTGGTGCTGCCCGGCGGCGGCGACCTCGACGTGCTGGGGCTGGAGCCGGTGGAGGAGGGCCTCGGTCTGGGAGTGGTTTTCGTGCGCCGGGGCCGGGTTCTGGACGAGCAGGCCTTCCACTTTCCGGACATGAGCCGACAGGAGGCCGCCGAGGTGCTGGAGGGGTTCCTCGTGCAGTTCTACCACGAGGAACGGTTCATCCCCGCGCGTATCGTGGCGGAACAGGCGCTGCCGGACCTGTTGGCCGAGGTGCTGGCCGAGCGCCGGGGTGGAGACGTGCGGTTGGCGCGTCCCCGGGGGCAGGCGGAACGCGGCCTGCTCGAACTGGCCCGAGAGGTGGCCCGGCGGGCGGCGCCGCGCCGGAGCGCCGACCTCCTGGCCGGACTGGAGCGACGTCTGCGTCTGGGGCGACGTCCCGTTCGCGTCGAGGGCGTGGATATTTCGCATCTCGGCGGCACCGGCACCCGCGCGGGCATGGTGGTCTTCGAGGAAGGCCGACGCCTGCCCAAGGAATCCCGGCACTACGCCTTCCCCGAACTCGAGGGTTCCTCCGACGACTACGCGGCTTTGGCGGCCTGGGCCGCGCGTCGTGTGGAGTCCGGCCCGCCCTGGCCGGACCTCGTGCTTGTGGACGGTGGACGAGGTCAGTTGGCGGCCGTGGAGCGGGCATTTTTCGAAGCCATGCGCGGCATGGAGGACGCCCCGATCCTGGAACTGGCGGCCATCGCCAAGGGCGAGACGCGCCGGGCCGGGGAACTGGGCGACTTCATCTTCCGCCCGGGCCGAAAGAATCCCGTGGACCTGCCGCCTGGCGGGCCGGAACTGCTCTTTCTCCAGTCCGTGCGCGACGCGGCCCATCGCTTCGTACTCGGCGGCCAGCGCCGCAGCCGCGCCTCCAAGGCCCTGAAGAGCGCGGTGCTGGATTTGCCCGGCGTGGGACCAAAGACCGCGCGGCTGCTCTGGGAGCGTTTCGGCAGTCTGGAGGCATTGCGGGCCGCGACCAAGGATGACCTGAGGAGTGTGCCCGGGCTCGGCGACAGGCGCGCGGAGAAGATCGTCGAGGCGCTGGCCCGTCTGGGCTAAACGGTCAGCGCCCCGCCCGGCGCGAGGTCGAGCAGTTTCACGCTCGGCGCGATCTTTTGCAGCTGCTTGCTGAAACCCGCCGTGTCCTGCTCCAGGATCGGGAAGGTGCCCCAGTGCATGGGCGCGACCATGTCGCAGCCGAGCAATCCGCAGGCGTGGGCGGCGGACTTCGGGTCCATGGTGAAGTGGCCGCCGATGGGCAGCATGGCCAAGTGGATGTGCTGGAACCGGCCGAACATCTCCATGTCTCCGAACAGGGCCGTGTCGCCGGAATGATAGGCGCAAAAGCCGTCCGGCCAGGTCAGGATGTAGCCCGCGCAGGTTCCGCTGGCCGAAGAATGCATGGCCTGGACCATCTGCACCTCCACGTCCGCCAGGCGCACCGCGCCGCCGAGATTCATGCCCAGGCCCAATTCCTGGGGCAGGCCCTGGGACACGAGTTTGCACACGGTGTCGAAGACGCCCACCAATGGAATGTCGCGTTCGGTGCTGATTTCCACGGCCTGCCCGAGGTGGTCGCCGTGGTCGTGGGTCACCAGCACGGCGTCCACCGACCCCAGCGTCTTGCGCCAGGGTCCGGGAGCCTTGGGGTTGCCGGTGAAGAAGGGATCGATGGAAAAGGCCGCGCCGCCGTGGGCGAGGCGGAAATTGGAGTGGCCGAACCAGGTCAGTTCCATGAACGCCTCCTATTCCCCCCAGCGCTGGAACAGCGTGTTGGGGATGTCCAGTTGGTCCAGAATCCTGCCCGCGAGATGGGCGGCCATATCCTGAATCGTCGTCGGGCGGTGATAGAAGCCGGGGCAGGCGGGCAGGATCGTCGCGCCCGCTTCGCGGGCGGCCAGAAGGTTGCGCAGATGGATGGTCGAAAGCGGCGTTTCCCGTGGCACGAGCACGAGCTTCATGCCTTCCTTGAGCGTTACGTCCGCCGCGCGGTGGATCAGGTTGTTGCCCAGGCCCTGGGCGATGGCCGCCACGCTGGCCATGGAGCAGGGGCAGACGATCATGCCCTGGTGTCGCCAGGAACCGCTGGCCGGGGGGGCGGCGATGTCCTTTTCCGAGTAGAGGGCCCGAGCGGTGCTCCGCAGGAACGCCTCGTCCAGTCCGTCCTCATGGCGCATGACCTCGCGGGCCGCGTCCGAGATGATGGCGAACAACTCCACGTCCTCGCGGGAGCCGAGTTCACGGGCCAGGATTCCGGCGTAGATCAGACCGCTGGCCCCGGTGACGGCCAGAACCACTCGTTTTTTGGGGGATTCAGTGCTCATGATGAGAGTGTAAACGGCCCCTCGGCCATTGACAAGGAGCCTTGATGCCGTAGAGAGTGAATCCGTGCCCTCGCCCTTGACAGGAGCGGGCGCTGAGGATAGCTAAACCCCCTCGCGGGCAATTAGCTCAGCTGGATAGAGCGTTGGCCTCCGGAGCCAAAGGCCAGGTGTTCGAATCACCTATTGCCCACCAGCGAAAACAAGGACTTACGACATAACGTCGCAAGTCCTTTTTTCGTTTCTGCGCCAGGCGGCTCTCTTGGCCCCGCGTGTCTCTTTGGGGTTGACTGGGGCGATCGACGTCGAGCATCCCTCAGGGCAGATCGTACTTTTTCAACAAAGCGTACAGGCGGGCCCGGGACAGGCCGGACAAGGCGCAGGCTTGCTGGATGTCGCCCCCAGCTTCGGCCAACAGATCACGGAGATAGCGCGACTCCACTTCGGCCACGGCCTGGAGCCGGACTTCCTTCAGCGAAGGAAATGGTTCGTCGCCAGCCGCCCCCGGCTTCTCGACCGATGGTTCCCGGTTAGGCACGGAGGCACGCGCCAGACTCACCCGGATGTTCGTGGGCAGATGCGCCGGGACGAGCACCGGGTCGTTCAGGGCTGCGGCCAGGGAGCGTTCCACGGCGTGGAGCAGTTCGCGGACGTTTCCTGGCCAGTCATAGCTCTCCAGGGCGTCCAGGTAATCCGGCGAGATGCGCTTGGCCGGGAGGCCGTTGAGCCGACATTGTCGGGCCAGGAAATGGCGGCAGAGCAAGGCGATGTCCCCATGTCGGTTCTTGAGGCGCGGCAGGTTGAGGGTCATGGTCCGCACACGGAAGAGCAGATCCTGACGGAAACGTCCCTGTTCCACCATGGCATCCAGATCACGGTTGGTGGCCACCACCAGGCGGAATTCACTACGGACTTCCTTGACACCGCCTACCGGCCGGTAGCAGCCGTCCTGCAGAACCCTCAAAAAGGATTTCTGCACCGCCAGCGGCAGTTCCCCGATCTCGTCCAGGAAGAGGGTGCCCCGGTGAGCTTGGCGCACCAAACCTTCGAAACGGCGGTCCGCGCCGGTGAAGGCTCCCCGTTCATAGCCGAAGAGCTGGCTTTCCACCAGCTGTTCCGGCATGGCGGCGCAATCCACCACCACGAAGGGCTCATCGGCCCGGGCGCTGTTGTCGTGGATGGCCCGGGCGAAGAGTTCCTTGCCCGTGCCGGTCTCGCCGGTGATGAGCACCGAGGCGTCGGTGACCGCAGCCTGGGCCGCCAGGTCCAGACAGCGCCGCACGGCTCGGCTGTCTCCGATGATGCCGCTGCGTTTGAGCCCCAGGGGCAGGAGCTTGCTCTTGCCCCGGTGGTGCTCGATGGCCCGTTGGAGCGGCAGACGGATCTTATTCAGGGTGGGGGGCTTGGCGATGTAACTCCAGGCGCCGCTGCGGATGGCCAGTTCCGCGCCGTCTGGATCGCCAACGCCGGTGAGGATGATGACCTCGGGATTCGATGGACACTCCTGGAAACGGCCCAGGCAGTCCAGGCCGCTGCCGTCGGGCATGCGCACGTCCAGAACGACCACGTCGTAGTCCCCGGCCTCCGCCATGGCCAGGCCCTCCTTGAGGGTGCCCGCGCCGTCCGCCGTGCAGCCCATCTGCTCCACGGCGGTTTGGAGCGCGTCGCGGAGCATGGCGTCGTCGTCCACGATGAGCACGCGCGGCTGGGTCATGCGTCTTCCCCTCCGGAGCGCCGTCCACGGCCGAGAAGCCGCCGGACGAGAACGACCAGTTGATCCATTCCGTAGGGTTTGTCCAGATATTCCAGTGCGCCGAGTTTCCAGGCTTTTTCCCGGGAAACCAGGTCGCTGTGCCCGGAGGCCAGGATGATCGGCAGATGCGGCTCGATTTTGAGCAGTTCGCGCACAAGATCCGGCCCGGTCATTCCCGGCATGGTCGCGTCGGTGAGCGCCAGGTCGAAGCCATGCGGCGCATCGCGGAACAGGCTCAGGGCCTCCTCGCCCCGGGAGCAGGCCGTGACCTCGTAACCGAGGGCCGTGAGGCCCATGGTGCAGGCGTCCAGGATTTCCACTTCGTCGTCCACCACCAGGATGCGGCCGCCATCCGTGGCTTCCAATAGGGGAACCGGCGACAGTTCCGGGATCGCCTGAGCCGTGGCCTCCGAACGCGGCAGGAGAATCTCGAAGCAGGTGCCCGAGCCTGGCTTGCTGCGTACCCGTACCCCGCCGCGCAACTGGTCCACGATGTTCTGGACCACGGCCAGGCCCAGGCCGGTGCCCGAGCCGTCGCCCCGGGTGGTGAAGAAGGGCTCGAAGATGTGCTCCATGTGCTCGGCGTCGATGCCGTGGCCCGTGTCGCGCACGCTGAGGAGCACATGCGGGCCTGGCGCGACGCAGGGAAACGACCGATCCCCGCCCTTGGGCACATCCCGTTCCGTGACGCGCAGCTCCAGGGCCCCGCCGCTGCCGCGCATGGCCCAGGCCGCGTTGGTGCAGAGATTGATGACCATCTGGTGGATTTGCGAGGGATCGGCCAGGACCACGTCGCGCTTGGTCTCCAGTTCCAGGCTGATGACGATGGTGCTCGGCAGGGTGGGGCGGAGGAGTTTCAGGCATTCCTCCAGGATGGTGGCCAGGCGCACCGGCATGGGGTGGTCGGACTCGTGGCGGCGGCTCAGGCCGAGAATCTGGCGCACCAGGTCGCCTGCCCGCTTGGTGGCCTTGAGAATGCGCTCGAAGACCGAGCGCAGCGGGTCGCCCTCGGGCAGGCGGCACAGACCGATGTCGGCCAGAAGCACGATGGGAGCCAGGATATTGTTGAAGTCGTGGGCGATGCCCCCGGCCAGGGTGCCGAGGGCCTCCATTTTCTGGGCCCGGCGCAGTTGGCGTTCGAGGATTTCCACCTCGGTGACGTCGCGCCAGACGCTCACGTAGCCGAGGATGCTGCCGCCCTTGCCCCGGATGGGCGCCAGGGTCTTTTCGCAGCGGATGACCTTGTTGTCCTTGCAGGTGTTGCTCACGCGTCCGGTCCAGATATCACCCCGAGCGAGGCAATCCATGATTTCTTCCAGACAGCGGCGTTGTTCGGGGCCGACATAGAAGGTGGAGGGCTCACAACCGCGCACGTCCTTGAGCGAGTATCCGGTGAGGGCTTCGAAGGACTGGTTGATGAATTCCACGCGCATGTTCTCGTCGTAGACGATCACTGCGTCGGCAGTCTGCTCGATGGCCGAGGCCAGACGCGTGCGTTCGCGCTCGGCGGCCTTTCGCGCGGTGACGTCCCGGCTGAATACGGCCACGCGGTCCGGCTCCCCGTCTGCTCCCGTGACCCGATGCATGCGCGTCTCCAGGTCCAGACCTGGGATGAGGTTCTCCTCCAGCCGGCAATCCTGTCCGTCCAGGGCGCGGTCCACGGACTCGGCCCATTTTCGGGCCGTCTCCAGGGAGAAGAAGTCGTAGATGCGTTCTCCGGCGAGTTGCCCGGGATCAAGGTGGAAGATGGCGGCCATGGAGCGGTTGCAGGCCAGGACCGTGCCGTCCCGGCGGAGGAGCAGGGCATGGTCCGAGGCGGCGTTGAGCAGGGTGTGGACGAGATCCTCCCCGGGCCGTCGCGGGCAGCGGCGGGACGTGGCGGCAGGGCGTCTGGAGCGCATGCGGCCTCCCTGTCTTCCCGATGCCCGGTCGGCCGCGCACCTGAGAAGGCTGTTATCTTCTTATGGAAGACTTTGTCTTGCCGCGCAAGACGTTTTTTATGTTTTGGATTGCTCATCGGATTGGGGAGGAATCGACAACATATCGGAACACCTGTTTTTTATCCGATCCTGCGAATTGGGCACGATTCTTGAGATGGTGCGTGCAGCCAGCGACCGCGCGGCCTCGGAGGGAAACGCCGGACGGGACCGCGCAAGGAACGGGAGGGCACGGCATGGCCAGCAGAATCGGTGTGTACGTATGCCATTGCGGCACGAACATCGCCGGCAGGGTGGATTCGGCGGGCGTGGCGCGCTTCGCGGCGGGACTCAAGAACGTGGTCGTGGCCCGGGATTACAAATTCATGTGTTCGGACCCGGGGCAGGACATGATCATCAAGGACATCCGGGAGATGGGCCTGACCCGGGTGGTGGTGGCGTCCTGTTCGCCGCGGCTGCACGAGAAGACCTTCCAGAAGGCCTGCCAACGCGGCGGGCTGAACCCCTTTCTCTTTCAGATGACCTGCATCCGGGAGCATTGCTCCTGGGTAGTGGCCGATCCGGGAGAGGCCACGGCCAAGGCCCGCAACTTGGTGGCCGCAGCGGTGTCCCGGGTCAATTACCATGACGAACTGCATTCCCGCGTGGAGGCCGTACACCCCGACGTGCTCGTGGTGGGCGGCGGAATCGCCGGAATCCAGGCCGCCCTGGACATCGCCAAGTCGGGCCACAAGGTCCACCTCGTGGAGAAGGGGCCTTCCATCGGCGGTCACATGGCCCAGTTCGACAAGACCTTCCCGACCCTGGACTGCGCGGCCTGCATCTCCACGCCCAAGATGGTGGCCGTGGCCCAGGAACCGAACATCAATCTCATGACCATGAGCGAGGTGGTGGAGGTCAAGGGCTACGTGGGGAACTACACGGTGCGGGTGCGGACCGCGCCGCGCTATGTGAACCAGGATCTCTGCACGGGCTGCGGCCTGTGCATGGAGAAGTGCCCCAAGAGCGTGACCAGCGAGTTCGAGGAAGGCATCGGCAAGCGCAAGGCCATCCACCGCAACTCGCCCCAGAGCGTGCCCAACACCCCGGTGATCGACCCCGCCGTCTGCATCCATTTCGTCAAAG
The DNA here is from genome assembly GCA_040307135.1 of Desulfovibrionaceae bacterium. Lineage (GTDB taxonomy): Bacteria > Desulfobacterota > Desulfovibrionia > Desulfovibrionales > Desulfovibrionaceae > Aminidesulfovibrio. The sequence goes on from JAWRKD010000177.1 coordinate 9,264, forward strand.
GCAAGTGCGGAGCCTGCGAGAAGCATTGCCCCTCCGGGGCCATCGATTTCCAGCAGACCGAATCCTTCCTGGACCTGCAGGTGGGCACCGTGGTTCTGGCCACCGGCTTCGACATCCTCGACCCGTCCAGCCTGCCGCAGTATGGCTTCGGCCGCTATCCCGAAGTCTACACAGGGTTGCAGTTTGAACGTCTGAACAACGCCGTGGGCCCCACAGGCGGCAAGATCGTGATGAAGAACGGCCGTCCGCCGGAGAGCGTGGGCATCATCCATTGCGTGGGCAGCCGCGATGCGAATCATCATCCGTACTGTTCCCGGGTCTGCTGCATGTACGCCCTGAAGTACGACCACCTCATCAAGGACAAGGTCGGTCACGCCACCCGGGTCTACAATTTCTACATCGACATGCGCTGTTTCGGAAAGGGCTACGAGGAATTCTACCGCCGGGTCCAGGAGGAGGGCGTGACCTTCATCCGGGGCCGGCCGGCCGAGATCACCGACCGCGCGTCCAGTACCGCCGAGGAGGGCAAGCTCGTTGTGGTCTGCGAGGACACGCTGTTGGGACGCACATTGCGTGTCCCCGTGGACATGGTGGTGCTCTGCACGGCCATGACGCCCCGGCGCGACGCCTCGGACGTGGCCCGGGTCTTCGGCATCAGCCAGGGCCAGGACGGCTTCTTCCTGGAGGAGCACCCCAAGCTCGGGCCGGTATCCACGGCCACCGACGGCATCTTCCTGGCCGGAACCTGCCAGGGGCCCAAGGACATCCCCGACGCCGTGGCTCACGCCTCGGGCGGCGCGGGACAGGCTCTGGCCCTGGCCGCGCGCGGCGAGGTGGACATCTCGCCCACGGTTTCCTGGATCAACCCGGACATCTGCGTGGGTTGCAAGATGTGCATCGACCTCTGCGCCTACTCGGCCATCGAGTTCGACGAGCGGCGCAAGGTCTCGGTGATCAACGAGGCCATGTGCAAGGGCTGCGGCAGCTGCGCCGGGCACTGTCCCAGCGGGGCGGCCCAGATCCGCCATTTCAACGGCAAGCAGGTCTTCGCGGAGATGGAGGGGCTTCTGAGCCCGACTCCGGAAGCGCCCGGCGCGGAAGCCGTCTGATTCTGGAAGAAACGGGAGGAAGTCATGGAAGAACTGGTCGTCGTTCCGCAAACGGAATCCCGGACGGTCCCGGGGGAGAGCTTCGAGCCCGCCATCGTGGCCTTCGTCTGCAACTGGTGCACCTACACCGCCGCGGACCTGGCCGGCACCGCCCGCATGGTCCAGTCCCCCAACGTCCGGCTCATCCGCATGATGTGCACCGGCATGGTGGACCCCAAGTACATCATCAAAGCCCTGCTCTCCGGCGCCGACGCCGTACTCGTGTCCGGCTGCCATCCCGGGGACTGCCACTACATCAACGGCAACTACAAGGCCCGGCGGCGCATGAAGCTGCTCAAGGAGATCCTGCCGCGTTTCGGCATCGACGAGCGCCGTCTCAAGCTGACTTGGGTGGGGGCCAGCGAGGGCAACGAGTTCGCCGCCACGGTCAACCGTTTCGCGGCGGAAATCAAGGAGCTGGGGCCCATCGACACCCGGCGCCTGCCCCTGCTCTGAACCGAGTGTTGCGGAGGCACGTCATGGGAAGCATCGCCAGAATCGAGGTCAAGGACGGCAATCCGGTGGCCGCGCTCCAGGGGTTCTGCGCCCGGCTCCTGGCTGATGAGGAGGTCTCGGCCGTGCTCGCGCCAAGGCGTTTGCCTGGCAAGGCCGGAACCATGCCCGCCCTGGTGGCGGAGCCCGCCGGATTCGCCGACGTGGACCCGCTGACGCCCTCGTTCCGCATCAACGCGGCCCGCATGCTCACCCGCCTGACCCGAGGCGCGGACGACGCTGGCCTGGTGGCCGCCCTGCTGCGGCCCTGCGAGGCGCGGGCCTTCATCGAGCTCTGCAAGCTGAACCAGGGCAGCCTGGAAAACACCCTGCTGGTGAGCCTGGACTGCGCCGGGGCCTTCAGTAATGCGGACTACCCCCGCTTCGCCGGAGACAACGGCACGGGCGAACCGCTCCTGGAGTTCCTGCGGGCCGCGGGCCGGGGCGCGTTCAACGGCGCGGAGATCGCCCGGGCCTGCAAGACCTGCGAGCACCCCACGGGCGCGGAGGCCGACCTCTCCATAGGCCTCTTCGGCCAGGACCCGGCGCAGGGATTTCTGCTGGTGGCCAACACCCCGCGCGGCGAGGGCCTCATGACCCGCCTGCACCTGCCCGAGGTGGCGGACGACGGCTCCCGGGCCAAGGCCCTGGAGGGCCTGCTGGCCGAGCGCATCGCCGAGCGCGACGCCATGTTCGCCGAAACCGGCGCGGCCACCGCGGACATGGACAGGCTGTCCACGTTCCTCTCGGCCTGCGTCAACTGCTACAACTGCCGGATGGCCTGCCCGGTCTGCTACTGCAAGGAGTGCGTCTTCCTGACCGACGTCTTCGAGCACAAGCCCTGGCAGTACCTCTCCTGGGCCCGCCAGCGCGGGGCCATCAAGATGCCCACGGACACGGTCTTCTTCCACCTCACGCGGCTGGCCCACATGAGCACGGCCTGCGTGGGCTGCGGCCAGTGCTCCAACGCCTGTCCCAACGGGGTTCCGGTGATGGAGCTGTTCCGCACCGTGGCGGCCGGCACCCAGCGGGCCTTCGAGTACGAGGCGGGCCGCAATCCCAGCGAGGCGCCGCCCCTGTCCGTGTTCCGCGAGCATGAGTTCCCCGAGGTCACCGGAGGCCTGGACTAGGCGCGGGAGGTTCAGATGAAGAAGGAATACGGAGCCCTGGTGGTGGGAGCCGGAGTCGGCGGCATCCGCGCGGCCCTGGACCTGGCCGAAACCGGCCACAAGGTGGCCCTCATCGACGCCCGGCCCAGCCTGGGCGGCCTGCTCACCCAGCTGGACCACCAGTTCCCTACGGACCACTGCGGCATGTGCAAGATGCTGCCCCTGACCCAGCGCGACCAGTCCAGCCAGTACTGCCTGCGCAAGGGCCTGTTTCACAAGAACATCGACATATTCCTGCACACGGAGCTGAGCGGCCTGGAGGGCGACCCCGGCAAGTTCCACGCCGTGCTGCGCCGCCGGTCCACCTTCGTGGACCCCGCGCGTTGCGTGAGCTGCGGCAAGTGCGCCGAGGTCTGCCCGGTGCGGGTGCCCAACGAGTTCAACGCGGGCCTGAGCCAGCGCGCCGCGGTGCACCTGCCCGTGCCGCACAACATCCCCAACCACTACGTGGTGGACCTGGACAACTGCCAGCGCTGCTGGCGCTGCCACGAGGCCTGTCCCACAGGGGCCATCGACTTCAGGTTCGAGGAGCGCAAGGACTTCCACATCGTGATCGTCTCGCCGGACCAGGATATCCTGGCAAGCCTGCCGGAATGGCTCGGGGCCGAGAACTTCCCCGTGCACCCGGAAAGCTCGGGCGAGGCCGCCCTGGACACGATCGCCGCGGGCCTGGACTGCAAGCTCCTGCTCCTGGACCTGGACCTGCCCGAAGCCCAGGCCGAGCGGACTCTGCGCCGGGCCCTGGAGCTGCGGCCGGACCTGGCCGTGGTGCTGCTCACCACGCCCGGCGCCGAGGAAGCCGCCGCAACCCTCCTCAAGCAGGGCGCCCGCGAGACCCTGGCCAAGCCCCTGGACCAGCGCACGGCCGTGCCCTGGCTGGACAAGCTCTACATGCGCCTGGTTTCGGACCAGATCCTGGATCTGGAAGTGGGCGCGGTGATCCTGGCCGCAGGCTTCGACTGCTTCAACCCCGCGGACCGGCCCCAGGGCTGCGCCGACCTGCTGCTCTACGGCCGGCATCCCGGCGTGCTCACCTCCCTGGAGTTCGAGCGGCTGTGCAGCTCCACCGGCCCGAGCCAGGCCCGACTGGAGCGCCCGGGCGACGGGCGGCCCTTGCGCCGCATCGCCTGGCTCCAGTGCGTAGGTTCCCGGGACGTGAAGCAGAACGCGGATTTCTGCTCCTCCATCTGCTGCATGATCTCCATCAAGGAGGCCCTGCTGGCCAAGCGGCTCACGGGCGGCGAGGCCGAGGCCACGATCTTCTACATGGACATGCGGACCTTTGGCCGGGACTATCAGCGCTACCGCGACGAGGCCGAGAACCAGGCCGGGGTGCGCTTCGTGCCGGCCCGGCCGCACAGCGTCCTGCCCGGACCGGACGGCGGCCTGCTCATCCAGTACTACGACTACGCCGGGACCCTGCGCGAGGAGATCTTCGACGCCCTGGTCCTGGCCGTGGGCGCGCGGCCGCCCAGGTCCATGGAACGCCTGGCCCAGGCCGCCGGGGTGGAGGTCAACGACTGGGGATTCTGCGCCACCAAGGCCCTTTCCCCCAATCGCACGAGCCGCCTGGGCGTGTTCGCGGCCGGGGCCTTCGGCGAACCCGCGGACATCCGCGGCTCGCTCATCCAGGCCGGGGCCGCGGCCATGGGCGCCTCGCGCATGATCCGCGTCTATCGCGGCCCGCGCGAGGAAATCCCCGAAGAGGAACCGGAATACACGGACGTGTCCCGCGAGGAGCCCCGGGTGCTCCTGGCCCTCTGCTCCTCCTGCCCGACCCTGGGACGCAGCGTGGATGTGGACGCCCTGCGTTCCCGCATGGAGGCCCTGCCCGGGGTGGTCAAGGTGCTGGAGACGCCCTCGGCCTGCACCCGCGAGGGATGGGAACTCCTGCGCAAGGAGGCCGGGGAGGCGCGGCCCAACCGCGTGCTCATCGGGGCCTGCCTGCCATACATGCACGTGCCCCGGCTGCGCGAACTGGGCGAGACCCTGGGACTCAATCCCGCGCTCATGGACGTGGTGGACATCCACACCGCCAGCTTTGCCGGGGGCAACGGCGACAAGGCCCCGCGCACCGACGAAGCGGCTTCGCTCCTGGCCATGGCCGAGGCCAAGCTCCTGGGCGCGGACCCCTCGCCCCTGCCCCAGGCCACCGCGGCCTGGCCCCAGGCTCTGGTGGTGGGAGGCGGCCTGGCCGGCATGACCGCGGCCATGGGCATCGCGGACCAGGGCTTCAAGGTGGTCCTCGTGGAGGAGGCCGAGCAGCTCGGCGGCCTGGCCATGAACCTGCGCTACACCCTGGAGGGCGACGATCCGGTGCGTTTCATGGAGGACCTGGTGGAGCAGGTGGAGAAGAACCCCAACATCCACGTGCTCAAGGACTCCCGCGTGGTGCTCTCGCGCGGCCGGGCCGGGCGCTTCACCACGGTCATCGCCACGGGCGAGGGCACGGCCCACACCCTGCACCACGGGGCCACGATCCTGGCCACCGGCGGCCGCGAGGCCCGGGTTTACGAGTACGGCAACCGGGTCCACAAGTCCGTGCTGACCCAGATGGAGCTGGAGCAGCGCCTGGCCGAAGGCTCCCTGGACGCCTCCTCCCTCACGGGCCTGGCCATGATCCAGTGCTGGCGCTCGCGCGAGGAGGAACGCAACTACTGCAGCCGGGTCTGCTGCCAGAGCGCGCTCAAGAACATCCTCATGCTCAAGCGCCGCAACCCGGGGCTGCCCGTCTTCGTCTTCTACCGCGACATCATGAGCCCCGGCTTCAGCGAGCATTTCTACACCGAGGCCCGGCGCAGCGGGGCCATCTTCATCCGCTACACCCCCCAGAACCGGCCCAAGGTGGAGTTCGCGGAGGGCAAGCCGGTGATCACGGCCCTGGACCCGGTCCTGGGCTCGGAAATCCAGGTGCGGCCGGACATCCTGGTGCTCTCCAGCGGGGTGGAGCCCAACGACGCCACGGAGGTGGCCGAACTCTTCGGCGTGGGCCTCACGAGCGACGGCTTCTTCCAGGAGGCCGAGAGCAAGTGGCGGCCCGTGGACTTCCTCCGGCACGGCATCTTCGCCTGCGGCCTGGCCCTGGGCCCCTCGACCATGCGCGACACCCTGCTCTCGGCCAAGGCCGCGGCCCAGCGCTCCGTGCGCATCCTGAGCGAGAAGCACCTGTCCTGCGGCAATGTGGTGGCCGAGGTGCGCCAGAGCCTCTGCTCCCGCTGCGGCCGCTGCATCACCGTGTGCCCCTACGGGGCCCGCGCCCTGGACATGGACCGGGACATGATCGTGGTGGACGAGCTGCTCTGCCAGGGCTGCGGCTCCTGCACGGCGGTCTGCCCCAACAGCGCCACGGTGCTGCGGGGCTTCCGCGACGAACAGGTCATGGCCGTGATCGACGCGGCCCTGGTCCGGACTCCCCGGGCCGAGGCCCGTTCCTGACGCCGAAACGAGGACACGAACATGAAGAACGCCAATCCTGCCCTCCTCACCTTTGCCGGGGCGGCCGTCCCGCCCGAGGGGGCGGCGGCCCTGGCAGAGATCCAGGACAGCGTCCGGGCCTGCATGCAGTGCGGCACCTGCACCGCCTCCTGCCCCAACGCCCACGCCATGGACCTGACCCCGCGCCGCATGTGGCGCATGCTCCTCTTCGGACTCTTCGAGGAGGTCCTGGCCAGCCGCACCTTCTGGCTCTGCTCGGCCTGCTACACCTGCACCCTGCGCTGCCCCCGCGGCCTGCCCCTGACCGCGGCCATGGCCGCGCTCAAGCGCCTGGCCGCAACGGCCGGCGGCCCGGACTGCCGGAAGAAGGGCGCGTTCTACCGCGAGTTCATGCGCAACGTGGAGGAGAACGGGCGGGTCCAGGAGACCGGGCTCATGTTCCGGTACTTCCTGTCCATGCGCGACCCGCTCCTGCCCCTGGAATACGCGCCCCTGGGCCTGAAGCTCCTGCGCAAGGGCAAGCTGCACCTCGGCGGCGGCGAACAGCGCGGCGCGCTCGCCCCGCTCTTCGCCAAGGTCCGGAGCATGGAGGCACGCGCATGAAGTACGCCTACTATCCCGGTTGTTCGCTCACGTCCGGCGCCGTGGAGTACGACACGTCCTGCCGCCGGAGCCTGGAGCGGCTCGGCGCGGAGCTCGCCGAGGTCCCCGGCTGGACCTGCTGCGGGGCCAGCGCCGTGGAGCCCGTGAGCGAGCTCCTGGCCCTGGCTCTGCCGGCCCGCAACCTGGCCCTGGCCGAGCGCGAAACCCCGGGCCTGGACCTGCTCGTGCCCTGCAGCGCCTGCTACCTGAACCACCTGCGCGTGGGCCGCGAGTGCGCCAGGGACCGCAGCCTGTCCGGCCGCATCAACGAGGCCCTGTCCGTGGAAGGGCTGCGCTACGAGGGCAAGGTCCGGGTGCGGCATCTGCTGGACGTGCTCGGCTCGGACCTGGGCGCCGAGGCCGTGGCCGGGGCCGTGCGGCGGCCCCTGGAGGGGCTCGTGGTGGCGCCCTACTACGGCTGCCAGGCCCTGCGGCCCTATGCCCTGTTCGACGATCCCGAGCATCCCGGGTCCATGGTCCCGCTGCTTACGGCCCTGGGCGCCACGGTGCTGGACTGGGACATGGGCGGCCGCTGCTGCGGGGCCTCGCTCATGGCCACCAAGAAGGACACGGCCCTGGTCTCGGTGGCGGCCATCCTGGACGCGGCCGGGGAGGCCGACGTCGTCGCCACGGTCTGTCCCATGTGCCAGATGAACCTGGAGGCCTACCAGAAGGAGGCCTTCCGGGCCGGAGGGCGCGGAAGCCCGGTGTCCGTGCTCTACCTGACCCAGCTCCTGGGCCTGGCCTTCGGCTTTTCAGAGGAAGAGGTGCTCCTGCACAAGAATCTGGCGGTCACGGATGCGCTCACGGACAAGCTCCGGGCGCGCCCGGCCGCCGCGGCATAGAACCCCAACAGGAGGGGAGGCGTATGTTCAAGGACATCCTCTTGGCCATCACCCCGTCGGAGCTGTGCGACTGCGCCGCGGACGCGGCCTTCCACTTCGCGCAGCGGTTCGAGTCCAAGCTCGTCATCCTGCACGTCTGCGGCATGGTCCAGGGCTGGGGCGAGATGGAGTTCCTGGAGTCCTCGGGCGAGGTGGGCCGGATCAAGGCCCAGGTGGAGGAATACTACAAGGACAAGCTGCGGGGCCTGAGCAACTACGAAATCAAGGTGGTGCCCGGGGTGCCCCATGCCGAGATCCTGCGCCTGGCCCGCAAGATGAACTCGGACTTGGTGGTCATGGGCCCGCACACCAAGGAATACGCCGAGCAGCGCTCGCGCCAGTGGGGCATGGCCGGCAGCACCCTGGAGCAGGTCAGCCAGCGCTCCCGCTGCCCTGTGATGATCGTGGTCAAGTCCACGCCCTACGGCGAGCACAAGTTCATGAACATCGTGGCGGCCACGGACTTCTCCGAGCAGGCCGACTGCGCCGTGTTCTACGGCGGGCAGATCGCCCGGCACTACAAGGCCGGGCTCACGGTCTTCCACTGCGTGGAAAGGAACGGCGGCTCCGCGGACCGGACCGAAGCCACGCGGGCCATCGACGTGGCCAAGGCCCGCCTGGAGGAGCGCTACGGCGACAAGCTGCGGGGCATCCAGAGCTGCAGCTTCGAGGCCTGGGACGGCATGCCGGCCATGGAGATCCTCAAGCTCGCCCGGATGCGCGAGGCCGATCTCATCCTCATGGCCCACCATACCCGGGAAAGCGACCCGGAAAAGGCATTCCTGGGCTCCACCGTGGTCCAGGTGGCCCTCAACGCCACCTGCCCGACCATGAGCGTGAACCGCCACTTCGATCTGCGCTGCGGCATGATGTACGACCAGAGCGGCGAGGTGGTGACCGAGCCCCGCGAGGCCACGGTCTAGGGCAAGGAGGACGCCATGTCCGTGCTGACCAAGGTCCTGGTGGTGGACGACGACAAGCGCTACGCCGACAACATGGCCAAGCTCCTGGAAGTGCACGGCCTCTTCGCCGCCAAAGTCTATAGCGGCGAGGAGGCCCTGGAGGAGCTCCGCAGAAACGACTACGACGTGGTGCTCCTGGACATGCGCCTGCCCGGCTACACCGGGCGGGGCACCCTGGAGCGGCTGCGCGAAGCCGGGGTCAAGGCCAAGGTCATCGTGGTCACCGGCCACGCCTCGGCCGACGACGCCGCGGAATTCATCCGCCTCGGGGCTTTCGACTACCTCCTCAAGCCCTGCAAGACCGAGAAGATCCTGGACCTGATCGACCGGGCCTACCAAAAGAAGAAGGCCGAGGAGCGCGCCGCCGGCTGACGGCCGCAACCGACAACGGAGGAGAAGGCAATGGCTGAAGCCGCGACCCTGGTGGAACCCAGGACCAGCGTTTTCCTGTCCAAGGTCATGGAGATGCTGCCCGGGGGCGGGAACCTCTCCATGTGCCTGACCTGCGGGCTGTGCGCCTCAGGCTGCCCGGCCTCGGGGCTGCACGACATGGACCCGCGCAAGTTCCTGCGTCTCTGCGCCCTGGGCCAGGACGACCTGGTGCTCTCCACTCCCTGGGTCTGGATGTGCACCATGTGCCAGCGCTGCGTTTACGCCTGCCCCATGCAGATCGACATCCCCCGCCTGATCTACGCGGCCCGCGCGGCCTGGCCCCGGGAGAACCGTCCCAAGGGCATCCGCGGCTCCTGCGACCAGGCCCTGAACACGGAAGGCAACTCGGCCATGGGTGCCCGCAGCGAGGACTTCCAGTTCGTGGTCGAGGACATCCTGGAGGAGGTCAAGGCCTCGCAGCCGGGCTGGGAGGACCTCTCGGTCTCCTTCAACCGCAAGGGAGCGGAATACTTCCTGAACCAGAACTCGCGCGAGCCCGTGACCGAGCCCGACGAAATGGTTCCGCTGTGGAAGATCCTGCACACCGTGGGCTGCGACTGGACCTATAGCACCCTGGGCTGGGCTGCCGAGAACTACTGCATGTTCCTGGCCGACGACCAGGCCTGGGAAACCATCGTGCGCAACAAGGTCAGGGCCGTGGAGGAGCTGGGGTGCCGATACTGGCTGAACACGGAGTGAGGGCACGAGATGTACGCAATCCGGGCCGGATTGCAGAAGTTCAAGATCACCCCGAGCTTCGAGATCGAAAGCATCATCCGCCTGTACGCCCGCTGGATACGGGAGGGCAGGCTGAAGGTCAGTTCCGACTGGAACCGGAACCTGGGCGTGACCTTCACGGTCCAGGACCCCTGCCAGCTCGTGCGCAAGTCCTTTGGCGATCCCGTGGCCGAGGACCTGCGCTTCGTGGTCAAGTCCGTGGTGGGCGAGGAGCATTTCATCGAGATGTATCCCAACAGGTCCAACAACTACTGCTGCGGCGGAGGCGGCGGCTATCTTCAGTCCGGGTTCACCGAGGAACGCCGGGCCTACGGGGAGCGCAAGCTCCGGCAGATTGTGGACACGGGCGCGGACTACTGCATCGCGCCCTGCCACAACTGCCATTCGCAGATCCACGACCTCTCCGAGCACTCGGGCAAGCACTTTCCGGTGGTCCACCTCTGGACCCTGATCTGCCTGTCCATGGGCTGCCTCGGGGAGAACGAACGGAGCTATCTGGGCGAAGACTTGGCCAGCGTGGGGTTGTGACGCGACGCGGGGCGCGTCCGGCCTCCGGGCCGGGCGCCTCCGCAACCCGTCCCCGCGCCTGGAAGGTGTCGCCATGAGCACCGTCATTCCCGCCCCCCTGGACGAGGAAATCCGCCTGCATCTCGCGCGCTTCGATTTCAGCGCCTGCATGGCCTGCGGGGCGTGCAGCAGCGGCTGCCCGAGCACCAACGCCCCGGAAAACGAAGGCTGGAACATCCGCAAGGTCCTGCGCATGCTGGCCTACGGCATGAGTGAGGAAGTCATGCGCTCGAACTTTCCCTGGCTCTGCACGGGCTGCGGCCGTTGCGCCTATGCCTGCCCCATGGGCGTGGATATCGTGCCGATCATGCTCCACATGAAACACCTGCGGCCCCGGGAAGAGGTTCCCGGCGTGCTCCAGAAGGGCATCGTCAACAACCTGGCCACGGGCAACAACATGGCCATTCCCATGGAAGACTATCTCCAGGGCATGGCCGAGCTGGGCCAGCAGATGGCCGACGAGGACTGCCCCGGCTTCTATGTGCCTGTGGACCGTCAGGACGCCGAGATCCTGTTCTTCCCCAACTCCAAGGAGGTCTATGGCGACTTCGAGGACCAGTTCTGGTGGTGGAAGATCTTCTACGCCGCGCACGAAAACTGGACCGTGCCCTCGAAGGACTGGGAGGCCGTGGACTGGGCCCTGTTCACCGGCAACTACGACGGCATCCGGGCCCTGGCCGAGCGCAAGATCGAGTACATGAAGCGCCACAATATCCGGCGCATGATCATGCCGGACTGCGGGGGCGGCTCCTACGGCTGCCGCACGGGCATGAAGTTCTGCATCGAACTCAACGAGGAGAACAAGGTCAACTTCATCTACCTCTACGAGTACCTCAAGGAGATCATCGCGCAGGGACGGATCAAACTGGACAAGAGCGTGCACGCAGGCAAGCGTTTCACCTGGCACGACTCCTGTAAGCACGGCCGGGAGCTGCTCAAGCATTACGGCCAGGCCTTTTTCGACGAGCCGCGCTGGATCCTCTCCCAGTGCGTGGACGACTTCGTGGAGATGACCCCAAACCGCGAGGCCAACTACTGCTGCGGCGCGGGCGGCGGCAACTGGCCCGGCCCCTTCGAGAAGCAGTCGGCCTTCCACGGCCGCTACAAGGCCGACCAGATCCGGCGCAGCGGCGCTGACGTGGTTGTGGTCGGCTGCTCCAACTGCCGGGACCAGATCATGAAGCGTCTGCCCAAGTACTACAAGGACCTCAAGTACGAAGTGAAGTACATCTGGCAGGTGGTGGCCGAGGCCCTGGTCATCGAACCCTGGACCCAGGAGGAGGCGACGCGGGCGTCCGAGGCTGCGGCCGCGCAATGGCGGGCCTTTGGAATCCAGAGCGAGGGAGACGCGACACGCTGAACCGAATTTGCGGCCCTTCTGTTTCCATAAAAAAACGGCCCGGACGACATAGTCGCCCGGGCCGCGGCATTTCAGGCGCATCGGCCCTAAAACATGTCCTTCTCGGACTCGGCGATGGTCTTCTGGATGGTGTCCTGGAGCTTCTTGGGCAGGCCCATGATCTCCACGTTGAGGAATCCGCGCACGATGGTGGAGGTGGCCTCCTCCTCGTCCAGGCCGCGGGCCATGAGGTACTCGATCTCCTCCTGGGCGATCTTGCCCACCGCGGCCTCGTGGGAGAGCTCCACGCCCGCCACCGCGCCCTTGAGCTCAGGAATGGCGTGGATCACGCCCTTGCCCAGGATCAGGCCCTTGCACTCCAGGTGCCCGCGGGCGGGCACGGCGTTGGCCTCGATCATGGCCGGCACGATCATGGTGCCGCCGGTGGTGATGGTGCGCGAAATGATCTCGGCCCGGGTCTCGGGCGCGTCCATGATCACCCGGTTGCCCATGTTGAGGTGCGAGCCCTCCGGGGCCACCACCACGGAATTGAAGCGGGCCACGGCTCCGCGCCCGGCCAGCCGGATGGTGGGGTACATCTGGAGGTCCTTGACCGGCTTCATGAGCACGTAGTTGCTCAGATAGACGCCGCCCTCCTCCACCAGGCCGTAAGAGCGCGGCCGCACCGTGACGTTCTCGCCCCAGTTGTGGATCATGGTGAAGGTGAGCTTGCCGCCCTTCTTCACGTAGAATTCGGAGATGCCCAGGTGCGCGGCGGCCTCGTGCTGGTCGGCCACCAGACAGCCGGTGATGATGTGGACCTCGGAGTCCTCCTCCACCACCACGATGTTGTGCACGTTCTGCCCGGCCTTGTTGGTCTTGATGAACAGGCAGGACTGCACCGGCTTCTCCACCTTCACGCCTTTCTTGGTGCGGATGAAGTAGCCGCCGTGGAGGTTGTCGGCCGCGGCCCGGGTGAACTCGTCCTTGTCCTTGTCGATGAGCCTCCAGAAGTAGTCCGGCAGCCCGTCGTACTTGGCCAGGGCTTTCTTGATGTCCATGATCTCCACGGCCGGGTCGTTGGACTCGCAGTGCACGTTGGAGTGGTCCATGTGCAGGAACGAGGCGCTGCGCTCGGTCTCGTCCACGTCCACGCCGGACATGACGAGCTGGTCCTTGTCAGCCTGGGACATGGTGCGCAGGTCCGCGATGAAAGGCTGCTCGAGACCCTTGAAGTTGAATTCGGAAAGATCGACTTTGCTCATGGGGTACTCCCTAGTTCAGGCAGCGCACGCATTCCTGGTAGCCGTACGAGCGGATGTGCTCGAGAATGTCGCGGGGCCGGGCCTCGCAGCAGAGGTGCCCGTTGTAGAGCACCTGGCCGCGGTCGGCGTTCACGTAGTCCAGGATGTAGCCGGTATGGGTGATGATGAGCCCGGAGCGCGCGGTGCGCGACTTCTGCTCCTTCATGGACAGCTCGGCCCGGGGCGAGAGCTCGCCGGACAGAAGCGAGCGCACCACCTTGCCGATGAGCTGCATGTTCTCCAGGTCCACGCCGGACTCGGGCTCGTCGAAGAGCACGAGCTTGGGGTTCTGGGCCATGAGCTGGAGGAGTTCCGAGCGCTTGATCTCGCCGCCGGAAAAGCCCGCGTTGATGTCGCGGTCCAGGAATTCCGTGAAATTGACCTTTTCGGCCAGGGCCGCGGGGTCCACCTGGCGGCCGCGGGCGCACATCTGCACCAGGTGGCTGGTCTTGAGCCCGTGGATGGTGGGCGGCCGCTGAAAGCTCATGCCCAGGCCCAGGCGCGCGCGCTCGTAAGACGGGGCGAAGGTCACGTCCTGGCCCCGGAACAGGATGCGTCCCTGGGTCACGCTGTAGCCCGAGAAGCCCATGAGCGTCATGAGCAGCGAGGTCTTGCCCGAGCCGTTGGGCCCGAACAGGATGAAGGTCTCGCCCTCCCGGATGTGCAGGTTGATCCCCTTGAGGACCTCCCGCTCGCCGATTTTCACGTGCAGGTCTTCGATCTTGAGCATGCGCTTCCCCGTTGGCTGCAAGGATGGCCGCGGTCCGGCCGCGGCCTGCCGGTTGTACAGAAGCCCGGGCCCGAAGTCCAGGCCGCGGGCCGCAAAGGGGAAGATGGGGACGGCCCCGGCAATGTCAAGGCCGCCTGCGCCCTTGACGCGGGCGGGCCGCTGTCCCATGTTCAGTAAAAACGCGCCGGAGCCGCCATGAGCAAGCGTCTGAAATCCCTTTCCGACCTCAAGGACCTGAACCTTGCCCCTGCCGGGGACAAGCCCGTGCCCATCACCGCCCGCTCGGTGAAGGCCGCGCTCAAGGCGGGCAGGCCCCTACGCGCCGGGGCCCCGGAAAAGGCCCCGGACCCCCTGCCCGAGCCCGCGCCCCTGGCCGAGGACGCGAACCTGTTCCAGAACGCCATGCAGGGCGTGGACCCGATGCACGCGGGCGCAGGCCGTCAGGTGGCCGCGGCCAAACCCGCCCCGCCCGAGCCCCAGGCTCCGGCCGACCACGAGGGCGAGGCCCTGGCCCGCTTCCTGCGCGGGGACATCGACTTCGAACTGGAGTTCAGCGAGGAGTACATGCACGGCTTCGTGCGCGGGATGGATTCCAAGATATTCCAGCAGCTCAAGGCGGGCCGTCTGTCCAGCGAGGCCCACCTGGACCTGCACGGGCTCAACGCGGACCAGGCCTACGACAGCCTGCTGTTCTTCCTGCGCGAGAGCTACCTCCAGGGGCGGCGCTGCGTGCTCCTGGTCACGGGCCGGGGCCGCAACTCCCCGGGCGGCCAGAGCGTGCTCAAGCAGGAGATCCAGACCTGGCTCACGCGCGAGCCCCTGCGCCGGGCCGTGCTGGCCTTCTGCACGGCGCAGCCCAGGGACGGCGGAGCGGGCGCCCTCTACGTGCTCCTGCGCAAGTACAAGAAGGTCCACGGCAAGGTGCGCTGGGACACGCTCACCCAGTGGGAGCCCGCGGACTAGCAGGCCGTTGAAAATTCCGCGCCGGCTGCGTTGCAGCAAAAAACGCAAAACCCCGCGTAGTGGCGATACGCGTCGGCCTTGCGTTTTTTTCGGGCCTTGCCTGCGCGTTTCTTGAACGGCCTGCGGAAACTTCTTTGGGAACGGCCTGCTAGGCCGCGGCCTCCTGGGGGGCCTTTTCCGGCCCACCCGCCCCTCGCACCAGGGCCAGTTCCTCGGCCGAGAAAATCTTGCCGATGTCCAGGATGATGATGAAGTTGTCGTTCTGGCGGCCCATGCCCCGGATGTATTCGGCGTTCACCGCGGCCCCCATCTTGGGCGCGGCCTCGATGGCCTCGGGGGCCATCTCGAAGACCTCGCGCACCGAATCCACCAGCGCGCCCATGACGGTCTGCTCGCCCTCGAAATCGATCTCCACGATGATGATGCAGGTGTCCACGGTGTCCTCGCCCTTGCTCATGCCGAGCTTGAGACGCATGTCCACCACGGGCACGGCGTGGCCGCGCAGGTTGATGACCCCGCGCATGAACGGCGGGGTGCGGGGAATGCGGGTGATGGTGGTGAGTTCCAGGACCTCGCGCACCGTGCCGATGTCCAGGGCGAAAATTTCGCGGCCCAGGGTAAAGGTGAGAAACTGGTTGATATCTTTGGCGGTCCTCTCGTCCATGATCCCTCCTCGGCTGTGGCCCCGCGGGCCTTCTGGGACGCTGACAGAATGGAGGTTGCCCCGCGATGCGGCCCCTGTCAATGAGAAGGGGGCAGATTATAACCTCGCCTGCCCCGGACGGGGCTGTTGACAATCCCCGGCCCGGCGGGTATCAAGCTTCCCTCGCAACGTCGGGATGTAGCGCAGCCTGGTAGCGCACTTGAATGGGGTTCAAGGGGCCGGAGGTTCAAATCCTCTCATCCCGACCACGATGCGACAATGAAAACGGCAGGTTATCACCTGCCGTTTTTCGTTTCCCGAAGGGGAATCAAGGGGTGTGTTCCCTTTGTATACCCTTCGGGCGAACCCGCGTAGTGCTCGTCCAGCCGCATCTGCACGGCATTGTCCATGATTCCTGCTCCCAAGCAAACCGCCAGTTGCGCAGGTTCAACGGAATTCCCCGGCTGAGCTTCTGTATCCGCTTCACACGAAGTGCGGAGACAGCTCCCTAAAAGCGGCCAGAGTGAAATGTAATCAGCTTGAATTACTCTAAAATCTTTTCAAAACCCATAGCCAGGACACCCCCATCAGTCCAGCTGATTGCAACAATTGATACATTTTTATTTGACTCAATGGCTTTTTATCTGTATCAGTCGCTACACCTGCCGCCAACAAGGAGTTGGGATATGGAAAACGCGCTCACCATCGGCATGGTCCTCTCGGGACTGTTCTTCGGCTGGACCATCGGCTCACACTACACCGGGGCCACCATGGGCATGGCCTATGGGTCCGGGGTCATCAGGAAACCCATCACCGCCTGTCTGCTCATCGCCTTCTTCGTCATTCTGGGGGCCACGTTCGAAAGCCACAACGTGGTGCAGACCGTGGGCACAGGCATCATCCGGGGCGAGGACATGACCCCGCTGGGGGCCATGGTCATGATGTTTACCGCGGCCATGGTGACTGCGGCCAACACATGGTTCAAGTGGCCGGTGTCCACCTCCCAGCTGGCCTGCTTCTCCGTGGTGGGCTCGGCCCTGGCCATGGGCGCGCCGGTCTTCTGGAAGACGACCATCGTGTTCCTCTTCGTCACCTGGATCGGCACCCCCATCGTCAGCGCCCTGCTCGGCTTCCTGCTGACCCGGCTGACCGACCGGGTGATGAAGGACTGCTCCGCCCGGAGCATCAAGTGCCTGCAATGGGCGCTGTTGGCCGCCTGCTGTTATGCGGCCTACACCCTGGGGGCCAACAACACGGGCAACGCGGTGGGCGTATTCTACGGCCTGAAACTGACTTCGCCCATGAAGGCCGGGTTCATCGGCGGTATCGTCATGGCCATCGGAGCCCTGACCTGGGGCAAGCCCATCCTGGAAAAGGTCGGCAAGGGCATCGTCCAGCTCGACCTGAACATGGGAGTCGGAGCAAAGCTGGGGCAGAGCATCACGGCCCACACCGCGGCGTTCCTTGGGTACCCCACATCCATGAACCAGGCGCTCATCGGCGGCGTGGCCGGAGCCGGCGCGGCGCGGGGGCTCAAGACCCTGAACCGCAAGGCTCTGACCGAGATCGTCTTCTCCTGGTTCTTCACGCCGATGCTGGCCGGGATCGTGTCCTTCGGCCTCTACCATCTTTTACCTAACCTGAGCGATTTTCCAGCCTGACACAACATCAAAGTTGGCATATCGCCTTGTTTTTGTTTACAATCACATCCAGTCACTACGTCATGAACGTTTCACCCATTTGGTGGAGGGCTGGATGTCCAACTCAAAGAGA
>JAWRKD010000178.1:0-19514 GCA_040307135.1 Desulfovibrionaceae bacterium
TGCACGCCGCCCGCGCCCTCGGTGATGGTGCGCCCGGCCCCGCCGCCCGTGGAAACGGGCGCGGACCCGGTGTTGGCCGCGCCGCCGCCCCCGCCGCCGCCGGACACGGCGCCGCCGCCGGACGCGGCGTAGGGGATGTGCGGGGCGCTCGTGTCGATGGGCACCGAGCCGCCGGGGGTGTAGTGGGACTCGCCCACCGGGTGGATGACCAGGGGCGGCGAGGTGTCGATGGGCACGTAGCCGCCGGGCAGGTAGTGGGATTCGCCCTGGAACAGGGTCACGTGGGCCGGGGGCCCCACCTGGAGCTGGCCCGGGGGGGCCGCGGTGACCTGGCCCGGGGGGGCCGCCGTGACCTGGCCGGGGGGCCCGGCCACGATGTTGTCCGTGAGTCCGACGTTCATGGTTCCCGTCCCTGGCCGCGGCTGCGGGATTGCGCGACCATACCGAACATAGCGCCCCGGCCATCCGGGGTCAACCGGCCGCCTGGTTCGCGGAAAGGCGGTCCCGGTTCAACAGGGGGCGCCGACCTGGGAAAAAGAGGGAGACAACCCCGTATGTTGAAAGAGCGGCGCCGCTATGCTTTCAGCTTGAGCGTCCAGGCCTTGAGCGCGGCCATCTGCTCCTGGATCAGCCCCCTGATCCGCTCGTCCACCAGGTCCCCGGCCTCGTTGAAGCTCTCGCTGAAGGCGTTGGAAAAGACCTCGGGCTGGTTCAGGGGGTGCATGTTCAGGAACACGCAGCTCTGACGCAGGTGGTACTGGGCGCGCGAGGAGCCCATGCCCCCGCCCGCGCCCATGATGGCCACGGGCATGTGGGCCAGGAGCCGGTTGTCCGGCTCGCGCGAGGCCCAGTCCAGGATGTTCTTGAGGGCCGGGGCCATGGAGTAGTTGTACTCGGCGCAGGCCAGGACCAGGGCGTCCGCGGCCTCGATCTGCCGGAAGACGCGCAGCACGGACGCGGGCTTCTCGGTGATGTCCTGGTTGTAGAAGGGCACGTCCAGGAGGCTGGCCACGTCCATGGTCACGCCGCCGGGCAGCAGGGACCCGGCCGCGCGCAGCAGGCCGGAGTTGCGCGACTGGCGGCGCAGGCTGCCGGAAATGCCCAGGAATTTCAATGTGCTCATTGTGTTCCTCCTTGCGTTGCGGGGTCGGCGGGCTAGGCGAACCGGCTCGGGGCCTCGGTGTCCCAGTCCTGGGTTACTGGTCCATCCATCTTGTACCGGAAATCGCAGCGGTCCGCACCTGCGGCCAGGGTGCCCTTGCGGAAGAGACCGGTGCCCATGGCCCGGGAGGCCAGGAAGTCGTTGATGCAGAAGTACGGCGCCGCCTCGGCCGCGCCCAGGGCCTGGAAGTATTTCAGGGCCCCGCACTGGCTGTAGTCGTAGCCCAGGTCGAAGGTCCGGCCGTCGCCGGGCACGAACGCGGCCACCCAGTCGCCGGGGTATTTGCGCCGCTGCGAGGCCGCGGCCCAGGCCTCCAGCTTCTTCCGGCTCTCGGCCGTGAACAGGGCCGCGCCCTGGGCCTTGAGCGTGGCGGCCGGGGCCTGGGCCAGGGCGCGGGCGTTCAGGTCGTAGTAGATCCGGCCGCTGTCCCGGCCCGTGATCCCGCGCGGGGACAGGGCCAGGTGCATGGCCGCCAGCTGGCCCGCGGCCAGGATGAAGGGCTGGTTGCGGTTTTCCGCCCCGCCCACGTCGGGCATGTCCGGCACGAGGCGGGCGAACAGGGCGCGGGCCTCGGCGCAGGCGTCGGCCGCCTGTTTCGCGCCCAGCCGGGGCGCGAGCATGGCCTGGAAGCCCTGGCAGGTCCCCTCGAAGCCGGCCAGGATCGCGGCCCGGTTCTCGGCGTAGTAGTTCCCGGACGCCGCCCGGAGCGGCGCGGGAGCGAGACAGGCCCAGGCGCAGCCCAGGCCCGTGAGGCGCAGGAAATCGCGGCGGGACAGGATCATGAAAGCCTCCTTGCGTGCGGCCCCTGGGGCCGGGACAAATATGCCCCGGCCCCCGAGGGCTTGGCAAGGGGCGGGCTAGAGCGGCCCTCCGGTGGGGTCCGGGACCTCCGGGACCCGCATGGCCGGGCTCTTCTGCGGGGTGAAATCCGGCTGGGACGGGGCCTCGATGACCACCGGCGGCGGGGCCGGCGCCGCGGCCTGGGGCGCGGCCGGGCCCGCCGCTCCGGCGGAAGCGCCCGCCAGGGGCTCGAGGGTGAGCCCCCGGGACGGCGCAAAGGCGTCCAGGGCCTGGAGGTAGCCGATGACCCGGACCCTGGCCCGGCCCTGCTCGCAGCGCCGCAGATCCGCGGCCATGCCGGCCAGTTCCTGCTCGCTGCCCAGGACGTAGGGCAGGGCCGCGTCCTCCTTGCGCAGGGTCCAGAAGGCGCCGCCCGCGTCGCGGACCAGGGCCACGGTCCCCTCCACGATCACCGGGGAGCCCTCGTTCAGGATCTGGGCCTGGTAGCGTTTGAGCATCCGGGTCCGCTCCCGGGTGGAGTCCACGTAGCCCTGGACCAGGGACACGCCCCGGGCCCGGGCCTCCTCCTGGGCGTACTGCTTGCGGCCCGTGCGGATCCAGGTCCTCTGCGACTCCACCAGGGCCTTGCGCTCCGCGTCCGGCAGGGCCTGGGTCAGGGCCTTCCAGGTGTCGCTCAGTTCGCGCTCGGCCTGGTTGAACTCCGGCGACTCCCTGCGCAGCGCGGCGTGCTCCTCGTCGGTCTGGGCCCGGACCGGTCCCGGCAGGAGGGCCGCCAGCAGGCAGGCCAGGGGCAGGAATGCGCCGAGGATGCGGCGCGGGTGCGTGTTCATGGGGTCATTCCCAGGGCGGGCGCCGTCAGATGACCTCGTTGCCCAGGCCAGCGTCCACGGTCTCCATGCGCTGGAGCTGGGTGTCCACCGCGGCCTGCTCCATGCGCACCGCTTCGATGCTGGTGTCGTACCTGTCCGTGCTGGCCGAAACCGCTTCCAGGGAGTTCTCGTCGAGGCCGGCCAGGTTGCTGTCCGCCTGGGCCGGGGCGGGCTGGGTCTTGTCGCCGGGCTTGGCGGCGGTCTTGTTCTTCTTGGCCGCGGCCCGCTGGGCCTTCTCGCTGGCGGCGAGCTGCTTCTTCTTCACGGCCTCGGCGCTGGTCCCGGCCTTCTGGGCCTCGTCGTCCAGGGCGGCCTGGAACTCCTTGTCCTTTTCCTGGCCCGCGCCGTAGGCCTGGCCCAGGATGCGGGAGGCCTCCTGCATGCCGGCCCGGATCTCGTCGTAGCGCGCCTTGTACTCCTCACGGGAGATCTGCTTGGCCTTGTACTGGGCCACCAGGGCGTCGAAGCTCTGCTCGTAGCAGGCCCGCGAGGCCTTGCCCGCCAGGGTGACCTGGTCCAGCTTGCCGGCCTCGCCCTGGATGTCGCCCACGTAGCTGGCGTAGCGCGCCCGGGCGTCCTTGATGGAGTCCTGCTTGGCCTTGGCGTAGCCCAGGAGGCCGCCGGCCAGCGCCCCCGCGCCCGCGCCCACGAGCACGCCCGTGGTGTTCCTGCCGGCCAGGCCGCCGAGGAGGGCGCCCACGGCCGCGCCGCTCACCGCGCCGATGGCCGTGTACTGGGTGGTCTTGTCGCCGGAGTCGCGCAGCTCCTGGATCGGCTGGTAGCAGGCCGGGTAGTAGGCCACCGGCGTGGTCTTGGGCCCGTAATTGTCCTTGGCGCAGCCCGAGGTCAGGAGCAGGACGCAGGAAAGGACGATGGCGAGAACGGATCGTTTCATGGAGCAACCTCCTGTCAGGCGTTGGTTTCTTCGCGCGGCTGCAAGATGCTCAGGATGAGATAGGAGTTCTTCTCGATCCCGAGGATGGCGAGGTAGATCATGAGGCCGATGAAGGCGCCGAAAGAGATCCCGGCGGCGTACAGGGAGGTCATGGCCAGCAGGCGCCTTTCGCTCGCGCGCAGCGTGGCCGCGGCGATCTCTTTTTTCTGGCGCGCGATGTCGTCCGCGATGGCGGTATAGAAAAAGGTCAGGAACTCGGCCCAGGTGATGTACTCGGGATCGTCGCGGGCCAGGTTCCGGATGCGGGCCGCGTCGGCCTCCAGGTTCTTCACCTCGGCCTCCAGGACGTCGAGCACGTCCTTGGTCGGCATGAGGGAGCCGAACGACGTGGCCCGCTTGTAGATCTTGGCCCGGGTGTTGTTGGAGGGCTCCAGCTGGTTGGCGTTGCGGGCGAACGTCTTGAGCGAGATCTCAATGCGGGTCATCTGCTCCATGAATTCCAAAGGGATGTTGTCCGGATTCTGCGGCGGGGCCTCCTGGGCCTCGGGCGAAGGCTGCACGGCGGCCTTCCTGGCGTTTTCCACGTCGTGCTTGCGCTTGGACTTGGCGTCCTTGAGGACGCCGTAGGAGGGTTTGGGTTCCTTGACGGCGGTGTCGGCCGTGGCGTTCAGGTTCACCAGCCCGAAGATCGCCGCGCCGATGGCGAAGATCAGGGCGAGAATGGCGGCGAACATCATGACGTACTTGGTGATCGTGAAGAACTTCCGTTCGAGGCTGGGCAGCATGGCGTTTTTCATGGGGTCACCTACATCCATTCCTTGAACGCGTTGATCTGGTTGATGATGCTCTTGATTTCCTCCCGCTTCACCTCGTCGCTCAGCAGACGGTAGGCGTTCTGCAGCACGTTCTCGGACTGCTGGAGGTCGTTTTTCCGCAGCAGGATGTTGCCGGTGTAGTAGAGGATCTCGCCGCGCTGCTGGTCCGAGGCCCCCTTGCGGGCCGCGGTCTCGAAGTCGTTCAGGGCCTCGTCGTTCTTGTTCAGCTTGTAGTAGAGCACGCCGCGCCGGAGATAGTGGATGGCCGCGCCGCCATTGAGGCTGATGGCCTTGTCCAGGTCCTCGATGGCCTGCACCAGGTCGCCGGTCTCGCGGTTGGCGATGCCGCGCAGGGAATAGGCCTTGTCGTTGGCCGGGCTGATCTCGATGGCCTTGGTCAGGGCGGCCACGGCCTCGGGGTAGTGCTTGCCCGAGTAGAGCAGGGCCCCGTACTGCAAGAGGAACTGCGAATTGGCCGGCGACAGTTCCGTGGCCTTCTTGGCGTAGGTCAGGGCGTCGCCCGCATTCTCCTCGATGATGCTCAACATGTAGTAGGCGTTGGCCTTCTCCTCGCTGTTGGAGTTGGCCGAGGAGGCCACGCCCTGGAGCAAGGGCTTGGCCACGGCGTAGTCCCTGTTCCTGATGAGCGCGGCGGCCTGGTTGATGTCGTCCACCGGAGTCGCCTGCGCCCAGGAGGGAAGGCACAAGAGCATGAAAAGCACGCACAGGAGCCTGTACATATGTTTCCCCCATCAGCCGAATATTGAAGAGCAGGAAGAGACGGCGAGGAGCCTGCCCCGGATGCGGCATCCACCCTGCCGCCCGAAGCCGGATCCTTCCTGAACGAATCACTTTTCAGATAATTCTTGCAAAATGGCAAGCTCAGAATAATCGAATACCTGATCGTCGCGGTTGGAGATTCTGGCGTGTTCGCCGGCCAAGGAAAAAGAGGCCTGTCCGTTCCCAGACAGGCCTCCTGCGCTGTTTTGCGCCGGGCATAGTCCTACTTCCAGCGCCCCCGCCGGATTTCCGCCACCCGGTCCTCGGGCCGCAGGTAGTCCTGGGGCGCGCCGAAGAGCTCCACGGCGTGGCGGGCGATGCGGTCCGCGTCGAAGTTGTCCATGACCCCCAGGGGGTCGCCGTCCTTCACGAACGGGGCCACGTAGGCCATGGCCTGGGCCAGGGTCTGGGCCTCGTACTGCTTCTGGGCCCGGGCCACGGGCGAGGAGTAGTCCATGACCAGGTCCTCGCGGGTCAGGCCCCGCGGCAGGGGCGGCAGGCAGCCCGCGCGCAGCAGCACGTTGAACGAGCGCGTGAGCAGCGGGGCCAGGAACTCGGTCTGGAGCCGGCCCAGCACCGGCCCCAGCACGCGCATCTTCTCGCTCTGGCGGATGAGGGCCTCGGTGGCCGAAAGCGCGGGCGAGCCCGGGGGCTGGAGCTGGTCGTTCAGGAAGATGCGGCGGATGGACTCGCGCCGCGCCTCCATCATGGATTCCGTGGCCTTGAGGTCCACGGCCACGGGCAGGGCCTCCACGCGGTCCGTGGTCCCGGCCCGGTAGTACGAGAGCCCGCCCGGCCCCGAGTGGATCTGGCCCAGGAAGCCGTCGTCCGGCACCATGAGCGGCGGGTCGCTCATCTTCTCCGCGGCCATGAGGGCCGTGCGGCTCATGGCGTTGAGCACGCGGATGTCCGAAAGCGCCGTGAGCCCCGGGCCGCGGCCATAGACCTCGCCCGCGGCCTTGGACCAGCGCGGGACCATGTAGGGCATCTCCAGGTAGCCGGACTCCTCCAGCACCCGGGCCTCGGCCGCCTCCACATAGACGCTGGCGAAGGGGAAGTGGCGGCAGCCCAGGCCCAGGGGGTCGCGGTCCGCGCGCGGGAACACCGCGTGCAGGATCTCCACCTTGTCCTCGGGCTTGTCCGCAAGCTTCTTGCGCGTGGCCTCGGAGCAGGCCTCGCCCCACTGGGCATAGGCCTGCCGCACGGTGAGCTCGTAGCGCCGCAGCACCGTGTCCACCACGCCGCGGGCCGATTCCGCCAGGACCACCTCGGACAGCGGCCGGGCCGAGAAGCGCGCCCCGCTCACCGGGTCGGCCTCCACGTAGAGCACGCCCGTGCCCAAGAGGGCCACGTCCAGGTACAGCTCGTGGGCCGCGGCCTGGAAGCCGCTGGCCTCGGAATTGAACAGGGCCGTGAGCCGTTCCGTGGCCTCGGCCGTGTAGGCCCGCACGCCCTCGGCGTCGGCCAGGCCCTTGTCCCGCACGCGCACCGAGAACCAGGGCAGGGCCGGGTTGGTCAGCAGCCCGCCCAGGGCCGAGGCCAGCAGGTCCAGGGCGTGGCAGGGCGTGGAGTCGTAGATGCGCTCGTCCCCGGCCTGGCCCGGATCGCGGCGGCGGAAGCCGTTCTTGCGCGGGAGCACGTAGTCCGAGAGCTCCTCCCAGGCCCCGAGCCAGGGGTCGCGGGCGGACTCCAGGTCGCGCCGCCGGGCCAGGAGTTTCCGGATGCGTTCCTGGTCCATGTCATTCCCCCAGCCGGGCCTTGAGCCCGGGTTTGTCCACGTCGGCCCCGGAGAGCAGGCCCGCGCCGCCCGTGGCCAGGGTGGAGGACAGGCCGCGCATGCGCGCCAGCCGGTTCTTCTCGCGCTCGGCCGCCTCCTGGGCTTCTTCCTCGCGGCGGCGGCGGGACTCGGCGCGCTCGCGGGCCGCGGCTGCGGCCTGGGCCTTGGCCAGGTCGGCGGCGGACCCGCCGCGCCGGGACGAGGACATGCCCAGGGCCGACCCGGCCAGCGAGGCCACGCTGGAAATGATGCTGACGGCGGAACCGCCCATGACGAACCTCCTTGGTTTGGCCGAGCCTAGCCCGGGTTTCGGGCCAATGCGGAAAAAGGGGGCGAAATGGGGGCGAAAAGCATGGAATTGACGCATTGACAGGCCCCGTCCTGGGGCCTGCCCTGCGGAACGGCCCGGCCGGACCTTGCCCTGTCCGAGTCGCGGGACACGTTCCGCGTCCGCCTTTCGCAGGGGAGGGAGCGCGGACAGGGAGGAAGAGAAAACCGGCGTGGCGGCGGGTCATTTTTTCTCCCGCGGCCGGTTTTTTGCTCCGTTTCCGTAGGCTGGAGGCCTGGAAGTGCTTGCCGGGCCGCGATCGTTTGATATATACGCCAGGATTGCCGCGTCAAAGCTCAATTCTCTGGCGCGTCTCCCGCTTTTTGGCTTGCTTCTAGAGGATAATGATTGGCTGCGCGATACAGGCGATTCCGTTGCCCGGCGTGACCTGACGCGGGCGGGATGATAAAATCGTCTTTCTCAATGACAGGATTCCGGCGGCCGCGCTATGGTCCTGGGAAAAGGCGAGGAACGCATGGCTTATTTTGATCTGCGCAAGTTCGTGGCCCCGGAGTTCGTGTTCGGGGAGGGCGCCGCCCGGCTGGTCGGGCAGTACGCCCGCAACCTGGGCGCGGGCCGGGTGCTGCTGGTCTCGGACCCCGGGGTGCGGGCCGCGGGCTGGACCGGCCTGGTGGAGAAGAGCCTGGCCGACGAGGGCCTGGAAGTGAGCCTGTTCCTGGACGTTTCGCCCAACCCCCGCGACCACGAGGTCATGGCCGGGGCCGAGCGCTACGCCCGCGACAACTGCGACAGCATCGTGGCCGTGGGCGGCGGCTCGCCCATGGACCTGGCCAAGGGCGTGGGCATCGTCTCCACCAACGGCGGCCACATCCTGCGCTTCGAGGGCGCGGACATGGTGCAGCGGCCCGGGCCGCCCCTGGTCTGCGTGCCCACCACCGCGGGCAGCTCCGCGGACGTGTCCCAGTTCGCCATCATCAACGACACCGGACGCCGCGTGAAGATCGCCATCGTGAGCAAGGCCGTGGTGGCCGACGCCGCGCTCATCGACCCCGTGCTCACCACCACCATGGACCGCGAGCTCACGGCCGAGACCGGCATGGACGCCCTGTCCCACGCCCTGGAGGCCTTCGGCTCCAACGCCAGCTCGCCCCTCACCGACCTCCTGGCGCTGTCGGCCATGGGCCGCATCAAGAGCCACTTCGAGCGGGTCCTTGCGGACTCCGGCGACCTGCAGGCCCGCGGCGAGATGATGCTCGGCAGCCTGGAGGCGGGCCTGGCCTTCTCCAACGCCATCCTGGGGGCCGTGCACGCCATGGCCCACAGCCTGGGCGGGTTCCTGGACCTGCCCCACGGCCTGTGCAACGCCATCCTGCTGCCCGTGGTGGTGGACCGCAATTTCGAGGCCGCGCCCGAGCGCTACATGCGCGCCGCCGAGGCCCTGGGCGTCTCGGCCCGCACGCCCAAGGCCGCCCGGCCCCGGCTCAAGGCCGCGCTCCAGGACATGGCCCGGCTGTCCGGGCTGGACCACGGCCTGGCCGACCTGGGCGTGAGCCGCGACCAGCTGCGCAGCCTGGCCGAGAAGGCCAGCCAGGACCCCTGCATGACCACCAATCCCGCCGCCCTCACGGTGGAGGACATCGAGTCGCTGTATGAAGAGGCCCTCGGCTGAGGACGTCCGCACCCGGCTCATCGGGCTGGGCGAGCGCTCGGTGCGCAAGACCTACTACCCCGAGCTCAAGGAGCGGCTCGGGGAGCTGGAGCGCTTCCGCGCCCTGCTGAACCAGGCCAGCGACGCCATCCTGGTCCTGGACGCCGACGCCCTGGCCTTCGTGGACGCCAACGAGACCGCGGCCCGCATCACCCGCCGCCCGCTCCAGGACATCCTGGGCGCCACGCCCGGCGCGGTGCTGGACGAAGGCGCCCTGCGCGCCCTGGCCGAGGTCCTGGGCGAGACGGCCATGGGCGGCAAGAGCGGCGTGCGCGAGATCTCCGCGCACATCCTGCGCGCCGACGGCGAGAGCGTGCCCTGCGACCTGAGCCTGCGCGTGCAGGGCTTCGAGTCGCGGCGCTACGTGCTCGTCTCGGCCCGGGACATCAGCCGCAGGCTGGCCGACCAGCGGGCCCTGAGCGAGCGCGAGGCCTACTACAAGGCCGTGGTGGAGAGCATCGACGGCGAGATCTTCATCTGCGACGAGGAGTGCCGCATCGAGTTCGCCAACGCCCGGCTCACCAGGCGCCTGGGCCGCGACCCCCGCGGCGAACCCTGCCACAAGGCCCTGCACGGCCTGGAAAAGATGTGCCCCTGGTGCGCGGGCGGCCTGGTCAAGGACGCGCGCACCGTGAGCTACGAGGTGCAGGACAAGGACACGGGCCGCTGGAGCTTCGTGGTCCAGACCCCCATCCGCCACGCCAACGGCCGCGTCTCGCGCCAGGTGCTCTCCTGGGACGTGACCCCGCGCAAGAAGATGGAGGAGCGGCTGCGGCACCAGGCCCTGCACGACCCCCTTACGGACCTGGCCAACCGCACGCTCTGCCTCTCGCGCGTGGCCCAGGCCCTGGACGACTCCCGCCGCATGGGCGGCTCGTCCTTCGCCCTGCTCTTCGTGGACGTGGACCGCTTCAAGACCCTCAACGACTCCCTGGGCCACGGCTTCGGCGACGCCCTGCTGCGGGCCGTGGCCGGGCGGCTCAAGAACTGCGTGGAGGAGGGCGACGTGGTGGCCCGCTACGGCGGGGACGAGTTCCTGCTCCTGCTCTCGGCCAGCCCGCCGCGCCGGGCCGTGCGCACGGCCAAGGGCGTGCTGGCGGCCTTCCGCAAGGACTTCGAGGTGGAGCGCCGGGCCGTGCGGCTTTCGGTGAGCGTGGGCCTGGTCCTGGTGCTGCCGGGCGAGCCGGGCACGGCCCAGGACCTGCTCCAGAGCGCGGACATCGCCATGCAGCGGGCCAAGCGCCGCGGCGGCGACCGGCTCCAGGTCTTCACCCCCTCCATGCGCGACCAGGCCCGCAAGCGCCTGGTGCTGGAAAACGACATGCGCGAGGGCCTGGCCACGGGCCAGTTCCACATGGCCTACCAGCCCATCGTGAGCCTCAAGGGCGGGCCGCGCCTCTCGGGCCTGGAGGCGCTCCTGCGCTGGAACCATCCCGAGCGCGGCCCCATCGGCCCGGGCGAGTTCGTGCCCGTGGCCGAGGAGACCGGCCGCATCGCGGACCTGGGCCGCTTCGCCCTGGAGCGGGCCTGCCGGGACATGGCCCGCTTCCGGGCCGAGGAGCCCCGGGCCGAGGCCCTGACCCTGGCCGTGAACGTCTCGGGCCGCCAGTTCAACAGCAGCCGCTTCAGCGACCAGGTGCGCCGCGCCCTGGAGGAGAGCGGCCTGCCCGGCGAGCGCCTGCGCCTGGAGGTCACCGAGACCGCCATCATGGACAACCCCGAGCTGGCCGCGGCCACGCTGAAGCGGCTCAAGGGCCTGGGCGTGTCCATCGCGGTGGACGACTTCGGCCGGGGCTATTCCTCCCTGGCCTACCTGCGCCAGCTGCCCCTGGACTGCGTCAAGATCGACCTGACCTTCGTGCGCCGGATGCTGGAATCGGCCGAGGACATGGAGATCGTCAAGGCCATCATCAACCTGGCCCACAACCTGGACCTGGCCGTGGTGGCCGAGGGCGTGGAGCGCCGCGAGCAGCAGAACCTGCTCATGCTGCTGGACTGCGAATTCGCCCAGGGCTTCTACTACGCCCGCCCCCAGGACCCGGACCAGACGCTCAAGGTCATCCGCGACTACGCGCCCGCGCCCCGCGCCTGAGCCCGCGGCGGCGGCACGAAGGCCGCCTCGCGCGTGCGCCAGACGTGGCCGCAGGAGCGGCACTCCCGCACGCGGTGGATGGATTCGTTCCTCTCGTCCTCGCGGGTCTTGATGACCCGGCAGCCGTCGTGGCCGCAGGCGGGGCAGAGCATAAAAACCTCCCTTCAGTTGAGCAGGCGGAAGCCCGCGTTTTCCAGCGCCTGCACCGTGGCCGTGGCCAGGCCCGCGGCGTCGGGCCGGTTGCAGTGGCCGCAACGGAAAAAGAAGCGCTCGTCCCCGCGCGCCGCGGCCAGGACCCCGGAGTCCCGGCAGTGCGGGCAGGGGGGCTGTTCGCCGGGGGCCGGGGCCAAAGCGCCCTTGTCGCCGTATTCCTCGAAGGCCAGGAGCAGGAGCCGGGCCGGGTTGGCCGGAAAGTGCGCCTCGCCCGCCTTGATCCGGGCCAGGGCGAAGTCCGCGAACGCGCCGCCCGGCAGGTGCCGCACCACCTCGTACCAGGCCTGGGCCCGCCCGGCCGTGGGCTCCTCCTTGCCGAAAAACAGGCAGAGGTCCTGGATCAGGCGCGCGAATTCCTGCTTCATCATGGGTCAGACCTCGGTTCCTTCCGTATTGTTTCGCATCACAATATGTTCGCCTGCTCAGCATTTGAATAAGAATAATCACATGATGTTATGATATGATTTCGTTTTCTTTCTTGCCATGGATGGGGGTTTTGACTTGTCATCCCCATGAGCCGGTTGCCGGGCAGAAAGTGCATGCTGCAGACATGGCCGTCCGGCTTCGCCGGTCCTTCTTCTCCTCTTCCGCCCCCGTTCTCGCGGAGCGACCATCCCGCCATCTCCCCTCATTTCTCCCCCTCCCGCGCCCAGGCCAAAAGCCCGCTCTCCCTCCCCGCCGCCGGGCCGGGCCGGTCGCTCCAGCGGGCCTGGGCCAGCCAGGTGGCCGGCGCCGGGATGAACCGCCCCTCCTCGCGCCGCCACTGGGCCGAGACCGCCTGCTCGGACAGCGCGGCCAGCAGCTCGTCCAGGGGCGGCCGGGCCTCGGCCGCCAGCCAGGCCTCCAGCGCGGCCTTGCGCCCCATCTTGCGCGGATACGCGGCCCAGAACGCCCCGAAGTCCCGGAGCTGTGCTGGGTCATGTTCTTCCTGGCTTGTGGATGGGCGGGGCGCGGGCTGGCTCGCGGCGGATTGCGGGCTCCTGGCGGGCGGGACCTGCTGGTAACGCCCCCAGTTCACGATGGAAATCACGGTGCAGCGGGAGGACGGGGCGCGGGCGATCATGCCCAGGCCCTCGGCCAGGGAGAGCAGGGAGCGCACCTCGGCCTGGGTCAGGCCCGTGTCGGCCGCGGCGTTGCGCCGGGTGAGCACGAACTGGCCGGGCAGGAGCTCCACGGCCCGGCGGCCCACGACGACCCGGTGGGTGCGGTGGCTGGCCTTGAGCAGGCAGTAGGTCCACAGCCGCCAGAGCTTGGGGTCGCGCCAGGCCTCGGAGCCGAGGCTCCTGCGCCAGAGTTGGACATAGCCGCGGTGCATGGGGTCCTCCCGGCCCCTGGATAGTCAATTGACCATAAAAAAGTCAAGAGCATTTGCTTTTCGTCTTTAGACAAACGACAATATTTTGTGGCACAAGGGAGGGAACCAGGAGGCGGACATGGGCTTTTCCGAGGACGTGCGCAAGGCGCTGTCCGCGCGCATCGGACAGGGCGGGCCGTTTGCCAACAAGCGCCAGATGGCCGAGGCCCTGGCCCTGGACCCGTCGCAGCTGGGCCGCTTCCTCAAGGGCGAGCGCGGGCTCACGGTGGAGAGCCTGGGCCGGGTCCTGGACGGGCTCGGCGCGCGGCTGGAGTTTCCCGGCGGCGGCGACTCGGCCCGGCAGGTCTGCTTTGTGTCCGCTGACAAAATTCCCGCGGCCCGGGACATGCCCGGCCCCCGGCCCGAGGACTTCGTGGCCGTGCCCCTGGTCTCGCTGGAGACCGCGGCGTCCGCCGGGCTCATCCCGGAAAGCCTGGTCCAGGGCTGGCTCCTGGTCTGGCGCGACCAGGATTCCCTGCGCCGCCGCACGGACCTGGCCGCGGCCCGGGTGCCCGAGGGCGACCTGGCCATGGTCCCGGTCCTGCATCCCGGCGACCTGGTGCTGGTGGACCGCGCCGACCGCGCCCCGCACCACGGCGGGCTGGTGCTGGCGGCCGGGGTCTCGGGCCCGGCGCGCATCCGGCGGGCGGCCCTGCGCTCCGGCGAGAACGACGCCGAACTCGTGCTCTACAGCGACAATCCCCGCGAATACCCGCCGCAGTCCCTGCTCCTCGCGCGCGACCTCTCCGGCGACCCGGCCAAGGCCCTGGCCGGCCGCGTGCTCTTCGCCTGGAGCGACATGACGAGGAAATAAAGGACCGCCTATTGAAATTTATTGATATGCCCGCTACGTTTTGCCGAGCACAGGAATCGGAGGGCGTATGGATATCGTGGTTACGGATCTGACGACTTTTCACGATGACAGAGTGTGTATCGCAGGCATCGTCGAGGCAACCGGGGCTTGCATCCGACCGGAACCATATATGACCCGGCAGTGGTGCCTGGAGCAGGGCGTCAAACCCGGTTCGATTCTGCGCGGCGAGATGACGCCATTTGAGAATCTCCAACCCCCGCACGTGGAGGACCATCACTGTCCGGCGTCGCAGTCCGCGGGGCAAAAGACGGCTGCGGAGTTCCAGGCATTGTTGGCCGGGCAGGCCTGCGGATCCGTATGCCAGGGCTTTGATCGCGAGCTGCCGCAACGGCAGAACTACATCCCTCGGGAACAGCCGCCGGGCCGTTCCAT
The DNA here is from genome assembly GCA_040307135.1 of Desulfovibrionaceae bacterium. GTDB lineage: Bacteria > Desulfobacterota > Desulfovibrionia > Desulfovibrionales > Desulfovibrionaceae > Aminidesulfovibrio. Next base: position 14,002 of record JAWRKD010000178.1, read on the forward strand.
CCTTACGGTCCAGGCGCGCAGGGTCCAACTCTGGGTGAGTCAGTTCGGCAAACTCAAGGGCCATCTCACCGACCAGACCGGCCGGGAATTCGCATTCCTGCCGGTTGCGGATTTGCTCCTGCGGGAATATGTGTTGGGACAGGATGATCCCCAGGCCGCTTGCCAGGCGGTGAATCGGCATTTCTCGGCCCAGGAAACGGTGTTTTGCCGGGTGGGCCTGGGCCGCGCCCACCGCTTGGAAGACGGCCGCGATGGATTTTGGCTCCAACTCAATGGCGTCTATTCCTTCCCCGTGTCCTGGCAGGAGGGAGTGGGGGCCTGAGCGCAAGGCATGATCACGGAGAAGCCCCGGCTCTACACCATCGGCTATGCGCCGCACACCTTGGAGAGCTTTGCCCAAGCCCTGGAACGGCATGGAGTCCAGGCTGTCGCCGACGTGCGTTCGGAACCGTACAGCGCCCACCGGCCGGAGTTCAACCGCGAGCCGCTGAATCATTATCTCCGGGCGCGCGGGTTGGCCTATGTTTTTCTCGGAGACGCGCTGGGGGCGCGCTGTCTCGACTCCTCGGCCTGGATTGATGGCCGCGTGGATTACGAGCGCGTGGCCGGGCTGCCGCACTTCCAGCAGGGGCTGGAGCGCCTGCGCCAGGGCCTGCGGCGCTACAGCGTGGCCCTGCTCTGCGCGGAAAAGGACCCCATGACCTGCCACCGCTCCATCCTGGTCTGCCGCCAGCTGCGGAACGAGGCCGACATTCGGCACATCCTGGCGGACGGAGGCCTGGAGAGCCACAGCCAGATGGAGAATAGGCTCATCCAGACCCTGCGCCTGGACCAATGCGCCTTGCCGGGATTGGAAAACAACGGCTCAGCCCTGGACGAGGCCTACCGCAGGCAGGGCAGGGCCATCGCCTTTCACCTGGACGAGGCCGAAATGGCCGCGGAGACCGCATGAGCGCCACGTTGTTCACCATCGGTTTCACCGGCAAAAACGCCCGCCAGTTCTTCGGCGCATTGCGGCTGGCCGGAGTGCGCAAGGTCATCGACGTGCGGCTGAAGAACGTGTCGCAACTGGCCGGGTTCACCAAGCGCGACGACCTGGAATACTTCCTGGGCCAATTGTGGGGGTGCGGCTACGAGCACCGGCCCCAATGGGCCCCCACCCAGGAGATTCTCGAGAGCTACAAAAAGAAGGCCTTGAGCTGGAAGGAGTATGAGCGCCGGTATGTGGCGCTTCTGGACGAGCGTCTGGCCGGGGCGAAGATCACGGCCAAGGACTTGAACAAGGCCTGTCTGCTCTGTTCTGAGCCCACGCCCGATAAATGCCACCGACGGCTTTTGGCCGAGCGGCTCCAGACCCTGGCGCCGGGCCTGGAAGTGAAGCACCTGTAATCATCCTGCCGATTTTTTTGTCCCGCGTCTTCTCACCCCGCCGGGAAACGCACCAGGAACACGGCCCCGTCCCGGTTCTCCCAGGTCAGCGTTCCGCCCAGCTGTTCGGCCAGGGTGGCCACCAGGCGCAGGCCCAGGCTGGGGCTCTGCTCCGGGTCGAAGTCCGGGGGCAGGCCCGGGCCCGTGTCCGCCACGCGGAGCAGCAGGTCCGGCCCCTCGGCGCGCAGGGTCACGTCCAGGCCGCAGGCCTGGTCCGGCCGCGCGCAGTGCTTGCAGGCGTTGGTGACGAGCTCGTTGAGCAGCAGGGCGAAGGGCACGGCCCGGTCCAGCACGAGCCGCGCCGGGATGGCGTCCACCGAAAGACGCACCCCGCCCGGCTGGGTCGAGGCCTTGACCACGGCCTGGGCCAGCCGGGGGATGTAGCCCGAGAGGTCCACCCCGCCCAGGTCCGCCGAGCCGTAGAGCATCTCGTGCACCAGGGCCATGGCCCGCACGCGGTTTTCCATGCGCGCCGGGAAGTCCGCGACCGGGTTGCCCTCCTGGTGCAGGCTCTGGAGCCGCACCAGGGAGAGGATGAGCTGGAGGTTGTTCTTGACCCGGTGGTGGATCTCCCGCAGCAGGGTCTCCTTCTCGCGCAGGGAGCGGGCCGTGGCCTCGGCGGCCTGGGTCTGCTCGGCCTGGCGCTCCTGCAGGGCCTGGGCCATGCTGTCCAGGGCCTGGGCCAGCAGCCCCAGGTCCGTGTCCGAGGGCGGCAGCCCGGTGCGCGCCGAGAGGTCCCCGGCCTGGATGCGCGCCGCGGTCTCGGTCACGGCCTTGAGCCGCCGCCCCAGCACCGCGCGGTCCAGGAGCCAGGCCCCGCCCAGGCCCAGCAGGGCCACGCCGGCCAGAAGGGCCAGGTTGCGGATCATGACGGCGCGGGCCGGGGCCGAGATGGCGTCCAGGGGCAGGCCCAGGAACAGGACCATGTACGGCGGGCTGTCCGGGTCCAGGCGCAGCTTCTTGTAGGCCACGAGCCGCCGCACGCCGTCCAGGCCCATCTGCGGCGTGACGCCCGCGTCCGGCCCGGCCTGGACCACGGCCCAGAGAAGCGGGGGCACGGGCTGGCCCAGGGGGTTGGTTTCCTTGGGCGGGAGGTAGAACAGGCGTGTGCCGTTGCGGTCCGCCACGCCCAGGATCCCGTCCTTGGGCAGGCGCAGGGTCTTGAACAGGGGCGCGTAGGCCGAGAGCCGGAAGCTGGCCACGAGCACGTTGACCAGGCGGCCGTCCGGGCCGAACACGGGCTGGCCGAAGGGGAAGGCGGGTTCCTGGGTGGCCCGGCTCACGATGTATTCCCCGGCCGCGAACCTGCCGCCGTCCAGGACCTGGCGGAAGTGGGCCCGGTCCGAGATGTCCATGCGGTCGATCTCCAGGGCCGAGGCCAGGGCCCGGCCCCGCAGGTCCACCTTGAGCAGGTTGAGGAACAGGGGATTGTCGGTCAGGGCCTTGCGCAGCACGGCCGCGCAGGTGCAGTCCGGTCCGCGGTCCGAATCCTGGAATCCGGGCATGAGGGCCAGGGTGGAGAGGATCTGGCGGGTGCTGTCCGTGATGCGCACCTGGATCTGGGCCAGGGCCTCCACGGTGCGCAGTGCGTCCACTCTGGCCTCCGCCTCCAGGTGGCGGGCGTGCTCCAGCCCGGTGGAGAGCACCAGGATCAGGGCCGGGAGCACGGCCAGGAGCACGGTGGCGAACAGGGCCGTGCGGATGGAGGAGAAGGTCGGACGCCGCATGGGGGCATGGTACACCCGTGGAAATTCTTCGGGCAACGCCGCGCGCAAAAAAATAAGAACGCCGGGCAGGAAAAAGGCTCAGAACGGACGCAGGGCGGCCAGGGCCTCGCACCAGTCGCGGAAGTGCGGGCATTCCTGCTTCATGGTCTCCAGGCCGATGCGCTTGGCGGCGAGCGGGCCGTGGCGGGTCTTGCGGTATCTGGGCGAGAGGCCCGACAGGCGGGCCGAGGGGTGGGTATCTTTGCCGCCGTTGATCTCTTCGGGCGTGGGGAAGCCTTCGCGGGCGTGCTGTAGGGCGGCCAGGCTCTTTCCCCAGTTTTCCTCGGTTCCGGTCAGGGCGGCCACGTCCGAGAAGAGCAGGTCCTCGAACTCGTGGGGTTGGATGTAGGGGATCACGCGCTCGGGGCGGCAATCCGGGCCTGCCTCGGCCAGGATTTCTCGTTTCATGGCTGTTTCCAGCACGGCCAGCCTATCGGCCAGGACAGTGCGGCGCATGGCCTCGGCATAGTCCGGGAAGTCATTCCGCAGGGCGTAGAGGTCGATGAAGGTGGTGAGAAAGGCGGCTTGGTGCTGGCGCAGCAGTTTGTGGGCATTTTCTTTCAGGCGGGCAAAGGTGACGTCACCACCTTTTGACTTGGCCGAAGTGGCCATGAGCAGGGGGTGCAGATACACCTGACTCGCGGCCAGAGCGGGGACAAGAAGCTTGTTGAGAAAGGCTTCCTCGGTCTGGCCCTCGGCCAGCACGTACACATGAGCGGCGGGGCTCATCCCCTGGGCCTGCCGCCGAACACGTTCTGCTTCCAGAGATCGCCCAGGGCGTAGTCCTCCAGCCAGTCCTTGAGGCTTGCCGCGTCCAGCCGCCGGAACGTGCTGGCGTCGTCCTCGCGGTCCACCACCACCACGTCCTCGGGCTCCAGGCTGTTCAGCAGCTCCACGGACTGGGTGGAGACGATGATCTGCTTCTCTTCCGAGGCCTGCCTGAGCATGTCGGCCAGGAGGTTGATGGCAAAGGGGTGCAGGCCCAACTCGGGCTCGTCGATGAGCACCAGGTCGGGCAGCAGCTCCACGGGCTGCAACAGGAGCGTGGCCAGGCAGATGAAGCGCAGGGTGCCGTCGGACAAGGCAAAGGCCTTGAGCGGCGTGTCCGGATCGCTGCGTTCGGTCCACTCCAGTTCGATGGTTTCCCTGGGCTTGTCGCGGAACACGAAGTCGCCGAAGAACGGGGCGGCCAGGCGGATGGTTTCCACGACTCGTTCGTAGGCCGGGCCGTGCTCCAGGCGCAACATGTGCAGATAGGCCGCGAGATTGGCGGCGTCGGACTTGAGCACAAGGGTGTCGTCCAGACCGTGGAGTTGCTTGACCTTGGCGGATTCGCTGGTGTCGTTGAGGTGGTAGATACGGGAAGATGGGAATGGGGCGAAGAGAGAGTGTGGCGATGCGGCTAATTTGGATTCGTCGTGTATTTTTCCGAGGAGATAATGGGTGTCAGGAGCCTCGCTTCCATCTTGGTACAGCAGTTCTTCCACTGCGAAGACCATGCGGTTGTCCGATGTGGCCGTCAAAATGAAGCGATAATCATCGGAGCCGAAAAAAAATTCAGCGAACAATTGCCACGTCTTTTTTCTGCCATAATGCAGCAGCGCGTCCGGTCCGCCCTGTTGCGCCACGAAAAGCTGAAAAGTCCCCCTGCGCATCGCCGCCAGCATCTTGAACAGCCCGATGAAATTGCTCTTGCCTGCTCCGTTGGCGCCGATGAGCACGTTCAGGTTGCGCAGTTCGAAGTCCTCCAAGGCCCGGATGGACTTGAAGCCGCGCACCGTGAGTTTCGTAAGTCGGGCCATGGGCTCGCCTGGGATGGGGTTGGGAACCAGTGGTCTTTCTTTAGCCTGCAATTCCGGGCCAGGGCAAGTGCCGGACCAGGGGCCGGGAAAAACCGGGAATCCGGAACGCCGCGCCGCCCCAAAAAAACAAATCCCGGCCGCGCCGCCATGTGGCCTGATGCGCGGCGGCCCGTTGCGCTAGGACCTCCGGAAAACCACGGAGGACCCCATGCTTGCCGAGATCATCCGCCTGGAATCCACGGACGAGGCCGTCCTGGGCGCGCTCGTGCTGGACGGCCGCCTGTTCTGCTGGACCCTGGAGCCGCCGGACCGGGGCAACCGGCCCGGCGAGTCCTGCATCCCGCCGGGCCGCTACGCCTGCTCCGCCGTGGCCTCGCCCCGCTTCGGCCGGGCCGTGGCCGTGCGCGGCGTGCCCGGCCGCAGCCACATCCTGTTCCACGCCGGGAACACGGCCGCGGACACCGAGGGCTGCATCCTCCTGGGCTCCCGGCCCGGAACCCTGGACGGCCGCCGGGGG
>JAWRKD010000179.1:0-10070 GCA_040307135.1 Desulfovibrionaceae bacterium
AGGGGCCGCCCCGAGGGCACGGGCCGCGCCGTGCTCGGCGAGATCCGCTACACCAGCAGCGACGACTACACCCGGGTCATCCTGGACGTGTCCTCGGAGGTCAAGTACCGCTACCAGCTCCTGCCTCCGGCTCCGGAGGTGGATCGCCCCCACCGGCTCTATGTGGACCTGGCCGACACCGCCGTGGGGGCCAAGGTGCCGGGACAGGTCAAGGTCTCGGACGGCATCCTGCGCAGCATCCGCAGCGGCCAGAAGGACCCGGAAACCACCCGCGTGGTCATCGACTTCCTGGACCTCCAGGACTACAAGGTCTTTCCCCTGTCCGATCCCTACCGCCTGGTCATCGACGTCTATGCCCCGGACAAGGCGAACGGCAAAAAGGTGGTTTCGGCCAGCACGGCCGAGCCCGAGCCCGAGGCCGAGCCGGAGCCCGAGCCCGCCAAGCCCGCCAAGAAGGGCAAGAGCCCCATCAAGCCGCTCAAGCTCAAGGCCAGCAAGAACATGGCCGGCAGCCTCGTGGAGCAGCTGGGCCTGACCATCGACACCATCATGATCGACCCGGGCCACGGCGGCCACGACGGCGGGGCCGTGGCCAACGGCATCAAGGAAAAGGACGTCAACCTCCAGTTCGCCAAGATGCTCGGCCGCATGCTCAAGGAGGAGGGCTTCAACATCCTCTACACCCGCAGCACGGACATCTTCATCCCCCTGGAGAAGCGCACGGCCATGGCCAACGCCAAGAAGGCCGACATCTTCGTCTCCATCCACTGCAACGCCAACACCGACACCCGGGTCAGCGGCCTGGAGACCTACACCCTGAACCTGGCCCGCACCCAGGACGCGGTGCGCGTGGCCGCGCGCGAAAACGCGGTGGACGCCAAGCGCATCAGCGACCTCCAGTTCATCCTCACGGATCTCATGCTCAACTCCAAGATGAAGGAGAGCACGGACTTGGCCACGGGCGTGCAGAAGGAGACCGTGAGGTCCATCCGCAGCAACTGGCCGCTCAAGGACCACGGGGTGCGCGAGGCCCCCTTCTACGTGCTCATGGGCGCCAAGATGCCCGCGGTGCTCATCGAGATCGGCTACATCACCAACGCGGACGAGGCGGCCAAGCTCAGGTCCGAGGCCTACCAGCAACACCTGGCCAAGGGCATCGTGCAGGGCATTCTGGCCTACAAGCGCCAGATCGAACGCTACGCCATGCGGGACTAGCGGAGATGGACCTGGGCCTGGCCTTGGGAGCGGGCGGGGCCAGGGGCCTGGCCCACGCCGGGCTGCTGCGCGCCCTGACCCGGGCCGGAGTGCGGCCCGCCTGCGTGGCGGGCACCAGCATCGGGGCCCTGATCGGCGCGGTTTATTGCGGCGGCGACCTGGACGGCTTCTGCCGCTACGTGGGCGGCCTGACCAGGCTGGACGCCATCAAGCTGGCCGACCCGGTCTTTCCCCGTTCCGGACTCTTCGAGGGCGCGCGCTTCATGCGCCGCCTGCGCCGCTTCCTCACGGTGGAGCGCCTGGAGGACTGTTCGCCCCGGCTGGCCGTGGTCACGGTGCGGGCCCGGGACAGCGCGCCCCTGGTGCTCACCACGGGGCCGATTCTGGCCGCGGTGCGGGCCTCCATGGCCGTGCCCGGGGTGCTCGTGCCCGGGGTCTGGCAGGGCGAGGCCGTGTTCGACGGGGCCCTGGCCGATCCCCTTCCCGTACGGCCCTGCCGGGACCTGGGGGCTGGCGCCGTGGTGGCCGTGGACGTGAGCCGCGACGCCTTTCCGCCCGAAGCGGGCCGCGGCGGCCCCTCTCTGGCCGGGGCGCTCAAGGGCGGCGCGGCCAGGCTCCTGGCCGCCGCCGGAATCCGGCTCAAGCCCGGGCAGCGCGTGGCCGTGGACATGCTGGCGGGCTGGCTGGAGGACGAGGGCCGGGACGCGGGTCCGAACATCGTGGAGGCCATTCTCGGGGCCTTCACCATCGCCCAGCGCAGCATCAAGGCCGAGCGGATGCGCCAGGACCCGCCCGAGCACACCGTGACCCCGGACGTGGGCAGCATCGGCTTCCTGGATTTCCACCGCGGGGCCGAGGCCCTGGCCGCGGGCGAGGCCGCGGCCGCCGGACTCCTGCAGGCCCTGCGGCCCGCTAATACATGAGGCCCGGCAGGAAGGTGATGATGAGCGGAAAGGCCAGGAGCAGGGCGATGCAGGCCACCACCGCGGCCACGAAGGGCATGGAGCCCTTGAAGACCCGTTCCAGGGTCACCCCGGGCAGGACCCGCTGGGCGATGCCATAGACCACATAGACGTTGATGCCCACCGGCGGGGTCAGCACCCCCATCTCCGTGACCATGACCGCGATGACTCCGAACCAGATGGGGTCGTAGCCCAGGTTGGTGACCACCGGGTAGAACACCGGGATGGTCAGCATGATCATGGCCAGGGAGTCCATGAAACAGCCGCCCAGGAAGTAGATGGCCACGATCACGGCCATGATGGCCGCGGGGGGCAGGTCGAAGCCGCTGACCCAGTTGGCGATGTCGAAGGGGATGCGGGTCACGGCCAGGAATTTGCCGAAGACCACCGCGCCCGCGATGAGGAACATGACCATGCAGGAGGTGCGCAGGGTCTCGTTGAGCGACTTCTTGAAGCCCTCCCAGGTGAGCTGGCGTTTGAGGAGCGAGAGCAGGGTCACGGCGATGACGCCCACGGCCGCGGCCTCGGTGGGCGTGAACAGGCCGAAAAACAGCCCGCCCACCACGCTGCCGAAGATGAGCAGGGTGTCCACCAGGCCCAGCAGGGACCTGAGCCGCTGGCCCCAGGTGAAGGTCTCGCCGGCCGGGCCGAGCCTGGGATTGCGCGCGCAGAGCAGGGAGATGGTGGCGATGAACAGCATGGTGAGCAGCAGCGCCGGCAGGATGCCCGCCACGAACAGCGCGCCGATGGACTGGCCCGTGAGCACGCCATAGACCAGGAGCACCACGCTGGGCGGCATGATCATGCCCAGGCCCCCGGCCGAGGCCACGCAGCCCGTGGCCAGCTCGTCGCCGTAGCCGAAGCGCCGCATCTCCGGCAGGCCTACGGTGGCCATGGTGGCGGCCGTGGCCGGGCTGGAGCCGCAGATGGTGCCGAAGGCCGTGCAAGCGGCCACCGTGGCCATGGCCAGGCCGCCCCGGATGTGGCCCAGGAAGCGGTAGGCCGTGTCGTAGAGCCTGCGGCTGATGCCGGTGTTGAAGGCCAGCTGACCCATGAGGATGAAGAGCGGGATCGTGCAGAGGTCCAGGGAGGCGAAGCTGGAATAGACCGAGCGCGAAATCAGGTTCAGTCCGCCGGCCCAGGAGGTGAGCAGGCTGAAGCCCACGAAGCCCACGAGCATCATGGCGTGAGCCACGGGCAGCCGCAGCATGAAGAGCACGATCATGACGAGGATGCCGAGGACGCCGGCCAGGGTCTGGTCCATCAGATTTTCCCCCTGGCCCGGCGCAGGATGTCCCGGCCGATGATCAGGGTGAAGACCACGAAGCCCACCCCCACCACGGCCACCACGAAGTATTCCCGCAGGCCCAGGCTCATGGTGCGGACCCCGGCGCGCTGGAGGTCCAGGGCGTAGTCGAACATGCGCCAGGCCACCACGCCGAACAGGGCCAGGGAGAGCAGGTCCGTGAACTGGGACAGGGCGCGGCGCACGGACGCTGGCATGCGGCCCACCACCAGGTCCACGGCGATGTGGCTCTGGGCCTTGTGGGCGTAGGGCAGGGTGAAGGCCGTGACCAGTCCGGCCAGGAGCGCCACCACCTCGTCCGCGCCGAAGAGCGGGTGGCGGAAGGCCCGGCCCAGGACGTCCGAGCCCGTGGTCAGGGCCATGCCCACCAGAAACACGCAGGCCAGCACGCGCATGGCCTCGGCGGCGCGGTCCAGCAGGTCGGGCTTGTCGTGCATGCAGGGTCCCCGGAACGAGCCAGGGGCGGACCGGTCTGCTGCGGCCCGCCCCTGTTCGCGGTTTATTGTTAAACTATTTAGAGGCCTTGAGCGTTGCGGTGATGGTCTCCACCACGGCCTTGCCGTCCACCTGTTTCTCGTTCATTTCCTTGACGTAGGCCTCGTTGATCGGGGCCACGGCGGCCTTCCATTTCTCGATCTCAGCGGCCTGGGGCCGCACGAAGACGCCGCCCTTGGCGAGGAAGAACTCCCGGCCCTCGGCGTCGCTCTTGTCCCACTGCTCGCCGTGCTTGGGAGCCCACTCGGCGTTGATGGCCACGATGGTCTTCTGCACGTCCGGGGGCAGGGAGGCCCACTTGGCCTTGTTCATGACCACGAAGAAGGCCGTGGTGTAGGCGATCTCCGGGACCTCGGCGCAGGTGTTCACCACCTCGGCCAGGCGCCAGCCCTTGTTGGACTCCACGGGGTGCACGCTGCCGTCCACCACGCCCTTCTGGATGGACTGGTAGGTCTCGCCCATGGGCTGGCCCACGGGCACCGCGCCCAGGGCCTCCACCACCTTGGCCGAGTTGCCCGTGGCCCGGATCTTGAGGCCCTTGAGGTCGGCCATGCTGTTCACGGGCTTGCTCTTGGTGAAGATGAGGCCCGGGCCGTGGGCGTGGAAATACATGACCTGGGTGTCGTCGAACTCCTTGGGATGGAACTTGGCGAATACGGCGTTGGCGGCCTTGGTGGCGGCCGCGCCGCTCTGGTAGCCCAGGGGCAGGTCGATGGCGGCCATGACCGGGAAGCGGCCGCGGGTATAGGCCAGGGCCGACATGCCCAGGTCCGAGATGCCCTCCGCCACGCCGCCGTAGATCTGGTCGGCCTTGGTCAGGGTGCCGCCGGGGTAGAACTCCACCACCACTTGGCCGTTCGTTCGCTTCTCCACTTCCTTGGCCCAGGCCTCGGCCATCTTGGCCTGATCGTGGGTGGGCGGGAAGAAGGTGCTGTAGGTCAGCTTGACGGGGCCGGCGTGGGCCGCCGGGGCCAGGCCCAGGACCATGGCCAGGGCGAACAGCAGGACTGTGCGTTTGAACATGACTCCTCCGGTTGCCCCGCTCCGGCGGGGTGGTTTTTCAGGCCTCGGCCAGGGCCAGGATGAGGCGCTTGGCCGCGTCGCGGATGTCCTTCTTGTCCAGGGTGCCGGTGCCCAGCACCCCGTGGATGAGAAACCCCTCGAACAGGCAGGTGTTCAGGGCCCCGAGCTTGTCCCCGGAAACCCCGGGCCGCGTCCAGGGGGCCACCAGCTCCGCGAACACCGGGTCCGAGAGCCGGAACGCGCTCTGGGCCAGGGAGGCCTTGAGCTTCTCGTCGCAGGAGGCGTGGATGGTGAATTCCAGGAAAAGCCTGGCCCAGCTCTTGTCCTTCATGATGGACTCCAGGAAGTCCCAGATGGCGTCCAGGGCCTCGGAGAGGTTCCTGGCCCGGGCCAGGGCCTGGGTGCGCGCGGCGCGGCAGGAGGCCAGCTTGGCCTCGATGAGCTGGAGCGTGATCTCGTCCTTGCCCTGCCAGTGGCGGTAGAAGCTGCCCTTGGCGTAGCCCGCCTTCTCGGTGATGTCCGCGATGGTGGTGCCGAAGAAGCCCCGCTCCTGGAAAAGTTCCAGGGCGGCGGAGAGTAGTTCCTGCTGGGTTTCCTGGGATTTTTCCTGTTGTCGCCGGGCCATGCGTTTTCCTGTGACCACCGTTCGCTTTATGACCACTGGTCAGGATGAGAGGGCTAGCATGGGCCGGGAGAGGGGTCAAGGCCCCTGGCGCGGCAGGGCGAATTGGGGCATGAAGGGCCTGACAAGGAGCGTCCCATGATCCGCCTGGACATCCCCGGATTCAAGGGCCTGGAAATCGAGCACCTGGTCCTGGACTACAACGGCACCCTGGCCCTGGACGGCGAACTGCTGCCCGGCGTGGCCGAGGCCCTGCGCGAGCTGGCCGCCAACCTGCGCCTGCACGTGCTCACCGCGGACACCCTGGGCAATTGCCGGGAACATTTGGCCGGGCTGCCCGTGACCGTGAGCGTGGTGGCCGGAGGCCCCGAGGACCAGGCCAAGCTGGCCTACGCCATGGAGCTGGGGCCGCGGGCCTGCGCCTGCGTGGGCAACGGCATGAACGACCGGCTCCTCTTCGAGCGCTGCGCCCTGGCCGTGGCCGTGCTCGGACCCGAGGGCTTGGCCGTCAAGGCCCTGGACGAGGCCGACCTGGTGGTGGGCGACGTGCTGGCGGCCCTGGACCTTTTCCGCCATCCCCTGCGGCTCAAGGCCAGCCTGCGGCGCTAGAGCGCGGCCTTCTGAAAAAAGAAGGGCCGGGCAGCGCGTGCTGTCCGGTCCTTTTTCACGGGTTTCGCCTAGCGGAAGAGCGAGAGGAGCCAGTGCTCCACCTCGGGCATGTACCAGGTGGCGACGAGCCCGGCCAGGCTCATGGTGATGGTGTAGGGCAGGGCCAGAAGCACCATGCGGCCGTAAGACAGCCGGATCACCGGGGCCAGGGCCGAGGTGAGCAGGAAGAGGAAGGCGGCCTGGCCGTTGGGCGTGGCCACGCTGGGGATGTTCGTGCCCGTGTTGATGGCCACGGCCAGCATCTCGAACTGTTCGCGGCTCATGGCCCCGGCCGCGGCCTGGAAGGCCTTCTTGGTCTCGGTGATATAGACCGTGGCCACGAACACGTTGTCGCTGATGGAGGAGAGCAGGCCGTTGGCCACGTAGAAGGCCGCCAGCTGGGCCCGGCCCTCCAGCGCGAGCACGGTCTGGATCACCGGGGCGAAGAGATGCTGGTCGTGGATCACGGCCACCACGGCGAAAAAGACCACGAGCAGGGCGGTGAAGGGCAGGGCCTCGTGGAAGGCGTGGCCGATGCGGTGCTCGTCCGTGATGCCGTTCAGGGCCGTGAGGGCCACGATGACCGAAAGCCCGATGAGGCCCACCTCGGCCAGGTGGAAGGCCAGGGCCAGCACCAGCCAGACGCCCGCGCAGGCCTGGACGAGGAGCCTGGCCTGGCCGGACTTGCCGCGGGCCTCGTCGCGGCGGGCGGCCTCCTCGGCCAGGATGGAGCGTACGTTGCCCGGGATGGCGTGGCCATAGCCGAAGAGCTTGAAGCGCTCCACCAGGGCGCAGGTGAGAAGCCCCACCAGGAGCACGGGCAGCGAGACCGGGGCCACCTTGATGAAGAAGTCCGGGAAGTTCCAGCCCATTTCGTGGCCGATGAGCAGGTTCTGGGGCTCGCCCACCAGGGTGGTCACCCCGCCCAGGGCCGTGCCCACGGCCCCGTGCATCATGAGGTTGCGCAGGTAGCCGCGGAATTCCTTCAGGTCCGCGCGGTCCAGCTCGCGCACGGCCTCGTCGTCGCGCAGGTCGCCCTCGCCGCGGTCGGAGACCGAGTGGTGATAGACCCCGTAGAAGCCGTAGGCCACGGCGATGATCACCGCGGTCACGGTGAGGGCGTCCAGGAAGGCCGAAAGGAAGGCCCCGGCCAGGCAGAAGAGCAGGGAGATGACGATCTTGGAGCGCACCCGCACCAGGATTTTGGTGAAGGTGTACTGGAGCAGGTCCTTCATGAAGTAGATGCCCGCGACCATGAACATGAGCAGCAGGATCACCGGGAAGTTGTGCAGGGTCTCGTCGTACACGGTCTGGGGGCTGGTCATGCCCAGGAACACCGCCTCCATGGCCAGCAAGCCGCCAGCGGGCAGGGGGTAGCACTTGAGGGCCATGGCCAGGGTGAAGATGAACTGGCCGATGAGCACCCAGCCCGTGAGGAAGGGCCCGGCGGTGTGCAGGAGCACGGGGTTGAGCAGGAGGAAGAAGAGGATGGTCAGTTTGTACCAGTGCGGGGCGTTGCCCAGCAGGTTCTGGTTCAGGGCCTGGGCGATGGTTCTGGCCACCGGGAAGCTCCTTGATGAGCAAATGTTACACACGGTTATGCAAGCACGCGGTCAACATTACCTTGGCGTAATGTTTTGAAACGGATTAGGCAAGGATTTCCGGAAGGGGCGTCCGGAAACCGGCATGGAGCCATCATGGCGCCCGAGCCGGGAAATCGGCACCGTATGGTCACCGTGCCGACATCCTTTGCGGCCGTCTCCCGGGTACAAGACCCCCAACCCCTTCCTCGCGCCTCATCACCGGACGCGGCGGGCCGCCACTCCCGCCGCGTCCCCCTCCCGGGCTTGTCAAAGGCGCGGCTTTGTGCTTTCCAAGGGAAACCCCAGGGGAACCATGCGCACCTTTCTGTTCCTGCCGCCCGTGCGGCGGCCCGCGGGCGGCGTGGCCGTGATTCTACGCCTGGCCGAGGCCCTGCGCCGCTCGGGCCGGGAGGCCGTCCTCGTGGCGCGCGAGCGCTCAGGCTGGCTGCCCGAAGCCACGGCCGTGCCGGTGCTGGCCTGGGACGACCTGCGGCTGACGCCCGGCGACCTCTGGCTCGTGCCCGAGGGCTGGGTCAACGCCCTGACCCCGGGCCTGGAGGCCCGGGCCCGCTGCCTGGTTTATTGCCAGAACTGGGCCTATCTCTTCTCGGCCCTGCCCGAAGGCGTGCAGTGGTCCCGGCTGCCCGTGGAGTTCCTGGCCGTGTCCGATCCCGTGGCCTGGTTCATGGAGCAGTGCCTGGGACGGCGGCCCGCGGTGCTGCGGCCGGGCATCGACCTGGGCCGCTTCCGGCCGCTCGCCGCCCCGCCCGCAGGCAGGCCCCGGGTGGCCTTCATGCCGCGCAAGAACAAGGCCCTGGCCCAGCAGATCCGGGCCGTGTTCGAGTCGCGCAACGGGCCGGACCGGCTGGACTGGCTGGCCATCGACGGCCTGGACTCCCAGGGCGTGGCCCAGGCCCTGCAGCAGGCCCATATCTTTCTGGTCACCGGCTTTCCCGAGGGCTGCCCCCTGCCGCCCCTGGAGGCCATGGCCTGCGGCTGCCTGCCCGTGGGCTGCAGCGGCTTCGGCGGCTGGGACTACATGCGCCCGGCCCAGGCCGCCCCGCGCTTCGCGCCCTGGTGGCCCCTGCGCCCTGTCCCCTGGGGCGGCAACGGCTTTTGGTGCGCGGACGGCGACGTGCTGGACGCAGCCCTTTGCCTGGAGCAGGCCGCGGGCCTGATCGGGCAGGGCGGCCCGGAACTGGCGGCCCTGCTGGCGGCCGGACAGGACACGGCCCGGGCCTACGGCCTGGAAGCCTTCGAGGCGGCCGTGCCGGAGCTCTGGGCGGAATTGGAACGATGAACCGACCTGCGGTGGCCGCAACCCTGGACGCCGCTCTTCAGGAATCCCCATGAGCAAGAAGAAGACGCGGCAGGAGCCCGAATCCCTGGGACTGCCTCCGGGCGGCGTGGACAGCCACGCCCATCTGGATATGGAGGCCTACGACATGGGCCTGGACGCGCTCTTTGCGCGGGCCCGGGCCTGCGGCGTGGCCCGCATCGGCAACGTGTTCCTGGGGCCGGAGGCCTACCTGGCCCACCGCGGCCTGTTCGCGCAGCGCCCCGAGGTCTTCTTCCTGCTGGCCGAGCACCCCAACGACACGGCCGGGTTCGACGAGGCCCGGGCCGCGCGGCTGCACGAGTGCCTGCGCAACGACCCGCGCATCCGGGCCGTGGGCGAGACCGGCCTGGACTTCTACTGGAAGGACGTGGAGCCCGCCGAGCAGGAGGCCGCCTTCCGGCTCCACCTGGACCTGGCCCGGCAACTGGACCTGCCGCCCGTGATCCACAGCCGCGACGCGGCCGAGCGTGTGCTCGCCGTGCTCGACGACATGGGCTTCCGGGACCGGCCCCTGCTCTGGCACTGCTTTGGCCACGGGCCGGACCTGGCCCGGGAGATTCTGTGCCGGGGCTGGCACGTGAGCATCCCGGGCACCGTGACCTATGCCAAGGCCGACGATCTGCGCGCGGCCGTGGCCGAGATTCCCCTGGAGCGCATGGTCATCGAGACCGACTGTCCGTTCCTGGCGCCCGAGCCCTGGCGCGGCAAGCAGAACCATCCGGCCCTGGTGGGCTTCACGGCCCAGGCCGTGGCCCGGATCAAGGGCCTGGACCCGGCCGGAGTCTGGCTGGCCTGCGGCGACACGGCGCGGCGTTTCTTCGGCCTCTAGCTCCCGGGCGGAGGACAAAAAAGAACGGGCCGGCGTGAAGCCGGCCCG
>JAWRKD010000180.1:0-23640 GCA_040307135.1 Desulfovibrionaceae bacterium
GGCCGCGGTGGCGGCCGCCACGGAATCGCCGGGCCGGAAGAGCACGGTCACGTCCTTGTGCGTGCTGGCGTAAACGAAGAGCACCACAAAGAGCACGCAGAGGATCATCATCATGTCCGACCAGGGCACGGCCCAATCCGACATGCCGCCTCCCGGCATCTGGCCCGGTGCGCTGGAGAGCCCGTAGGCGGCCAGCACGGAATCGTCACGCTGGGTCACGCGGTTCGCCTTCCTTTTTCCCGGAGGAGTAGCAATTTTCCTGCCAATGGCTGACGCCCTGATCCCCCAGGAGAATTCACGGTCGGCCCGGACAACGGGCCAAAAAACCGTCATCTCCCGTCCGGCCGGGGAACGTTGACGGCAAAACCCGAAGGAGGCAGAAAGGGGCCATGCCGCACAGCACGCAGGCCGCAGGTCCCGGCGCATTCCGGACCCTCCGTCCCCTGGTCTTGGCCTCGGCCAGCCCCCGCCGCCGGGAGCTCCTGGCCTCCCTGGGCCTGGACTTCCGCATCGATCCCGGCAGCGCCGAGGAGCCCCGGCCCGAACCGGGCGAGGCCCCGGCGGACTATGCCCTGCGCGCGGCCAAGGCCAAGGCCCTGCCCGTGGCCGCGGCCCATGACGCGGCCGTGGTCCTGGCCGCGGACACCATCGTGATCCTGGACCAGGACATCCTGGGCAAGCCCCGGGACGAAGCCCACGCCGTGGACATGCTCGTGCGGCTCGCGGGCCGCACGCACCAGGTGGTCACGGGCTGCTGTCTGCGCACGCCAGAGGGCGTGAGCAAACTCTTCGCCGTGAG
This sequence comes from Desulfovibrionaceae bacterium, assembly GCA_040307135.1. Classification (GTDB taxonomy): domain Bacteria; phylum Desulfobacterota; class Desulfovibrionia; order Desulfovibrionales; family Desulfovibrionaceae; genus Aminidesulfovibrio. Next base: position 800 of record JAWRKD010000180.1, read on the forward strand.
CTCGGACGTGACCATGCGCCGCTCCACCCGGGCCGAGCTTGCGGCCTACGCCGCCACGGGCGAGCCCCTGGACAAGGCCGGGGCCTATGCCATCCAGGGCCTGGGCGGATTCCTGGTGCGCCGGGTGGAGGGCTCCTACACCAACGTGGTGGGTCTGCCCCTGTCGCGGGTGCTGGAGCGGCTCCTGGAACTGGGCGCGGCCGGGCCCCGGCGCAACACGGAGGATCTCCCATGAACGCTTTCCTGCCCGACGACATCGCCGCCGTGCTGCGCGGCCTGGAGGACAGCCCGGCCATCCTGGCCGCCATGGTCCGCGCCATTCCCGCGGACAGGCTCCACGCGCAGCGGCGGCCGGGCTTCTGGTCCCTGGCCGGGCACGTGGCGCACCTGGCCCAGGTGCAGCCCATGCTCGCCGAGCGCGTGCGCCGCATCCTGAGCGAGGACAATCCCGAGTTCGTGCCCTTTTTCCCGGCCAAGGACGGCAAGGAGGAGGAAGCCCCCCTGCCCTCTGTGGAACAGTCCCTGGCCGCGTTCGCGGCAGGACGCCGGGTCATCCTGGATCTGTTGCAGGGGGCCGCGCCCGGAGACTGGCGGCGCACCGCCGTGCACCCGGAATACGAGGCCTACGGCCTGGCCATCCTGGCCCGCCACATCCTCATGCACGACCACTGGCACATGTACCGCATGGAGGAGGTCTGGCTCACCCGCGAGGCCTATCTCCAGCCCGCCGAGGGCTGAACGGCCGCAGCCCGGAGAAACCCCGATCCTTCTTGAATCCCCTGCAACATTGCCGTATCCTTTCTACAAACGGCCACCAGCCCGGCACCGCGTCCGGGTTCGCATCGACCTCAACCGCAAGGAGAAGACGCATGGCTAAAAGCAGCAGGGAAGCCCAGAAGGCCAAGGTCATCGAGGTCCTGAACAAGGCCCGCGCCATGGAACTGCACGCCATCAGCCAGTACATGCACCAGCACTACAACCTGGACGACATGGACTACGGCGAGCTGGCCGCCAACATGAAGCTCATCGCCATCGACGAGATGCGCCACGCCGAGCAATTCGCCGAGCGCATCAAGGAGCTGGGCGGCGAGCCCGTGACCCAGAATCCGGCCAAGGTGACCAAGGGCCAGGACGTGCGCAAGATCTACCCCTTCGACACCGGACTCGAGGACGACACCATCGCCCAGTACAACGGGTTCCTGGACGTCTGCCGGGCCAACGGCGACAGCATCAGCGTGAAGCTCTTCGAGACCATCATCAACGAGGAGCAGGCCCACTACAACTACTTCGACAACACCGGCAGCCACATCAAGACCCTGGGCGACGTGTACCTCTCCAAGATCGCGGGCACCCCGTCCTCCACGGGCGGCGCCACCAAGGGCTTTGTCCTGAACCAGGGCGGCGGCGCCGCCTAGCCTCATGCCTGGAACATATCCCTCCCGCGCCCGGACCTTCAGGTCCCATCCCGGAGGACCGGGCGCGGCCCTTTTTCCCCGGAGCCGCCCGTGAAGCCGCTGGACCGCCTGGCCCTGGAGCTGGCCACCCTGGGACCCGTGGGCCGCATGCCCCAGGCCCCAGGCACCTGGGGCTCGGCCGCGGCCGTGCTCCTGGCCCCCTGGCTCTTCCTGCCTCTGCCGCTCTTCGGCCGCCTGCTGGTCCTGGCCCTCGTCTTCGCTCTGGGGACCTGGGCCGCCACCCGGGCCGAGGCCGCGCTGGGCACGACCGACCCGGGCTGCGTGGTCATCGACGAGCTCCTGGGCCAGTGGACCACCTTTCTGCCCTTTGCCGCGCCCACGGTCTGGACGCTGTTCGCGGCCTTTGTCCTGTTCCGGGTCCTGGACATCGCCAAGCCCTGGCCCATCCGGCTCCTGGAGCGCTCCCTGCCCAGGGGCCTGGGCGTCATGGCCGACGACCTCCTGGCCGGAGCCCTGGCCGGAGGCGCGCTCTTCCTCCTGCGCCTGGCCCAGGCGTAAAAAAAGGCCGCGCCCCGAAGGACGCGGCCTCTCTGGCAAACCGGCCGGCCTAGTAGGCGGCGCGGAACTCGTCGCGGCGGTTCTGGGCCCAGGCGGTCTCGTTCTCGCCCTGCACCAGGGGCCGCTCCTCGCCGAAGCTCACGATGGACAGGCGCTCGGCGGACACGCCCAGCAGCACCATGAACTCGTAAGCGGCGCGGGCGCGGCGCTCGCCCAGGGCCAGGTTGTACTCCTCGGTGCCGCGGTCGTCGCAGTGGCCCTCGATGACCAGGCGCACGCCGGGGGTGGCCTTCATGACGTCGGCCTTGCGCTGCAGGATGCCGCGGGCCTCCTGGGACAGCTCGTAGGAGTCGAAACCGAACTGGATGCGCTGGCCCAGGTCGGACATGGCCTGCTCGCGCTGACGGGCCAGGCGCTGCTCGTCGGTGAGGCCGTCCTCGCCGTAGCCCGAGCCCTTGCCGGAACCCCAGTCATGGTCGCGCACGTTGGCGTCCGCTCCGGTGGCGCCGGGGGGCATGGTGGACGCATGTTTCTTGGAGCAGCCGGCGGCGGCTCCCAGGGCCAGCACCAGGCAAAGAACAATCACAACCCAACCCTTCGTCTTCATTTCCTTTCTCTCCGTATTCTCGGCGCATGCGCCGGTTATCAAAACGTTGAGGCTGCCAAATGTCTCTCGTCACAGGGCCGGGGCTAGTCGCTGCCCGCGGCCGTGTCCCAGGCAGGCGAAGTGGCGTCTCCGGGGCCGGTGGGCACCAGGATCGGCTCGTCGCCGTGCCGTGTGGTCAGGTAGATGCGATACTGTCCGCTACGGTTGGAGGTGAAGGCCACGTAGTAACCTTCCGGCCCGAAGGCCGGGTCCTCGTCGTTGCCCGGGCCGAAGCTGATCTGGCGCTCCTGGCCCGAGGAGAGGTCCGTGAGGAAGATGCGGTGGCCGTTGGACGTCTGGCGCGCGAAGACCAGGAAGCGGCCGTCCGGGCTCAGGGAGGGCGAGGTGTTGTAGTTGCCCTCAAACGTCACCCGCTTCACCTCGCCGGTATCGCGGTTGAGCACGAAGATCTGCGGCCCGCCGAAGCGGCCCGAGGTGAAGGCCATGAGGCGGCCCGTGGAGTCGAAGGCCGGGGACACGTCGATGAAGCCGCTGGAGGCGATGGTGCCCTTGGGCCTGAAGCCTGAGTCCAGCATGTAGATGTCCGCGCTGCCGCTCTTGTTGAGCGTCACGGCCACGCCGCCCTCGGGGGTGAAGGCCGGGGAGATGACCGTGTTGCCCAGGCCCTCGCGGAAGAGCTTCACCTCGCCGGTCTTGCGGTTCCAGACGCCCAGGGAGTGGCGCTCGTCGTTCAGGTGGGTGAAGACGATCAGGTTGCCGTCCTTGGACCAGTCCGGCCCCAAGTTGAAGCCACCCAGGCTGGTGATCTGGGTCAGGGCCCGGCCCTGGGGCAGGACCGTGAAGATCTCCTTGGCCGCGCCCACCCGGCGCACGAAGGCGATGGGCGAGGTGAAGAAGCCCTTCTTGCCCGTGAGCGCCTCCATGAGCAGGGAGCAGAAGCGGTCGGCCACGTCCGGCAGGGCGGCGTCGGTGAGGTCGCCGTAGGCCTTGCCGATGACGCGGCGGCCGCTGAAGGTCTCATAGACCCGGGCCTCCAGGCGGTTGCCGTCCCAGCCCGTGGTCATGGTCAGGTCGATGCGCGCCAACTGCAGGGGCCGGAAGTTGATCTCCTCGGCCGTGACGCCCTTGCTCGGGTCGCCGCCGGGCACCGCGGACACGGGCATGAGGCCCAGGAAGGGCATGAAGCGCAGGTTCTGCTGGACCAGGTCCTCGAAGGTCTTGGCCATGGCCGGGGCCGAGCCCTGGTTCAGGGAGCGGGCGGGCAGCATGACCATGTTCACCTTGCGCTGTCCGGGTCCGTGGATGTCCACGGTGAGGCCCTGGGCCGCCACACGGCCAGCGAAGAGCGCCACGAACAGCGCGGCGAAGAGGAGGGTCTTCAGTTTCATGGGTGGGATATCCCCCTAACGGTTCAGTTCCTGGAGATTGAATTTTATCCGCAAGGTGCCCACGGCCTCGGAGGGAGGCGGCGGCAGCTCCTTGGTCTCGCGCACGGCCTTGATGGCGGAGTCGTCGTAGTCCGCCCGTTCCGAGGGCGTGACCACGCGGGCGTCGGCGATCTGGCCGTTGGAATCGATGCGCACCTCGACCACGACCACCATGTTGGAGTCGTTGCCGAACACCGGGTAGCGCCAGTTCTTCTTGATGAGCTGTTCCACGATGGAGCCATAGACCTGGAGCAGACCGGAGCCGCCCTGGCCGCCGCCGCCACCGCCGCCGCCACCGCCCGTGGAATAGAGGCTGCCGCCCACGGTCTTGCGCAGGGCCGCCAGTTCGCTTTGCACGTCGTTCTTAGCCTGCTGCTGGGACGAGGCCGAGGGCTGGCCCGAGCTCTTGCCCCCGTCCTTGGCCGCTTCCTTCTTCACGTCCTGCAGGGCGCTGGCCAGGATGTCCTTGTTGGAGGGTTCGGGCTTGGCCGCCTCCTTCTTGGGCTCCGGCTTCTTGGTGTCGGCCTTGGTCTCGCTGATGGGCTTGGCCTCGGGCTTGGGCTCGGGCTTGGCCGGCTTGACCGGCTCCGGCTTGGGCGCGGGCTTCGCGGGCTCGGGTTTGGGCGGCGGAGCCTTGACCGGTTCGGGCTTGGCCGGTTCCGGCTTGGGCGGCTCGGGCGCGGCCGCGGTCTGCTCCACCGGGACATCCGGATTCGGGGCCATGGTCGGCGGCGCCGGGTTGGGCGCGGCGGCCGGAATGGCCGGGCCGGGCGCAATGGGGCCCGGCGGCGGACCCGGGGCGATGTTCACCAGATCCACGGTGTAGGCAGGGACATCAAGGCTCACCTTGACGCCCCCGAAATTCTGCCAGAGCACGGCCATCACGACGAGGCCCACATGCAGGCAGATGGACAGAAAGAAACTGGACCTTTGTTGCACGCCACGCACCACGCGGTCGTTTGCGGGAATCTCCGGCGGTCCGGAGCGTTCCCGGACTCAGCTCTTCCTTGCCGCTTCCTTGGCCGGGACCTTCTGGTCCGGTTCGGCCACGATGCCGAGCTTGTCGATGCCGGCCGCCTTGATCTCGCCCATGACCTGGACCACCACGCCGTAGGCCACTTCCTTGTCCGCGCGCATGAACAGCTGCTTGTTCTGGGCCAGCACCAGGCGCTTCAAGTGGTCCTGCAGCTCGGGCAGCTCCACCTTGAACTCGTCCAGGAAGATCTCGCCCGCCTTGTTCACCGTGAGCACCAGGTGGTCGCTGTCCTTGGGCAGGGTCTTCACGGCCTTGGTCTGGGGCAGGTCCACGTCCAGGCCCTGGGTCATGAGCGGGGCCGTGACCATGAAGATGATGAGCAGGACCAGCATGACGTCCACGAAGGGCGTCACGTTGATCTCGGACATGAATCCGCCGCGGTTGAGCGACATTCCCATGGTCGTCTCCGGGGGCTACTCGTTGTCCCGGCGCGAACCCCGGGAGGAGGCCCAGGACACCTCGCGCTCCACACGGTTCAGGAAGGCGCCCGCGAAGTTGACCATCTCCGTCTCCACCACCGTGAGCATGCCCAGGAAGAAGTTGTAGGAGATGGTGGCCGGGATGGCGACGAGAAGGCCGATGGCCGTGGTCACCAGGGCCTCGGAAATGCCCGGGGCCACGGTGGCCAGGGCCGCGCTCTGGGCCTGGCCGATGGAGTGGAAGGCGTGCATGATGCCCCAGACCGTGCCGAAGAGGCCGATGAAGGGCGCGGAGTTGGCGCTGGTGGCCAGGAAGGGGATGGAGCTGGACAGGCGCTTCATCTCCGCGCTCACGGCCTGGCGCAGGATGCGGCGCAGGGTGTCCTTGACCAGGTAGCGCTTGCGCTCCTTCTCGATGTCCGCGCTCTCCAGCTTGCGGAACTCCCGCACGGCCATGCTGCCGATCACCGCCAGCGGCGACTTGGGATCGCGGCTCACGGCGTGCAGCCCGGCCGAAAGGTCCTCGGCCTGGAGAAAGGCGTCGTAGCCTTCCACCACCTGCTTCTTGGCCTTGTTGATGAGCAGGATCTTGAAGATGATGATGGTCCAGCACCAGATGGACATGCCCAGGAGGAAGAGCAGCACGACCTTGACCATGAGGGTCGCCTGCAGGAGCATGGACAGGATGCCGCCGCTTTCAGGAAGAAACTCCATACCGTACGTCCTTGCTACAATGTTCCCCGACCGGCGGGCCATTCCGCCGGAGTCAGCCCCAAGCTGTCGCGCGGGTTCAGCCCCGCAGCATTCTCTGGACCAGGGCCGCGGAATTGGCCTCGGCCCGTTCGTATTCCTCGATGGTCAGCCCCGCGCCCAGGGCCACCTTGCGCCGCAGTTCGCGGGAGACCAGGTCGCCCGGCTCGTGGGCGTCGTTGTTGACGACCAGTTGCGCCTGGAAACGCCGGGCGGCATTGGCCACGAACCCGTTGGTCAGGCTGTGGCCCTTGCGTGTGGTGATCTCCAGGGCCACGCCGTGCTCCGCGGCCAGGGCCGCCTCGGCCTCCCCCAGGAGCCCGGGGTGGGCCAGCACGTCGCAGCCCGCCTCGATGGCCGCCAGGTTGGTGCCCGGGGCCACCGGCTCCACCACGGTCTCGCCGTGGACCACCACCAGCTGCGCGCCCAGGTCGCGGGCCCGGGCCACGTGGTCCGCGATGAGCGCCGGCGGCACGTGGGTCAACTCCACACCGGCGAAGAGATTCAGGTCGAAAAAGGCCCCGGCCTCGGCCACGAAGCGCCGCAGGTTTTCCAGGATGTGCGCCATATTGCTGGCGTCGGCGTGGTCCGTGAAGCAGAGTGCCCTGTAGCCCGCCACGGCCGCGCGCCGGGCCAGCTCCGCAGGGATGAGCACGCCGTCGCTGAACACTGTGTGGGTGTGCAGATCGATCATGGCCGCGCCGTCACATCTTGTATTTGGTGCCGTTTTCCGAGAGCTTTTCCAGCTCCTCGGTCCACTTCTCGGCATCGTCGCTGGTGAGCACGGTCTCGTAGGCCCCGGGCGAGGGCGAGCCCGCGGACTGGAGCACGGCCTCGGACACGAACAGAGGCGCCTCGGCCCGCAGGGCCAGGGCGATGGCGTCCGAGGGACGGCTGTCCATGCGCACGGTCTTTCCGGCCTGCTCCAGCACGACTTCGGCGAAGAAGGTGCCTTCCTCGATCACGGTCACTTCCACGCTGATCACCCGGCCGCCCAGACGATGAATCATGTTGAGCAGGAGGTCGTGGGTCATGGGCCGGGGAAACGCCACCTTGTTCAGGGCCACGGAAATGGCCATGGCCTCCATGGCGCCGATCCAGATGGGCAGGATGCGGTCGCCGTCCCGGGCCTTGAGTATGAGGACGGGGGCCTGGTTTTTCTCGTCCAGGGCCAGCCCGAAAACATCCACTCTCACCATGAGGCGCCCGCCTTCTCCCCCACGAGGGAGTGCTTCTTGGCCTCCACGAGGCGCACCGGGACCATTTTTCCGGTCAGATCCGCCCCGCCGTCGTGGGCCACGTTCACCGTGCGCCCGGCCGGATCGCGGCCGCGCCACGAGGGCGCCCCGGCGTCCTGTTTCCGGCTCGGGCCCTCGATCAGCACCACGGTCTGTGTACCCACGCATTTTTCTAGACAATCTTTAGTAAGCGTATTTTGCAAATTCTGCAAGTGCTCCAGCCGGGCCGCGGCGACCTCCTCCGGAACCTTGGGCTCCATGCGCGCGGCGGCCACTCCGGGGCGGTCGCTGTACTTGAAGGAGAAGCTGCTTTCGAAGCCCACCCGCTCGAGCATGTCCAGGGTGGCCTGGAAGTCCGCCTCGCTCTCGCCCGGAAAGCCCACGATGAGGTCCGTGCTGAGCGCCAGGTCCGGCCGCGCCCGCCGCAGCCGGGCCACGATGTCCAGGTAGCGGGCCGTGTCGTAGCGCCGGCCCATGCGCTTGAGCACCGCGTCCGAGCCGGACTGCAGGGGCAGGTGCAGGGCCGGACAGAGGTTGTCCAGCTCGCCGAAGGCCGCCACCACCTCGTCCGCGATGTCCTTGGGATGCGAGGTGGTGAAGCGCAGCCGCTCCACCCCCGGGATGGCCGCCACCTGCCGCAGGAGCCGGGCGAAGGAGACCCCCGCCCCGCCGCGGTCCAGGCCGAAGCTGTTCACGTTCTGGCCCAGCAGCGTGATCTCGCGCACGCCGCGCTCCGCCAGGGCCCGGCATTCGGCCAGCACGGCGCCGGGGTGGCGGGACTTCTGGCGGCCCCGCACGTAGGGCACGATGCAGTAGGCGCAGAAGTTGTCGCAGCCCTGCATGATGTTAACGAAGGCCTGGGCCGGGCCGCCCGCCCTGGGGGCCGGGTCCTCCCGCTCCGCGTAGGCGGGCAGGAAGTCGAGCAGGGCCAGGCGCTGGTCCGGGGCCTGGGCCAGCCGCTCCAGGGCCTCGGGAGCCAGGGCCACGGCGTCCGTGCCGAAGACGAGGCGGACAAAGGAGAAGCGTTCGAAGAAGCCGCGGCCCACCTGCTGGGCCACACAGCCGCCCACGGCGGCGAACACGCGCGCGTCGCGGCGGGCGTACTGCTCCAGGCGGCCCAGGAGGCTATAGACCTTCTGTTCCGGCTTTTCGCGCACGCTGCACGTGTTCACGATGAAGACGCGGGCCTGGTCCTCGGGGGCCTCGGTCCAGCCCCTGCTCTCCAGGGCCCGCACCAGCCAATCCGAGTCGTTGGCGTTCATCTGGCAGCCGAAGCTGATGACATGGAACTTCATGAAAGGCCGAATCCCCGGGCGCGCACGCCCTCCTCAAATCAAGACGGACCCCGCTCTATCACGTTGCCGGGAAATGACAATGGAAAAATACGGGCGGTCCGCCGACGGTATTGCAAATATGCCGGGCCAAAGGCCTGCACCAGGCGTTGCTCCTCGAAAACCGAGCCCAGGAGGAAATAGGCCGCGGCGAACAGGGAGAAAAAGAGGTGCTCCAGGGTCATGCGCGGTTCGGCGAAGAGGATCATCAGTCCGGCCAAGTACATGGGGTGGCGGCACAGACCGTAGGGCCCGCCGGTGAGAAGCCTGCCGGGCCGTTCGCCCGAGGCGTCCGGCAGCGGTCCCCGGCGCAGGAAGTCGCGGACCTGGGCCAGGCCCAGGAATTCCTTCCCGTCGATGACCAGGAAGGTCCAGAACAGGAGCGCCAGGCCCAGGGTCTGCACCCCGCGCATGAGCCAGGACCAGGGCGCGGCCGCCACGTAGAGCAGGTCCGGCAGGCGCGGGGCCGCCAGACGGGCCAGGGCGAAGGTGGCCAGGGCCAGGACGATGAAGCCCAGACGGTAGAAGGCGAACCTCGGCCCCAGGAGACGCCGGAACAGGGCCTTGGCCGCCGGGGTCATGAGCAGGCTGTGCAGCGCGGCCCAGGCGATCCAGACGAAAAGATAAAGGACGGCGTTCACGGGGCCTCCGCAAGCCAAGTTTCCAGAAAGGTCAAGGCCCGGGCCAGGGTTTCCTCCTTGGCCAGGCGCGTGTTGTCGATGACGCACTCGGCCGCCGGATCCTCCTCGAAGGGCACGTCCACGCCCACGACCTGGCCCAGCCCCGGCACCTCCGCGCCGCTGCGTTTGCGCTCCAGGGCCTTTGCATAGAGCCCGGCCATGACCTGGCCCTGGGGCCGTCCGGCCTCGCGGCGCATGGCCGTGTCCAGGCCGCAGCGAACGTGGATTTCCGCGAAACGCGGGATGCGCCGCCGGGCCGCGTCGCGCACGCTCCTGCGGTGGGCCGTGGCGTCCAGGATCACGGCCCGGCCCTGCCCGGCCAGGGCCGCCGCCTCGTCCACCAGGAACCCGTAGGCCTTGCGGCGCTCGTCCTCGTCGTAGCGGGGCTCGGGAAACCAGGCCTTGCGGCGCTCGTCCATGGACAGCCGCACCGGGTCCAGGCCCCGGGCCGCCAGCTCGCGCTCCAGGCCCCGGGCCAGGGAGCTCTTGCCCGAGCCCGGCAGCCCCGTGACCCAGATGGCGAATCCCGCCATGGCCTACTCCATGTAGCGGTTGACGTGCTCCCAGTCGAAGACCTCATCCTCCAGGACGTTCACCAGGAAACGCAGCAGCCCGCGCCGCACGGCCGGAGGATGGTCCGGGTACCACTCGGGCGAGGCCACCACCAGGCCCCGGAACACGAAGAACGGGGCCATGACCTCCAGGCACTGGCGGTCGCCGGTGCGCTCCAGGTACTCCTCGAAATAAGCCCGGTAGAGCCGTTCGAAGGGGCCGGAGAGCCTGGCTTCCTTGTACAGGCCGAAGAGCATATAGTTGATGGCCATGGTGCACACGTCGCCGGCGGGCTCGCCCCACTCGCCCCGGCTGCGGTCCAGGACGTTGAAGTCGCCGTCCTCGGTGACGAGCACGTTCCAGGGGTGGAAGTCGCCGTGCACCACGCTCAGGCGGTGGGCGTAGCCCTTGAGCTTCCAGCGCCACTCGATGATGCGCTGCTCCATGTCCAGGAAGCGGCGCTCCGGGAAGTCGGCGAAGGGGTGGGGAAAGGCCTCGTCGATGAGGCCCATGATGCACTCGCTGGAGCCGATGAGGTTGCGCACCCCGCGGAAGTAGAGGTCCGGGTCGTTCTTCTTCTGGCTGTGGATGCGGGCCAGCCAGCGGGCGAACTCCCGGGCCAGGGCCTCGTCGCCGGGCCGGAAGTCGCCGCCCCGGATGCGCTCCAGGTCCTTGAAGTAGTCGTGGCCCGGCAGCTTCTCGTTGAGGATGAAGAATTCCCGGGGCTCGCTCACGGGGATCATGCGGCCCGCGGCGTCCAGGTAGCCCAGGCCCACGGGCTTCACGTGGCGCTCCAGGCGGGCCGAGGTGGCGTGCTGGAACATGAGGATGGCCGCGCGGTCCCAGTAGAACTGGTGGCCGTACTTGTCTCCGCGCATGGTGGAGAGCACGGCCTCGCGCACCCGGCCCCCGGCCGAAAAGCGCACCACCAGCGGCTTGCCGTAGCCCAGGGCCTTCATGCCCTGCTCCTCGGGCCGCCCGATGCGGCCCACGTGCAGGAGCCGGGCGTCCTCGCCGAAGGCCTGGCGCAGGTAGGCCTCCAGGGTCTCGGGCGAAAGCTCGGTCATGGCGTCACCTCGCAGGTTCAGGCCGGGGAACCGAAGTTCTCCCGGTAGCGGGCCGCGAACTCGTCCTGGCTGAAGCGATGCTCCTGGGTGCCCCGGCATTCCACGGCATAGGCCGCGCAGACCGCGCCCAGCCGGGCGGCCTCGTCCAGGCTTTTGCCCTGGGCCAGGCCGCGCAGGAGCCCGGCGCGCCAGGCGTCGCCCGCGCCGGTGGGGTCCAGGGTCCGTTCCGCCCGGGCCGCGGGCACGCGGATCTCCTCCCCGTTCATGGCCAGGAGCGCGCCCTTCTCGCCCAGGGTGGTGGCCAGCACCGAAGTGCGGGCCTTGATCTGGTCGCGGGTCTGGCCCGTGGCCTTGATGACCATCTCCAGTTCGTAGTCGTTGGTCACCAGCATGTACGAGCCGGTGATGGCCTCGAGCATGTCCGGCCCGGACAGGGCCGTGATCTGCTGGCCCGGGTCGAAGATGTAGCGGATGCCCAGCTTGCGGAACAGGCGCGGGTATTCGATCATGTCCGAGACGTTGCCCGGCGAAACGATGGCCAGGGTCTCCGCGGCCGGGAAGCCGCTCACGTCGAACTGCGCGGGGTGGCGCATGGCCCCGGGGTTGAAGCCCGTGATCTGGTTGTCCGAGAGGTCCGTGGTGATGTAGGCCCCGGCGGTGTGCTCCCCGGGGATGCGGCGGATGCCGTCCAGCGGCAGGCCCAATTCCTGGAGCCAAGCCTCGTAGGGGCCGAAGTCCTTGCCCGCGCAGCCCACGATGAGCGGCTTCTCTCCGAGCAGGGCCAGGTTGTAGGCGATGTTCCCAGCCGTGCCGCCGAACTTCTCGTCCACGCCGTTGACCAGGAAGCAGACGTTCAGGATGTGGATCTTGTCGGGCAGGATGTGGTCGGAAAAACGGCCCGGAAAGGGCATGATGCGGTCAAAGGCCAGGGAGCCGCAAACCAGGATGTGCATGAATTTCCTCCGTATGTGCGAATCCTACGAGGTCTCGTCGCGTATCCATTGCAGAAAGTCGGGATTGCCGCCCAGGATGGGCAGGGCCGCCACGCAGGGCACCTCGTAGGAGTGCCCGGCCTTGACCGCCTGGGTGAAACGCTCCAGCAGGGCTTCGCGGGTCTTGGCGATGAGCACCACCTCGCTACCCTGCTCCACCTTGCCTTTCCACCAGTAAAAGGAACGCATGCCCGGAATGAGGTTCACGCAGGCGCAGAGGCGCTGCTCCACCAGGCTGCGGCCCAGGCTCTCGGCCTGCTCCATGTTCTCGCAGGTGACATAGACGAAAAGCTCGGTCATGCTACTTGCACAATGGCGCGGAGCCGGGTTTCAGGGTGGCGAGGTATTCGGCGACCAGCGACTGCTGGGAACTGTCCAGGGCCGCGCCGTTGTCCACCATGCGGGCCAGCGTGGAGGTCCAGGCGGCCTGGTCCTTGAAGCCGAGGCTGCGGCAGATGCGTTCCGTGGAGTGGCATTGGACGCAGACCGTGGTCGCCAGATCCTTGGCCTCGGCCCCGGCCATGCTGAACGAGGCCAGGACCAGCCCCGCGTAGAAAAGGACCACAAGGCAGACAAGGCGTTTCATGCACATTCCTCCGGCGGTTCCTCCGCTCGGCCCAAAATACAGCCTTCGGCTCTCAATGCAACGGAAAAATGCCCAGGCAAGCCTTGAGCCCCGGGGCTTGAGGTGCTACCACCCTGCCCATGCGCATGAACGACCCTGCGAAAACCGCACAAACGATTTTCGAGCGGCTCAAGGGCCGCTATCCCTCGCCCGAGCCCGCCCTGGTCCACCACGGGGCCTGGGAGCTCCTGGTGGCCACGATGCTGGCCGCCCAGTGCACCGACGCCCGGGTGAACCTGGTGACCCCGGAATTCTTCCGGCGCTGGCCCGGCCCGGCCGAACTGGCCAAGGCCGCACAGGAAGAGGTGGAGGAGGTCATCCACTCCACGGGCTTTTTCCGGAACAAGGCCAAGAACCTCCTGGCCGCGGCCCGGCGCGTGACCGAGGTCTTCGGCGGCCAGGTGCCCCGAAGCATGGCCGAGCTGACCAGCCTGCCCGGCGTGGCCCGCAAGACCGCCAACATCGTGCTCTCCAACGCCTTCGGCGTCTTTGAGGGCATCGCCGTGGACACCCACGTGACCCGGCTGGCCTTCCGCCTGGGCCTGACCCGAAGCGACAACCCCGTGGTCATCGAAAAAGACCTCATGCCCCTGTTCCCGCGCCAGGGCTGGGGCGACATCAACCACTACCTCGTGCTCCTGGGCCGCGAGGTCTGCCAGGCCCGCAAGCCGCTCTGCGGCGAATGCCCGCTGGCCGACGTCTGCCCGAAAAACGGGGTGCGCCCGTGAGCCGTCCCGGCACCTTCACCATCACGGCCCGCGACGGCCTGGCCCGCCGCGCCAGCCTGGTCACGGCCCACGGCGTGGTCCAGACCCCGGCCTTCATGCCCGTGGGCACGGTGGGCTCGGTGAAGAGCGTCTGCCCCCGCGATCTGAAGGACGCCGGGACCCAGATCCTTTTGGGCAACACCTACCACCTCTACCTGCGGCCCGGCGACGAGCTGGTGGCGAGGCGCGGCGGCCTGCACCGCTTCATGGGCTGGGACGGCCCCATCCTCACGGACTCCGGCGGGTTCCAGGTCTTCAGCCTCCAGGGCATCCGCACCATCACGGAAGAAGGCGTGGAGTTCCGCTCGCACATCGACGGCTCCAAGCACTTCTTCTCCCCGGAGAAGGTGGTCTCCATCCAGCACAACCTCGGCTCGGACATCATGATGGTCCTGGACGAGTGCGTGGCGTACGGCGCGGACCGCGACTACACGGCCCGCTCCCTGGAGCTCACCACGCGCTGGGCCCGGCGCTGCCGCGAGGCCTATCCCGCGGGCAGCGGCGGCCAGCTCATGTTCGGCATCGTCCAGGGCGGCTTCTTCCCGGACCTGCGCGAGGAGAGCCTGGCCCAGCTCCGCGACATCCCCTTCGAAGGCTTCGCCATCGGAGGGCTCTCGGTGGGCGAGTCCCCGACCCAGATGTACGATATCCTCCGACACATCGCGCCTCGGCTCCCGGAGGGCAAGCCCCGCTACCTCATGGGCGTGGGCACGCCCCTGGACATCCTCACCGGCATCGAGTCAGGGGTGGACATGTTCGACTGCGTGCTGCCCACGCGCAACGCCCGCAACGGCACCCTGTTCACCTCCCAGGGCCGGGTGAACATCAAGCGCGCGGAATACAAGGAGGACGACGGCCCCCTGGACCCGGCCTGCGGTTGCTACGCCTGCACCCGCTTCAGCCGGGCCTACCTGCGCCACCTCTACGTCGCGCGGGAACTCCTCTCCTACCGGCTGAACACCATCCACAACCTGACCTTCTTCCTGGACCTGGCGGCCCAGGCGCGGGAAGCCGTGGAACAAGGCCGGCTGGCCCAGCTCAAGGCCCGCTACGAGGCCGCGTACCCCGTGGCCGGGGAGCCGGGCGCATGAAGACCTTCCTGGCCGTGACCGGCGGCCTGGCCCTGGCCGTCCTGCTCCTGGCCGCGGCGGTGTTCCCCTTCCTGGGAAGGTTCCTGGAATCCGCCGACGCCCCGGCCCCGGCCGAGGCCATCGTGCTGCTCAACGGCAACCCGGTGCGCGGCATCTACGGCGCGGAACTCTACAAGAAGGGCCTAGCCCCGCTCATTGTCGTGGGCAGACCGGAGTTCTCGGCCCCCAGGGAGCTGGTGGCCCTGGGCATGAGCTACGCCCACGAGGAGGAGGACTATCTGCGCTGCCTGGCCCTCATGGGCGTGCCGCGCAACGCGGTCCGGCTCTTCGGCCAGGGCCACGTGAGCACCGTGGAGGAGGTGGAGACCCTGCGCCGGGAGCTGGGCTTCAACCCCAAGACCCTGCTGGTGGTCACGGCTGGCTTCCATTCGCGGCGCGCCCGGCTCGTGTTCGAGAAGGTCTTTCCGGAGACGACGATCCTGGTCTGCCCGGACCCGCAGGAGGCCCTGGAGCCGCGCTGGTGGAAGGACCGCCAGTCGGCCCTCAAGGTGGTGCTGGAGACGGCCAAGATGGCCTACTATCTCTGCGGCGGGGCCTTCCGCTCCGCTCCCGCAGCTCCCTAGATCCGGCTCAGCTGATCCGCAGGGGCGGCTCGCTGTCGCCCCCGGCCGCGGGTTCGGACGCTGGTGCGGCCGCGGGCGCGGCCTCGGGCTCCAGACGTCCGGCGTAAGCGGCCAGGGTCTCGTTGGCCGGGCTTTCGGCCGCGGCGCGGCGCAGGGCCGCGAAAGTCTCCTCCACGAAGCCGAAACGTCCCGCGGTGAGGGAGAACTCGCGGCGGCCCAGGGCGGGATCGCTCACGGCCTGGATCACGTCCCAGACCCGGATGCAGTCCGGGTTGCTGGCCAGGGCCACGGCCCGCTGGCGCTCGTTCTCGGCCAGGACCACGAGCCCGGCCGCGCCCATCTGGCCGAACAGCTCGCCCGCCAGCTCCGGCGGCACGCCCAGGCGCCGGGCCGCCTCCTCCACGGAATACGGCGGCAGGCCGTCCAGGAAGCGCCGGGTCACGGCCAGCATGAGCAGCATGGCCACCTTCTGGCGCTCCGCCAGCCCGGCCCGGCCCAGGAAGCGGCGGGTGGTGAAGGCGTGCAGCTCCTGCCTGGCGTGGCACATCTCCGCGCCCACCAGCACGATGACCCAGCTGATGTAGAGCCAGACCAGGAGAAGAGGCAGTTGGGCGAAGCTGCCGTAGATGGCGTTGTACTTGGTCACCCCGATCTGCCAGTTGATGTAGGCCCACTGGGCGCTCTGCCAGAGGATGCCGGCCAGGAGCCCGCCCGTGGCCGCGCTGGAGAGGTGCACCTTGGTGTTGGGGATGAAGGCGTAGGCGAAGGTGAAGGCCAGCCAGATGAGCAGCAGGGGCACCAGCTGGAGCACCAGGCCCTCCAGCCCGCCGATGGCCGACACGGCCAGCAGGTCCTGCACCAGTTCGCTCTTCTTGAGGCTCACGGTGAAGCTGGCCGAAAGCACGATGATGAGCGGGCAGACCAGGATCACGGAGAAGAAGTCCGTGAACTTGCGCCAGGCCGTGCGGCCCCGGCGCACGCCCCAGATGGTGTTGAATGCCTTCTCCACGGTGCCCACCATGGAGAAGACCGTGGCCAGCAGGGTGACCACGCCGAGCCAGCCCAGGGTCTTCACGTTGGTGTTGCCGATGTAGGTGAGGATCTTCTCCACAATCTCGGCGCGCTCGCCCGTGATGCGCAGGAGCAGGCCGCGCACGAACTCGGTGTTCTGGATCCCGAAGCCCTTGGAGATGGAGAAGGCCACGGCCAGGAACGGCACGATGGACAGGATGGTGGTGAAGGTCAGGGCCGAGGCGCGGATGAGGCACTGGTTCCCCAAAAAGCCGTTGACCACGAGGAAGACCCAGCGCGAAACCGCGTTGGCCATGCCGCGCACGCCTCCGCCGCCATGCTGGCCGCTCCAGATGTCCTGGCTGAAATGCCGGATGAGGTTGGCCTGCATCTTGTCCAGACGCCCGGCCGCGGGATCGCCGTTCATGCTCCGCTCCTTGTTCCCATCCTGACAGCGCGGCGCGTCCCGCGCAAGGGCCTCAAAACACCAGGTCCTTGAGAATCTTGAGCGACTTTGCCGGGATGCCCAGGATATCCTGCACGGTGTTGCCCAGGAGCTTGCCCGGCGGCAGGGCCACGCTGGGGTTGTAGAGGTCGCCATAGACCCGGATGGGCACATTGGGGGTGGCCACGAGCACGGCGTTGAAGTTCATGTCCACGCTCTCCTCGGCCAAGCTGAACTGGCCCTTGCCCGTAGCCGAAACCACGCTGCCCTTCATGGCGAAGTCGCTGGTGCTGAACACGCCGTTCTGCACGTTGAAGCTGGCCGAAAGGCTGTCGTAGTTGGTGCGGGCGGTCTGTTCCTGGGGCTTGCCCTTGTCCGCATTGCTCGAACCCAGGCCGAACAGCCGGTAGGAGCCCTGGCCGATGCGCAGGAGCATCCTCCCGGCCAGGCTGCGCAGCAGGTCCGCGTCCGTGGCCCCGAAGCCGCGCAGGTCCAGCTTGAAGTCCGTGGTCCCGCGCAGATACTCCTTGGATACCGCGTCGATCAGGAAGGGGCCGCTCTGGAAGCCCGTGGCGTCCAGGGTCAGGCCCGCGGTCAGGGACTTGCTCTCGGCCTTGAGGTTCAAGGCCCCGCTGAGATGCCCCTCGTAGAACCCGGCGGTGAGGGGCCGGACCTTGATGTCCCCGCGGTCGGCCGAGCCCGAAACCTTCAAGTTCGTGAAGGTCAGACCCCAGACCTTGAGGCTCTCGCAGAGCAGGTCGCCGGACAGGTTGAGCCTGCGCAGCCCCTCCAGGGGCAGGGGCTCGGGCGGGGCCTTCTTCCTGGCCGCGCCGGACTGGGCCGGAGCCTCGCCCTTTTTGCCCTTGGGCGGCAGGTAGCGGTCCAGGTCCAGCGGCCCGGTCTGGAGCTGGAACTCGTAGCGCGGGGCGTCAAAATTGGTCAGGGCGAAACGGCCGGTGACCGGCGTGCGGTCCAGGCGCAGGCGCATGTTGCCGCAGGTGACGCCCTTGGCGCTGAGCTGGAAGTCCGTGCTCCCGGCCACCTTGCTGTAGGCGGCCGGGTCGTTGGCCGCGGGCGGGGTCACGCCCAGGAAGCGGAGCAAGCGCCGGATGTCGGCCTGCTGCACCTCCAGGTGGCCGGAAAGCGCCGGGTCCGAGGCGAACAATTTGGTGGCCTTGAGGCTGCCGGCCAGGGTCTGGGCCGCGCCGTCCAGGTCGGCCTGGCCCGAGCATTCGGCCCGCAGTTCCTCGCTCTTGGGCTGGGGCGCGGCCAGGGCCAGGCGCAGGGCCGCGTCGCGCAGGAGGAAGCTCCCGGTTTTGGGCAGGAAGAGCGGCCCGCGCGCCTGGGCCTCGGCCTGAAGTTTCGGAGTGTCGCGCAACAGTTTCAGGTCCAGTTCCGCCACGCCCAGGAAGCCCTCCCCCACCGGGGCCTGGGCCGCAGGCGCCAGCTGGAGCCGGGCCTCGGCCCGGGAAAAGGCGTAGCGGTCGGTCTGCCCGGCCGAGGTCAAGGCCAGCACGCCGCCGGAGACCGCCAGGGCGGCCTCGACCTTGGCCGCGGCCAGGGCCTCGCGCAGGGGCACGGACTTGGACAGGCTCTTGAGCGGGGCCTGCAGGGAACAGGAGGCCGAGCCCTTGCCGGACAGGGCCCAGGTGCGCTGTTCCGGCAGGAAGGGCAGCCGCGCCACGTCCAGGCCCGCGGCGTTCAGGACCAGGCCGAGCTGGTAGGCGGGCGCGCCCTTCTCCTGCCGCTCCAGGGCCTGGACCGTCATCTCGCCGCTCAGGCTCCCGCCCAGGATGCCGGAGGACTTGAGCGCCAGGCGCGTGCGGCCGTTGGACCCTGCGCCCTCCAGGAGGCAGTCGTTCCATTGCAGGCCCGAGGAACGGAACGAGCCCACGCTCAGCCGACCGCTCCAGTGCGCCGAGAACATTGCCGCGGGCAGGAAGCGCAGGTCCAGGGCGGGCTCGTGTTTTTCGCCGCCGGTCCCCGGCCTGGCCCCGCCCTCGGGCGCGGACCAGAGCGCGGCGTAGCGGTCCACGTCCAGGCGGTTCAGCTCCAGGGCGCAGGAGTACTCCGGCTTGCTGAAGCCCTGCATGGTCAGGTCGCCGCGCAGCACGCTTTCGTCCAGGGTCAGGGACATGTTGGTCAGGGCCAGGGAGGTGCGGTTGCCCGTGACCTCGGCCTGGAACGAGGCCTGGCGCAGGGCCTCGCCCGGCCGCCGGGGCGCGGCCTCGGGATAGTTGTGCTCCAGGAACTGCCGGGGATTGAAGGGCTTGATGGCCAACTGGCCCTGCACCTGGGGATCCATGTACAGGTTGCGGGCCGTGACGCTACCCGAGAGCTGAAGGCCCAGGGTCTTCATGCGGAAATCGTGCAGAACCAGGTCTCCGGCCTTGTAATCGAAGTCCACATCGGCCAGAAGCACAGCCCGGCCGCCCTTGGGCAGAAAGCCGCCGGTCACGTCCAGCTGAAGGCTGGCCCCCTCGAACAGGGCCGTGGACTCCCCGGCGAAATCCGTGCGCAGCTTGCCCGACAGCAGGGTCCTGGCGTCCAGGCCCATGCTCTCCCAACCCAGGCCGCTCTCCAGGCTGAAGGCCACGGGCTCGCCCGGCACGATCTGGCCGGTGCGCAAGGTCATGCGGCTGGACTCGAAGACCTCGCCGCTGGCCCGGTCCTCGAAGCGCACCGCGGCATTGGACACGGCCAGACCTCGGATGAGCATGGGCGGGATGCCGGCCAGGGGCTCCTGGGGCGGAGCCGCGGCTGCTGCGGCCGCCTCGGCCGGAGTCTCGGACGGGCCCCAGCCCTCCCAGTTGCCGTGGCCGTCCGGCAGGAGCACGAGCCGCACCTGGACCCCGTCCAGGCTCACGGTTCGCAGGTCCAGGCGGCGGTCCAGAAGGGCCTCCAGGCTCAGCCCCAGGGCCAGATGGTCCACGTGGGCGAAGGGGCCGTCCTGGAAACCCGGGGGATTGCCCAGGGAGACGTCCCAGGCCTCCACCCCCAGGAAGGGGTAGATGGTCACGTCCAGCTCGCCGCCCAGAGCCACCTCGCGGCCCAGGGCCGCACCCAGGCGCGTCACGAGCTGGCTGCGGAAGGAGGCCGTGTCCAGGTAGCGTGAAAAGAGGAACAGCCCGCCCCCGGCCAGCACGGCGAGGAACAGCACCAGCGCCGCGAAGAGGCGCAGCAGGATGTTCATGGACGCGCTCCCCCGGCCACAGGTCCGGCGCTGTCAGATGCTTTCCGGTTCCGGCCCCAGATCCCCGGTGAAACCGTACACCGCGATGCCCGCCTTGTCCGCCTCGGCCAAGGCCTCGTCACGGTCGAAGAACAGGCTCTTGCCCGCCTCCACGGCCAGGCAGGAGGCCTGTCCCCGGGCCATGGTCCGCACGGTGTCCGGCCCCACGCTGGGCAGGTCCATGCGTTCCTCCTGGCCCGGCTTGAAGACCTTGACCACCACACAACCCGGGCCGCCCAGGGAGCAGCCCCGCTCAATGGCCGCGTCCGTGCCCTCCAGGGCCTCCACCGCGGCCACGATGCCCTCGCGCAGCACCACGCACTGGCCGATGTCCAGGCGGCCCAGAGTCCGGGCCGCAGCCACCGCCATGCGGATGTCGGCCATCTCGCGCCCGTCCGGCGCGCGGCGCGAGAGCACGCCCTCGGGCGTGAGCAGGCTCGGCATATAGACGTGGGCCGGGGCCACGGGCATGCCCTCGGCCTCGAATTCCCGGGTGAGCATGCGCAGGAGCGCATCGTCGCCCTTGTCCCGGCGCTTGAACACGAGCTTCAGGGCGCGCATGTCCAGATGCCGCAGGTCCATGGCCTTGGGCTTGTCGATGGTCCCGGCCATGACCACGCGGGTCACGCCGTTCTGTTTGAAGAAATCGATGAGCTTGCCGAGCTGGCCGAGCTTGAGCTCGCGGAAGACGTCGGCCTCGGCGGCCACGTCCAGATTGGAATGGCCGCTGAAAGCCGCGGCCACCAGGGTGTGCCCGGCGGCCTTCACGCCGCGGGCCACCAGCAGCGGGAACTGCCGCCCTCCGGCAATGAGTCCGACGACTTCCGGGGACCGGGTCATGCGCTCTCCCCGGCGGGCTATTCTCCGTTCCCGTTCTTGCTCGAGGCCGGAGCCACGCCGTTCTTGCTCTCCCGGATGAAGGTCAGCAGCCGCTCCACCTCCGGGATTCCGGGCAGTTCGCTCTCCACGCGGGCCAGGGCCTCCTCCTTGCCCAGGCCGGAGCGGAAGATGATGCGGTAGGCCTTCTTCAGAGCCTGGCAGGCCTTGGCGGTGAAGCCATGGCGCTTGAGCCCGATGAGGTTGGGGCCGAAGAGCTTGCCGCGCACGCCGTGAGCCAGCATGTAGGGCGGGATATCCAGGTTGTAGCCGCTGGCGCCGCCCAGGAAGGCGTATTCGCCGATCTTGAGCCACTGCTGCACCGCGGCCATGCCGCTGATCACCGCGCAGTCGCCCACCTCCACATGGCCAGCCAGGTTCACGGAGTTGGCCATGATCACCCGGTTGCCGACGGTGCAGTCATGGGCCACGTGGGCGTAGGCCATGAGCAGGCAGCCCGAGCCGATGGTGGTCTTGCCGTGACCCTGCACCGTGCCGCGGTGGATGGTCACGCACTCGCGGAAGATGTTGTTGTCGCCGATCTCCACCCGGGTGTTTTCGCCCTTGTAGCCCAGATGCTGCGGCTCGCCGCCGATGCAGGCGTAGGAATGGACGTGGTTGCCCGCGCCCATGATCACGTCCTGCTTGATGTGCACGAAGGGTTCGATACGGCAGCCCGGTCCCAGGACCGCATTCTTCTCGATGACGGCGTACGGGCCGATGAGGGTGCCTTTGCCGACCTTGGCGGTCTTGTGGATCACTGCGGTCGGATGGATGTTTCTGGCCACTAGAGGTTCTCCTTGTTGACCACGGCGGCGGAGAACTCTCCCGTCGCCGCGGTTTCGCCGTCCACCTTGGCCACGCCGGCCATCTTCCAGAGGTTCATCTTGCGGCGAATGTCGGTCACGTGCAGGAAAAGCTGGTCGCCGGGCACCACGGGCCGGCGGAACTTCACCTTGTCCATGCCCGTGAACAGAAATATCTTGTTGTTCAGATCCAGGCCCGGGAAAAGCAGCACGAAAACCCCGCCGGCCTGCGCCAGGGCCTCCAGGATGAGCACGCCGGGCATCACCGGCAGGCCGGGGAAGTGGCCCTGGAAGAACGGCTCGTTCATGGTCACGTTCTTGTAGGCCGTGATGCTGTGCTGCTCCACGTCCACCTGGGACACCCGGTCCACCAGGAGGAACGGATAGCGGTGCGGCAGCATGCCCATGATGCGCCGGATGTCGATGATGTCGGGATTCCTAGGCATCCTGCCCCTCCTCCGCCGCCGCTCCGGTGAGCGAGGCGATGACCTTTTCCAGGCGGCGCACCCGATGGAACAGATCGGGCAGTCTGGGCAGGGACAGCGAGGCGCGCATATAGGCGCTGTAGTCCATGCACGGCGCGCCGCCCATGGCGGCCCCGGCGGGCACGTCGCGGCCCACCCCGGCCTTGGGCGCCAGGATGGCCCGGTCGCCCACCTTGAGATTGTCGGCCACCCCCGCCTGGCCGCCCATGACCACGCCCGCGCCCACCTGGGTGCTGCCGGCGATGCCCACCTGGCTCACCAGGAGGCAGTGCGGGCCGATCTGCACGTTGTGGCCGATCTGCACCAGGTTGTCGATCTTGGTGCCCGGGCCGATGCGGGTCACGTCGAGGGCGGCGCGGTCCACGGCCGTGTTGGCTCCGATCTCCACGTCGTCGGCGATCTCCACCCGGCCGATCTGGGGCACCTTCACGTGTCCGGCCGGACCCTGGACATAGCCGTAGCCGTCCGCGCCGATGGATGTGCCCGGATGGATGGTCACGTTGCGGCCCAGCCGGGTCCCGGCCATGAGCACCACATTGGGATAGAGCGTGCAGTTCTCGGCCAGCACGCAGTCCTCGCCCACGTAGCAGCCCGGAAAGACCGTGCAGCCCGGCCCCACCACGGCCCGCGGGCCGATGAAGGCGAAGGGATAGACCGTGGCCGTGTCGTGGACCTGGGCCTCGCTGTGGATGAAGGCCAGTGGATGCACGCCGCGCAGGCTGCCCTGGGGCTCGGCGAAGAGCGCCACCACCCGCGCCCAGTCCAGGCGCACATTGGCGCTGACCAGGGCGCAGGCCGCGGCCCGGGC
>JAWRKD010000181.1:0-4354 GCA_040307135.1 Desulfovibrionaceae bacterium
CCCCCCCCCCCCGCACGGCCCGGCTCATTCGTCTCCGGCCTTGAGCACCGCCAGGAAGGCCTCCTGGGGGATTTCCACGTTGCCCATGCGGCGCATGCGGCGTTTGCCTTCCTTCTGTTTTTCCAGAAGCTTGCGTTTGCGCGTGATGTCGCCGCCGTAGCACTTGGCGATGACGTCCTTGCGGAACGGGGCCACCCGTTCCTTGGCGATGATCTTCTTGCCGATGGCCGCCTGGATGACCACCTCGAACATCTGGCGCGGGATGCTGCGCTTGAGCTTGAGGGCCAGGCTGCGGCCGATGTGCGCGGCGTTCTGGCGATGCACGATGACCGAGAAGGCGTCCACCGGGTCGGCGTTGATGAGGATGTCCAGCTTGACCAGGTCGGCCTCGCGGTAGTCGATGATCTCGTAGTCCAGCGAGGCGTAGCCGCGCGTGCCCGACTTCAGCTTGTCGAAGAAGTCGTACATGATCTCGGCGAAGGGAATCTCGTAGGTGATGATGACGCGGGTGCTGGTGAGGTAGCGGATGTCCCGCTGCAGCCCGCGCTTCTCCTCGCAGAGCTTGAGCACGTTGCCCACGTATTCGTTGGGCACATGCACCTCCATGCGCACGTAGGGCTCGCGCACGGCCACGATGTTCACCGGGTCGGGCATGCGGCTGGGGTTGTCGATCTCCAGTTCCTCGCCCTTGGTGGTGGTCACCTGATAGACCACCGAGGGCGCGGTGGTGATGAGCTTGGCCTCGAACTCGCGCTCCAGCCGCTCCTGCACGATCTCGATGTGCAGCAGCCCCAGGAAGCCGCAGCGGAAGCCGAAGCCGAGCGCCGTGGAGGTCTCGGGCTCGTAGCTGAAAGCCGCGTCGTTCAGGTGGAGCTTTTCCAGGGCCACCTTGAGGGTCTCGTATTCCGCGGGCTCCACGGGATAGAGCCCGGCGAAGACCATGGGCTGGATCTTCTTGAAGCCCGGGAAGGGCGCGGGCGTGGGGTTGTCCGGCTTGGTCAGGGTGTCGCCCACGGGCGCGTCGCCCAGCTCCTTCATGGCCGCGCAGAGGAAGCCCACCTCGCCGGGGCCCAGCTCCTTGAACTCCACGGGCTCGGGCGAGAACGCGCCCAGCTTGGTGACCTCGAAGCTGCGCTTTGTGGAGAAGATCTGGATGCGCTCACCCAGACGCAGGGTCCCTTCCAGCACGCGGAAGAGCACCACCACGCCCTGGTAGGAGTCGTACCAGGAATCGAAGATCAGGGCCTTGAAGGGCGCGTCCGGGTCGCCCTTGGGCGGCGGCAGGTGGGTGATGATGCGCTCCAGCACCTCGGCCACGCCCTGCCCGGTTTTGGCGCTCACGGCCAAGGCGTCGTGGCAGTCCAGGCCGATGACCTCCTCGATCTCGGCCTTGACCCGCTCGGGGTCGGCGCTGGGCAGGTCGATCTTGTTCAGCACCGGGATCACTTCCAGGTCGTGGTCCAGGGCCAGATAGACGTTGGCCAGGGTCTGGGCCTCCACGCCCTGGGAGGCGTCCACCACCAGCAGCGCGCCCTCGCAGGCCGCCAGACTGCGCGAGACCTCGTAGGAGAAGTCCACGTGGCCCGGCGTGTCGATGAGGTTGAGGATGTATTCCTTGCCGTCGCGCGCCTTGTAGGGGATGCGCACGGTCTGGGCCTTGATGGTGATGCCGCGCTCGCGCTCCAGCTCCAGCTTGTCCAGGTACTGATCGCGTTTCTCCCGGTCCGAGACCAGCCCGGTGATCTCCAGGATGCGGTCGGCCAGGGTGGACTTGCCGTGGTCGATGTGGGCGATGATGCTGAAGTTGCGGATGCGTTCGGTGCTGCTCATAGGCCTACGGGGGTGCTCCTTACTGGCCCAAGCGCCGGGGGCGCGGGGCGAACCCTTCTACGGTATTTGCCGTTTTCTGTCTAACAGGTGCAATATCCTGGAATCATAGAACGTTTGTGATGATCACGTCCTTCCCCACCCCGCCCTTGACCGCGGCCTTGTTGTAGGCATCCAGGTCGCGCCGCAGGCGGACTATCAGCTTGTCGGCCAGTTCCTTGCGGGTGAGCGGGGTGGTCGGGGGCTTGAGCACCGTGCCGTCCTCCATGAACACGACCACGTTCATGGACAGCTGGCTGTCCGGCTGCAGTGCGGCGTAGGCGTCCTGCTGGCTGGCCCAGACCTCCACGCGCTTGACGCCCGGGCTATTCTCCTGCAAGAACTTCCGGACTTTGTCCCGCTCGTTCTGGGTCAGGCCCAGGGCCTCGGCGTTGAGCTCCCCGGGAAAGACCAGGAGCCCGGCCTCGCCAGTGGTCTGGAGGGCGCCGGTCCAGATCCGGCTGAACTGGAGCTTCCGGTTCAGGGGCACGAGGAGCAGGAACAGGGCCAGGAGCAGGGCCAGGACCACGAGGACCAGCAGGCTGCGCAAGGTTCCGACTCCCCGTTGCCGTCCGCCGCGATGCGCCATGCTCCCTCCCTGGCCCCTCTTACCCCAGGGCTGGAAGACAGGCAACACAAGGAGCGGCCGTGTCCTTGGGACTGTTTCTCACCGGGCTGGCCATCGGCTTCTCCATCGCCGCGCCCGTGGGCCCGGTGGGGCTCATGTGCATCCAGCGCACGCTCTCGGGCGGCCGCCTGAACGGCCTGTTCACGGGCCTGGGCGCGGCCTGCGCCGACGCCTTCTACGGGGCCGTGGCCGGATTCGGCCTGACCTTCATCTCTTCCTTCCTCATGGGCCAGCAGGTCTGGCTCAAGCTCTTCGGCGGCCTGTTCCTGGTCTGGCTCGGCTGGCGCATGGCCCGCCAGCCCGGGCTGCCCGGGGTGCGCGCCGGCCAGGGCCGCGGCCTCTGGACCTCGTTCTCCAGCACCTTCTTCCTGGCCCTGACCAGCCCGGCCACCATCCTGCTCTTCATGGGCGCC
Source organism: Desulfovibrionaceae bacterium (assembly GCA_040307135.1). GTDB lineage: Bacteria > Desulfobacterota > Desulfovibrionia > Desulfovibrionales > Desulfovibrionaceae > Aminidesulfovibrio. The sequence continues at coordinate 2,908 of JAWRKD010000181.1, forward strand.
TTCGCGGGCCTGGGCATCGGCCGCGAACAGTACGCCTACGGCGCGGCCCTGAGCCTGGTGCTCGGCGTGTTCCTGGGCTCGGCCGCCTGGTGGCTGTTTTTGTCCTGGACCACGGGCCTGTTGCGCGAGCGCATCCTGCGCCACCTGGGCCTGGTGAACAAGCTCTCCGGCGCCACCATCGCGGCCTTCGGCATGGCGGCGCTGGTGTCCCTGGCCGTGGCGCCCTGAAGACAGCGAGGGGGCTCCCAGCCCCTGGCCCCAGGGGCCTAGGCCGTCCGGCCGTTCTGCTCCAGGGCGCGGCGGATCGAGGCGATGAAGTCCTTGATCTTGAAGGGCTTGGGGAAGAAGTCGAAGACCTGCCCGCGGAAGGCCTCGATGGAGGTGTTCAGGTGGGCGAAGGCCGTGATCATGATCACGTGGATGCCCGGATAGAGCTGCTTGATGGTGCGCAGGACCTCCATGCCGTCGATGCCCTTCATCTTGAGGTCCGTGACCACCACGTCGAACTTCTCCTCCTTGAGCCGCTCCAGGGCCGGGGCCGCGCTCAGGAACGTCTCCACCTCGAAGCCCTCTTTCCTGAGATGCATCCTGGTCATGTCCACCACGATCTTCTCGTCGTCGATGACCATGATCTTGGGGGCGCTCATCGTCTTCCTCCCTCGTTCGCCTGGACGGCGGGCAGCTCCACGGTCAGGACCGCGCCGCCCTCCGGCGCGTTCCCGGCCTTGATCCTGCCGCCGTGGTTTCTGATGATGCCGTAGCTCACGGAAAGGCCGAGCCCGGTGCCGCCCACCCCCTTGGTGCTGAAGAAGGGGTCGAAGACCTGCGGCAGATGCTCGGCCGGAATGCCCTTGCCCGTGTCGCGCAGCTCGATCTCCACGAAGCCGGGGGTCTCGCCCGGGCGGGTGGCGATGACCAGCCGCTTCTCCGGGGATTCCTCCATGGCCTGGATGGCGTTGCTGATGATGTTCACCAGGACCTGGTAGAGCTGGTTCTCGTCGGCCAGGATCAGGGGCAGGCCTTCGGCCAGGCGGAGCTCCACCTCGATGCCCGAGACGTCGAGCATGTTGCGCACCAGGCGCATGGTGCCGGTGATGACATCGTTGGGCGAGACCTCGTGGCGGTCGGCCTGCTTGGGTTTGGAGAAGTTGAGCAGGCCCACCACGATCTGGCGGATGCGCTCCACCTCCCCGGCGATCTTGCGCGAGAAGTCGAGGCGCTCCTCGCGGCCCAGGTCGTCGTAGAGGGTCTCGAAGGTCTCGGCCAGCATGGAGATGTTGTTGAGCGGATTGGTGATCTCGTGGGCCACCCCGGCGGTGAGCGTGCCCAGGGAGGCCAGCTTCTTGGCCTGGAGCAGCTCGCTTTCCCGCGATTTGAGCTCGTCGGACATGCTGTTCATGGCCCGCATGACCGTGCCCATCTCGTCGTTGGGCACCGGGCCTTCGAT
>JAWRKD010000182.1:0-7605 GCA_040307135.1 Desulfovibrionaceae bacterium
GGCCGGCCCGCGGCCATGAGCTCCAGGGGCGCGCGGGCGATGGTCTCGGACCAGAGCGACGGCACCACGGCCAGGTCCAGGGCCGAGAGGCAGGCGGCCACGTCCGTGCGCCTGCCGCTGATGCGGGCCGCGTCCTCCAGCCCGAACTGCCGGAGCCAGCCCTCCACCTCGGCCGTGCGGGTGGCCGTCTCGAAGCCCACCAGGAAGAGCCGCACGTGCTCCAGGCCCACCTCCCGGCGCAGGGTGGCCACGGCCTCGATGAGTTCGCGCTGGCCCTTGACCCGGTCGAAGCGGCCCACCAAGCCGATGACCAGGTGTCCGGGGCCGAAGCCGAATTCCCGGCGCACGCGTTCGCGGCCCTCGGGGTCGAAGCGGAAGGCCTCGGTGTCCACGCCGCCGGGGATGACCCAGACCGCGCGTTCCGGGGTGCGCATGGCCAGGAGGAAGTGCCGGGCCATGGCCTTGTTGGTCACCACCACGGCGTCGGCCACGCGGGCGTGCAGCCAGCGGTTCAGGGCGTCGTGCCGGGGCGGGCGCTGGTCCCCGCGGGTGCGCACGAGCTTGAAGCCGTGGCCGCCCATTTTCCGGAGCAGGGCCCAGAGGAAGAAGCCCTCGCCGCGGTGGCAGTTGACGATGTCCGGCTTGAACTCGCGCACCAGGCGGGAGGCGTCGCGCAGGGCGCGCCAAAGCACCAGGGGATTGTTGCTGTTGAGTAAAAGGGGCAGGGCGGCCAGACCCATGTCCTGCGCCCGGCGTTCGGGCTCGGTGCCGGGCTGGACCACCACGAGCACGCGGTGTCCCGCGTCCTGGAGCAGGCGGCTCAGGTACAGGGCGTACCAGGCCGTGGCGTTGTGCCAGCGGACGTTGATGACCTGGACGATGTTCATGCGTCTCCCCGGGGCCTTCGCCCCTGCCGGAGTATGACAGGGCCGGGCTCCGGCGGCAAGCGGCGGAGGCTCTTTCCCGCCGCGCGGCCATATAGGGATCGGCCGGAACTGCCGAAAGGGCGGGGAGGAGCCGCTCAGGGCGCCATGACTTCGCGCTTGGTCACGGCCTCCTTCTTGATGCGGTCCAGGAGGTCGGCCAGGGCGGGCTTGACGTTTTCGCGGATGTCCCCGGCCACCACCAGGAAGAGCACGTCGTCGCCGGGCTGGAGCAGGCCGGCGCGGCACTCGGCCAGGACCCGGAAGATGCCGGGCCGGGCCTCGATCTCGGCGCAGATCTCGCGCATGCGGGGCTCGTCCGGGGTGATCTCCACGGCCGTGACGTTGCGGTGGTCCTTACGGGACCAGCCGCGGACCACGCCGTTGTGCACCAGGACCATGCCGACGTTTTCGGTGAAGCCGGGTTCTGTTTTGAGTTTTGCGATGGCGGCTGATATATCCATGTCAGACCTCCGGTGGCGATGAGCGTCAGGAAGGGCCAATGTACAACGTCTCGACCCTGTTGCAAAGCCTGCCCCACTTCCAGCAGTCGCGGCTGGTGGGCTCGGGCTACGCCGCCTGGCTCTCCTGGGCCGGGGCGCCCAATCCCGCGCTGGTCTCCACCCTCAAGGAGTACGGCGGCGTGCTCATGGCCCATGAGCCCAACCAGTCCCTCTGGTTCTACCCGGACTCCGAGGTCTTCCGGGCCCTGGCCCGGCTCCAGATCTGGTCCCGGCTCAACGCCACGCCGCTGCTCTGCCAGGTGGTCCCGGCCACGCTCCTGGCGGGCTACGACTTTTCCCTGTCCCTCTCCCTGGCCATGGATCTGACCGACCAGACGGCCTCGCCGGGCCAGGAGTTCGCGGTCTGGATCCACCCCAAGCTCAAGGCCGCGGTGGAGGCCATCCCGGGCCTGGACCTGAAGCCCGGCGCCGGAGCGGGCGGTTTCGCGCCCTCGGTGAAGTGGCTCGTGTTCCACGCCGACCAGGGCCTGGATTACGAGACCACCCTGGGCTGGTTCTACGTCATCAAGCCCCTGGGCAAGCTGGGCGACAAGGAGAGCATCCTGGGCTGGCGCGGCTTCTTCAACGAGATCCAGGCCGTGCTCCAGCGCATGGACCTCAAGTACATCTCGGACGTGCGCGAGGGCTACGTCATCTTCCCCCTGGTCAGCGTGCGGCTGTTGCGCACCTGGTGCCAGGAGATCATGAGCCTCATCCGCGCGGTCAAGGAGGAGGGGCGGGAGTACTGGCCCTGCGTCATGGCCGCGGTGCCGCATAAGGGCCTGACCTTCAACGCCGAGCTGCCCAAGCGCGTGGGCCTGGACTGGAATCGCCTGGCCCCGGATTTCCCACACCTCCAGTACCGCGACGCCTTCATCCTCACCGAGTGGTTCAAGGTCAACGAGATCCGCCACGGCGCGGAGCAGGAGACCCTGGAGACATGGTGCAGCGTGAGCCCCAAGGAGGGCGAGGACCAAGCCGGGCGCGGCTCCCTGGAGGTCTATCTGCCGCGCAAGCTGAACCTGGGCGAAGGCGGCGAGTGCTTCTACTGCGGACTCAAGAACCACCCCCCTTCGGCCTGCCCGAGCAAGGCCCTGAACCAGCTGCGCGGAAACGTCTGGAGCCTTGTGTCCCGGGTGAACATGGAGGATCTGAAGACCGCCCTGCCCGCCCTGGACACCCGCCTGGAGCAGGGCCGCGTGCCGGAATCTCTGGCCGCCCTGCTCACCGGCGGGGACAAGCTGGAGAACACCTTGGTCCGGGCCATGTTCGAGATCAACGTCCCGGGCCAGCTGCGCATGCTCCAGATGATCTGGCGCAGCCGGGGCAAGGACTGGAGCTCGGGCTTGAGCCAGCTGGCTCCGGAAGAGGCCCCCTACGCCCTGACCGCCTTGGAGGCCTTGCGTTCCGGCGACCTTGAGCGGGCCGAGACCCTGCTCAAACAGGCCAGCCTCAAGTACATGCGCAGCTACCAGCCGCCTTCGCTCCTGGGCTTCGTGGCCCTGGAGAAGGGCGACCTGCACCAGGCCGGCTTCTACTGGCAGGAGGCCGAACGGCTCAGCTACACCCCGCTCCAGCAAAGCTATTTTCTCTATCTCCAGGCTCGGGCCCTGGAGGTTCAGGCCGAATTCAAGGAGGCCTCGCTGCTCTACAGGAAGGCCGCGGCGGTCGCGCCCGACTGGGTGGATGCCTCCTACCGCGAGGCCGTGAGCCAGGTGAAGATGGGGTTCACGGGCCAAGCCCTGGCCACCCTGGAGCGGCTCATCGACCGCGACCCGAACGTCTTCAACCGTATTCTCCTGGACTTCGAACTGGACCGCGGGCGCATGCACATCCTGAGCGCCCTCTGGGACAAGTGGCAGGCAGCGGCCCGGCGTAGCGAGGAGGAAAAGGCCCAGGTCATGCTCTTCAAGTCCGAGGTGGTCCAGCGCTTCGACGAGCGCCACCCCTTCTTTGAACCAGCCCAGGAGAGGCTGGAGAGCATGCGGCTGCTCACCGAGATCAAGAACTACGTGGCCTTCCAGGCCCTGCTCCGCGGTCTGGAGGCGTTCGCCGCGGACCTGGGCGCCCAGGTGGAGACCGAGATCAAGCGCGTGAAGGCCCGCGTGGAGCACTACTACGAGCGGCTGCGCGACATCCAGCGCGAGGCGGCCTGGTTCCCGTTCCCCAAATTGCTCCTGGAATTCAACCGGGACTTCAACTTCTGCGTGGAGAAGATGAACTGGATGCGGGAGCAGCACCTCAAGGTGGCCGAGAACTTCCGCAAGACCATGCGCTACCTGGACGAGATCGAGGAGCGCATCGGCCAGCTCCAGAAGCGCCTGGTGACCCTGCGTATTGTCCGCGACAGCACGCTCTTCATCCTCATGCTGGGCCGCAGCTTCATCTGGCTGGAGATCGTGGGCCTGGGCTTGGCCCTTGTCATCGTGCCCCTGCTTGTCTATTTCGGCAGTTACATGCCCGCGGGCTGGCTGGTGGACCTGATCCTGGAGCAGAAGTGGGAGTTCCAGAAGGGCCTGGTCATCATCCTTTCGGTGCTGGCCCTGGCCCTGGCCTCCATCCGCACGGCCTTCGGTTTCGAGAAGCGCAAGCGCGAGCTCTTCGAGCGCCGCGAGAGCGAGCAGCAGGCCCGTAGCGCGGCGCGCAAGTCCGGGCCCAAGCCCCAGCAGGCCCCGGCCAAGCAGCAGGCCCCGGCCAAGAAGAAGGGAAAATAATGGGACGCGCGGCCCGCCCGGACTAGCATCATTCCCATGGAGACTCCCGCCATGCACACCCTTGTCCTCATCCGCCACGGCCAGAGCGCCTGGAACCTGGAGAACCGTTTCACGGGCTGGACCGACGTGGACCTCACGGCCCAGGGCCTGGCCGAGGCCCATGAGGCGGCCCGGCTCCTGCGCGGAGGCGGCTACGGCTTCGACCTCTGCCACACCTCGGTGCTCAAGCGGGCCATCCGCACCCTCTGGACGATCCAGGAGGACATGGACCTCATGTGGCTGCCGGTATTCAAGACCTGGCGGCTCAACGAGCGGCACTACGGCGCGCTTCAGGGCCTGAACAAGTCCGAGACCGCGGCGAAATACGGCGAGGAGCAGGTCTTCGTCTGGCGACGCAGCTTCGACACCCCGCCCCCGGCACTGGCCCCGGACGACCCCCGGCACCCGGGCCGCGACCCGCGCTACGCCGGGCTCACGGCCGCGGAGCTGCCGCTCTGCGAAAGCCTCAAGGACACCATCGCCCGCACCATGCCCTACTGGCACGAGGTTCTGGCCCCGCAGATCGCCTCGGGCAGGAGGCTTCTGGTGGCGGCCCACGGCAATTCCCTGCGCGGCCTGGTCAAGTATCTGGACGGCATGGACGACGAGGCCGTGACCAAACTGAACATCCCCACGGGCGTGCCCCTGGTCTATGAACTGGACCAGGACCTGCGCGCCGTCAGGCGCTTCTACCTGGGCGATCCCGAGGCCGTGGAGCGCGCGGCCCGGGCCGTGGCCGCCCAGGGCAAGGCGTGAGCCGCAAGACTTCTCCCGCCCTGCTGCCGGAGACCGCGGGCCTGGACCTGGAAGCTCTGGGCAGCTCCCTGCTGATTTGGTTCGCGGCCAGGCGCCGGGATCTGCCCTGGCGGCGCACCTATGATCCCTACCACGTTCTCGTGTCCGAGGTTATGCTCCAACAGACCCAGATGGAGCGCGCCGTGGCCTATTTCGAGCGCTGGATCGAACGCTTTCCGGACCTGGAGAGCCTGGCCCGGGCCTCGGAGGACGAGGTCCTGCGGCTCTGGGAGGGGCTGGGCTACTACAATCGCGCCCGTTCGCTCCTGGCCGCGGCGCGGGACCTGGTGCGCCTTCACGGCGGCATGATCCCCGCGGAGGGCGAGGCCTTGCGGTCTCTGCCGGGCATCGGTCCCTACACCGCCGGGGCCGTGCTCAGCGTGGCCTTCAACCGGCCGGAGCCGGCCGTGGACGCCAACGTGGAGCGGGTCCTGGCCCGGCTCGTCAACCTGGAGCTGCCGCCCTCGGACGCGCGGGCCAAGGCCTTTCTGCGCGACACGGCCCGGTCCCTGATCCCGCCGGGCCGGGCCAGGGACTTCAATCAGGCCCTCATGGAGCTGGGCGCCCTGGTCTGCCTGCCACGCGCGCCGCGCTGCGGCCAGTGCCCCTGGCAGGAGGCCTGCGTGGCCCGCGGCCTGGGCCTGGCCCAGGAGCGGCCCGTGGCCAGGCCCGTCAGGGAGGTTTTGCGCGTGAACATGGCCTCGGGCCTGCTCCTGCGCGGCGGCCGGGTCTATATCCAGAAGCGGCGGCCCGGGGACGTCTGGCCCGGGCTCTGGGAATTCCCGGGCGGGGTCCTGGAGGCCGGGGAGAGCCCGGAACAGGCCCTGCTGCGGGAGTTCGCCGAGGAAACCGGCCTGGCCGTGCGGCCGCTGTCGCCCGTCACCGTGGTCCGCTACAGCTACACCCGCTACCGCGTGACCCTGCACGCTTTCTACTGCGCGGACCAGGACGCGGCGGCCGAGCCCGCCCTGCGCGAGGCTGTGGAGGGGCGTTTCGTGCGGCCTGCGGAACTGGCGGACTTCGCCTTCCCGGCCGGCCACCGCCGGGTCATCGCCTTTGTGCTCCAGGACCTGCGCTTCAGAAAATACCTCGCTGAGATATAAGGCTGTTTGTTGGAGGCATGTTTTTTGCTGCCCGTCTGTCGAGGCATCAGAATCTTGACAGGCGAGGAGCCCTTCATGGCCTACGACACGACCTCTCCCCTGGCTGCCGAGCGCGCTGCGCAGGAGGCCGGGAACAGCAGCGAGGTGCGCGGCCAGGCGGTGAACACACCCCTGGCCCAGGCCCGCAGGCTGGCCTTCCAGACCCGGATGGCCGCCGTGCAGCAGACCTTCGAGGACCAGTCGGACGACCCGAGCAGCATGCGCTGCGCCGTGGACCCGGGCGTGCTCAACGACACGCTCATGCTCGACGCCCTGCGGACCATCGCCCGCCTGAGCCGGGAGGCCGGGGATTCCCTGGCCCGCAGCCAGGGCCGGAGCCGCGCCGTGTCCGGCCGGACCCCGGACGGGGACGGCGGCGTGGGAGGGCTTTCCGCACGCTTCGAATCCGGCGCGGACGGCATCGAGGCCATCGGCTACGACCGCGTGGGCGGCACCTCCTACGGCAAGTACCAGCTCTCGTCCAAGGCCGGGACCATGGACCGCTTCATCGCCTACCTGCGCGGCCAGGAACCGGGCTGGGCCTCGCGGCTCAGAGCCGCCGGTCCCGCGGACACCGGCTCCTGCGAGGGCCGCATGCCCCGGGTTTGGCGGCAGATCGCGGCCGAGAACCCGGAGCGTTTCGAGACCCTGCAGCACGAGTTCGTGCGCAACGAGCACTACCTGCCCGCGCGGGACAAGATCATGGAGAGCACGGGCGTGGACATCGAGAGCGGGCCCCCGGCCTTGCGCGAGGTGCTTTGGAGCACCTCGGTGCAGCACGGGGCCAGCGGCGCGGCCCGCATCTTCAACCGGGTCATCGCCGAGGTCCTGGACACGGGCGCGGCCGGGGCCTCCGACCGCCGGATCATCGACAAGGTTTATGCCGACCGCCAGAAACAGTTCGCCTCCTCCACGGACCGGGTGCGCGCCAGCGTGCGCAACCGCCTGCGCGAGGAGCGCAACCTGGCCCTGGCCATGCTGGACAGCGGGCCGGTGCGGCGGGTGGTCTGATTTTTCCGCCGGAAGGCGGGCGGGGAAAGGGCGCTGCGGCGCCCTTTTTCGTTTCAGGACGCGGCCGGGGCCAGCCGCTGCTCCAGGTCCGGGTCCAGGTCCACGCGCAGGGTCTCCAGCACGGTCTCCACCTGCACCTGACCGGGCGGCGCGCCCTTGATGGGCCGCACGTCGCGGGCCAGGGCGCAGATGACCTCGGCGTGAGCGTCCTGGGAGCGCCAGCTCTTGAGCGCGGCCAGGCCGGCGGCCTCCAGCAGGCTTGCGCGGGGCACCTCCTGGTTGGGGAAGTCGCGCTTGAGGAGCACGTGGGAGCCGGGTCCGCCCTGCACGTGGAACCAGAGGTCAAAGGGGCTGGCCCCGCGGGTCACCAGGCCGTGGTTGGCCACCTTGTTCTTGCCGCGCAGGAGCCAGAACCCGTCCGAGGAGCGGAAGGCCTGCACGGCCAGGTCCCGGCAGCGCCGGGGCAGGGGGGGGGGGG
>JAWRKD010000183.1:0-7650 GCA_040307135.1 Desulfovibrionaceae bacterium
GGGGGCCCTCGGCCGGGTGGCCACCGAGGTGGGCATCGCCATGATGGTGGGCGGCAACATCAAATGGCAAACCCGCACCATCACCACGGCCATCGCCCTGGAAACCAACAAGGGGCAGTTCGCCCTGGGCATGGCCCTGGGCGTCATCCTGCTCGGCATCGCCCTGCTGGTGAACCTGGCCGTGGCGGGACTCAAAAGGCTGGCCCGGGAATGAACGCGCCCCTCTACAGCCTGCGCCAAGTGCGCCAGGAATACCACGGCCGCCTCGCCCTGGACCTGGACGAACTGGACGTGCCCGAACGCTCCATCCTGGGCCTGACCGGCCACAACGGCAGCGGCAAGAGCACGCTGCTGCGCATTTTGGCCTTCCTGGAGGATCCCGTCTCCGGCAGCGTGACCTACAACGGCCGGCCGGCCGGAACGCGGGATTCGGCCCTGCGCCGGGAGGTCACCCTGCTCACCCAGGAGCCCTATCTGCTCAAGCGTTCGGTGCTGGGCAATGTGGCCTATGGCCTGCGCCTGCGCGGAGAACGGGACCCGGCCCTGGCCGAAGCCGCCCTGGACATGGTGGGCCTGGCCCCGGAGAACTTCAGCCTCCGCTCCTGGCGCGACCTGTCCGGCGGCGAGGCGCAACGAGTGGCCCTGGCCGCCCGCCTGGCGCTGCGGCCCCGGGTGCTCCTCCTGGACGAACCCACCAACAACCTGGACCGGGAAAGCGCCGACCGCATCAAGGACGCGGCCCTGGCCGCGCGCGACGCCTGGGGCGCCACCCTGGTCCTGGTGAGCCACGATTTGCCCTGGCTCACCACTGTGGCCGACCGGGTGCTCACCATGGCCGACGGCCGGGTGCTGCGCCACCCCTGACCCCTACCCTTCCCTGGAGGCTGCCATGCTCGCCGTGAACCTGGTTGGTTTCAAGAAATCCGGCAAGACCACCCTGGCCCTGGACCTGGCCGCAGAATTCAAACGCCGCGGGATCAAGGCCGCTGCGGCCAAGTGCGCCCACCACCCGGTCCTGGACCGGGGGGATACCGACTCGGATCGGCTCTTCGCGGCCTACGGCCAGTGCGCGGCATTGGCCGGGGGCGAGACCCAGATGATCTGGAATTCCCGCCGCCATCTGGCCGACCTGCTGCCGCTCCTGGACTGCGAGGTGCTCGTGGTGGAGGGGTGCAAACACCTGGGCTGGCTGCCCCGGATCCTTCTGCCCCGGAACCCGGAGGAGGCGGCCGGCCTCTCGCCGGAACTGGCCCTGGGAACCTACGGCCCCGTGGAGGTCCCGGGCCTGGCCCGGCTGGCCGATCCCCCGGCCGTGGCCGACGCGGTCCTCAAGCGGGGCTTCGCCCTGCCCGGCCTGGACTGCGGCGCATGCGGCCGGGCCGACTGCCGCGGCCTGGCCAAAGAGATCGTGGCCGGCAGGGCCGCGGCCAAGGACTGCCAGGCCCGGTCCGCGGACATCAAGATCACGGTGAACGGCGCGGAACTGGGCCTTTCCCCCTTTGTGGCCGACATCCTCTCCGGCGGCATCCTGGGCATGCTCCGCACCCTCAAGGGCTTCACCCCGGGCAAGGTGGAGATCTCCATCGCGGATTGAGGACGCTGCGGCCAAGGCCGCCGGCGGCAGGGAAGGCAGCGCCTAGCGGAGCTGGTCCAGGGCCTGCATGAGCCCGCCCAACTCCGGCCGGGTATTGATGTCGTGCACATTGATGAACCGGACGACGCCCTGCCTGTCGATGACAAAAAGGGCCCGCTCGGCCATGCCGTCATTGCGCAGGACCCCATAGGCCGAAGCCACAGCGCCGTGGGGCCAGAAGTCCGAAAGCACGGGGAACCACAACCCGCCCATCTCCTGGACCCAGACATACTGGGACGGTCGGTTGTCGGTGCTGATGCCCAGGAGCACGGCCCCGCGCTCCTCGAACAGCGGGCGGGCCAGGTTGTACCCCGGCCACTGGTCCGAGCAGACCGGCGTGAAAGCCGCCGGCACGAACGACAGAACTACGTTCTTCTTGCCCAGGTAATCCGAAAGTCGAACCACCTTGCCATTGAGATCCGTCAGGGCGAAATCCGGGGCCTTGTCCCCCGTCCGCAGCCGCAGGACGCTATCCCGGGGTTTGAGCTCCCCGGGGTGATACACCTCTCCGGCAGGCAGCTGCGCCCAAGCGGAACCAGCCAGACCCAGAATCAGGACGAGCATCGTCACCAGCTTCATGGGGCGTTCCTCATTTCTCGATGCGTCCCGCGCGCGCCAAGCGTTTCAGAAAGGCCTGGGGGTCTCCGAAACCGCCCTCCTGGGTGTCCAGGATGGGCAGGCCCTGCCCCTCGCCCGGCAGCTTGAGGAACAGGAAATAGGGCGTGCCCACCTGGCCGATGGCCTTGTGGATGGAGAAGTCCGGGTCCGGAAAAAGCGGGAACGGCGGCTTGTACTGCTGACGGAAGACCTCCACCTCGTAGGCCGAATTCCCCACCCCCAGGCCAAGGAAGAGAATGCGCCCGGCATAAGGCGAGGCGGCCACGGCCCGGAACAGGTCGTTCACCCGGGCGGCCTCCCGCTGGCAGTGCGGACAGTACATGCTGAAGACCTCCAGCAGGAGGTACTCGCCCTTGATCTCCGAAAGCCTGAAGCGTTCGGAGTCCTTGGGCACGCCCAGATAGTCCGCCTGCTCCCGGGTCAGGGGGCGGGACAGCTCCAGGTCGGGAAGAAACGCGGACGGCGCGGCCTGGGCCAGCACCGGCGCGATCGACGCCAGAAACAGCGCCCAGAGGATCATTGTCTTGTGGATCATTACTGCTCCGGTAAGAAAAGGAGCGGTCCCAGTCAAGAGATTCTTCGGTTTTTACATCAACACGGTGAGGGCATTCTTCAACTCGGCCGGGACAGGGTGGCGCCCGTGAGCAACGGATCCCTGGCCGCTCCGGCCGGGGGTTGATCTTCAGAGCGGCCTTTCATCACCCGATGCCCTGGATTTTCTCCTTATGGTCCCGCCACGGCGCACGTCGAGGCAGGATTTCTCGTTGCGCCAAAGCAGGAGGAAGTGAATATCTATTGCCAATCGCGATGAATCATATAGATTGATACTATCCATGATGTGCAAAAAAAATAACCCCCAAAAAAATTCGCCATGGTATAAACAAGATATACGACTTCCAGCCTCAACATGCCAGATATGCGTAAGATTTGGCCAAAAGAGCTGGAACAAGGAACCAGGATTCCGGGGTTCCTGCTGGGCGCTCCGGAATCTGCCGCCGACCGAACCAAGAGGGTCGCGGCCGGGAACAACCCTCATCGACGGAGGAGGACCATGCCAGTCACCCGGAGAGAATTCCTGAAGCTGACCGCCGCCACCGCCATGACCACGGCCTTTGCCGGCCTTGGCCTGGGCTGCGCGGCCAAAGGCAAGACGCCGGCGGAGGCCATGGCCATGCCCCCGGACCGCATCAAGGCCCTCAAGCCCGAGTGGAGCAAACAGAGCACCTCGGTCTGCTGCTACTGCGCCGTGGGTTGCGGCCTCATCGTCAACACCTCCCTGGCCAGCAAGCGGGCCCTGAACATCGAGGGCGACCCGGACCATCCGGTGAACGGCGGAGCCCTCTGCTCCAAGGGCGCGGCCATCTGGCAGATGGCCGAGAACGACAAGCGGCCCAAGACCGTGCTCTGGCGCGCGCCCTATTCCGACAAGTTCGAACCCAAGACCTGGGACTGGGCGCTCAAGCGCATCGCCCGCCTGGTCAAGGACGCCCGGGACAAGGGTTTTGAAGCCAAGAACGCCAAAGGCGAACCGGTCAACCGCGTAACCAACCTGGCCTCCGTGGGCTCCGCCGCCCTGGACAACGAGGAGTGCTGGACCTACCAGGCCCTGCTGCGCACCCTGGGCCTGGTCTTCATCGAGCACCAGGCGCGCATCTGCCACAGCTCCACCGTACCTGCCCTGGCCGAGAGCTTCGGTCGCGGGGCCATGACCAACCACTGGGCCGACATCGCCAACAGCGACTGCATCCTGATCATGGGCAGCAACGCGGCCGAGACCCACCCCATCTCCTTCCGCTGGGTGACCAAGGCCCAGCGCGAGCGGGGCGCCACGGTCATCCACGTGGACCCGCGCTTCACCCGCACCTCGGCCAAGGCCAACATGTACCTGGCGTTCCGCTCGGGCACGGACATTCCACTGCTGGGCGGCATGATCAACTACATCCTGAACAACAACCTGTACTTCAAGCAGTACGTGGTGGACTACACCAACGCCCCGTTCATCGTGAACGAGAAATTCGGCTTCAAGGACGGCCTGTTCACCGGCTTCGACGCCGCGGCCAAGAGCTACGACAAGAGCTCCTGGGCCTATGAGATGGACGAGAACGGCGTGCCCAAGAGGGATCCGGAGCTGAAAAACCCGCGCTGCGTGTTCCAGCTCCTGAAGAAGCACTACTCCCGCTACGACCTGAAGCGCGTGGCGGCCATCTCCGGCATGTCCGAGGCCGACCAGACCAGACTCTATTCGACCTTCGCGGCCACGGGCAAGCCGGACAAGGCCGGAACCATCCTGTACGCCATGGGCTGGACCCAGCACACCGTGGGCGTGCAGATCATCCGCACCATGGCCATGGTCCAGCTGCTGCTGGGCAACATCGGCGTGGCCGGCGGCGGGGTCAACGCCCTGCGCGGCGAATCCAATGTGCAGGGCTCCACGGACCACGGACTGCTCTTCCAGGACCTCCCGGGCTACCTGCCCGTGCCTGTCGGCTCCCTGGCCACCCTGGCGGCGTACAACGAAAAGTACACCCCCGTGTCCAAGGACCCCAAAAGCGCCAACTGGTGGCAGAACCGGCCCAAGTACATGGCCAGCTTCCTCAAGTCCATGTGGGAGGAGCCCGCGCCGGAGCAGTCCTATTCCTGGCTACCCAAGCTCGATCCCGGCGGGGCGCAGGCCTATTCCTGGCTGGCCCTGTTCGACAAGATGTACAAGGGGCAGTTCCAGGGCGCCTTTGTCTGGGGCATGAACCCGGCCTGCTCCAGCGCCAACGCGGGCAAGACCCGCAAGGCCCTGGCCAACCTGGACTGGATGGTCAACGTCAACATCTTCGAAAACGAGACCGGCTGGTTCTGGCAGGGCCCGGGCATGGACCCCAAGAGCGTGAAGACCGAGGTCTTCTTCCTGCCCTGCTGCGTCTCGGTGGAGAAGGAAGGTTCGGTGACCAACTCCGGCCGCTGGATGCAGTGGCGCTACGCCGGTCCCGCGCCCTATGGCGAGGCCCGGCCCGACGGCGACATCATGGTGGCGCTGTTCCGGGAGATCCAGGCCCTGTACAAGAAGGAGAAGGGCGCGCTGCCCGAGCCCATCCTCAAGGCGTCCTGGGCCCGCACCGACAAGCACGGCGAGTTCGACCCCCACGGCGTGGCCAAGCTCATCAACGGCGCCTTCCTCAAGGACGTCAAGGTGGGCGACACGGTGTACAAGAAGGGCCAGCAGGTGCCGAGCTTCGCCATGCTCCAGGCCGATGGGAGCACCACTTCGGGCTGCTGGATCTACACCGGCTCCTACACGGACAAGGGCAACATGGGCGCCCGCCGCGACGCCAGCCAGACTCAGCTCCAGGCGGCCATCAACCTGACGCCCAACTGGTCCTGGGCCTGGCCGCTCAACCGCCGCATCCTTTACAACCGCGCCGGTGTGGACAACGCGGGCAAGCCCTGGAATCCGGCCAAGACGGTCATCGTCTGGAACGCCGCAGACAAGAAATGGGAGGGAGACGTGCCCGACGGCGCTTATCCTCCGGGCGAGAAGTACCCCTTCATCATGACCACCCACGGCGACGGCCGCATCTTCGGCCCGGGCCTCAACGACGGCCCGTTCCCGGAGCACTACGAGCCCATGGAGAGCCCGGTGTCCTCGCACCCGTTCTCGCCGCAGCTGAACAATCCGCTGGCCGTGAACTTCCCCGAGGAGCCCAAGGCGGTGGCCGATCCGCGCTATCCCATCGTCTGCACCACCTACCGCGTCACGGAGCACTGGCAGACCGGTCTCATGACGCGCTGGACGCCCTGGCTCCTGGAGACGGAACCGCAGCTCTTCTGCGAACTCTCCGAGGAACTGGCCAAGGACAAGGGCATCGGCAACGGTCAGCGGGTCGTGCTGGAGAGCCTGCGCGGCAGCGTGACGGCCGTGGCCATGGTCACCCGGCGGTTCAAGCCCTTCAAAATCAAGGGCAAGACCGTGCACCAGGTGGGCCTGCCTTGGCAGTACGGCTGGAAGCAGCCCGTGGACGGCGGCGAATCCGCCAACCTGCTCAGCCCCTCTGTGGGCGATGCCAACACCGGCATACCCGAGACCAAGGTCTTCATGGTCAACATCCGGAAGGCGTAAGGAGGACCGACGATGAACGGCAAGAGCTTTTTGGTCGACCTGACCCGTTGCACGGCCTGCCGGGGTTGCCAGATCGCCTGCAAGCAGTGGAAGAAACTGCCTGCGGAAAAGACGGTCAACACCGGATCCCATCAGAACCCGCCGGACCTCTCCTTCAGCACCATCCGGCTGGTGCGCTTCTCCGAACCCATGAAGAAGGGACCTGTGCAGTGGCTGTTCTTCCCGGAGCAGTGCCGGCACTGCGTGGAGCCGCCCTGCAAGATGGCCTCCAGCGTGGAGGGCTCCATCACCCACGACCCGGACACCGGGGCCGTGGTCTATACCGAACTCACCGCCCAGGAGGACATCGAGATCATCCGCGGAGCCTGCCCCTACGACATCCCGCGCCAGGACCCGGTGAGCAAGCGCATGACCAAGTGCGACATGTGCATCGACCGGGTCAAGGCGGGCATGCTCCCGGCCTGCGTCAAGTCCTGCCCCACCGGAACCATGAACTTCGGGGACCGTGACGACATGCTCAAGCTGGGAGCCGAACGCCTGGCCTACGCCAAGAAGATCTGGCCCAAGGCCCAGCTGGTGGACGCCAAGGACGTGCGCGTCATCTACCTGGCGGCCTTCGAACCGTCTGCCTACTATAAGTCCCTCACCGTGGGCGACGCGTCCCGGAGCCGTCTCGCCACGCGGCGCGACCTCCTGGCCCAGATCCTGCGGCCCGTGAAAAGCATGACCTCCGTATAGGGCTTCCTCAGGAGCCTCTTCTCAAAGGCCGCCGGGGAGATGGTCCCCGGCGGCCTGAATTTTTCATGGCATGCCAGCCCGTTGTGTTCTCGCGCAATGGACAGATTCAGCGCCCGCGGGTGCCCAGAATCGAGTTTGGGATCCCCCCGTGGTTCCGCGTGCGGCAACCCGAATCATGGGGCGCACGCTGCAGGCTATGCGCATAGCCGGAATGCTTCAGACCCTCCCTGGCTACCCATGATCCTGAGATGTTCATGCACGCTCCAGGGCCTCGGCTTCCGAAGACGGGGGGAAGAGGTTTGGGCCCGTCCCAGCTAAGAGCCATTTTTACAGTTTTTAATCAACAAGTTAGATGGGTAAGAAGTTCGGCATGGCTGCCTTCATTGGAGCGCCATTCGCACTCCTTGCGGAACAAGTAGAAGCACTGTCGGGGAATCCCGTTGAACCGGCGCAAGTGACGCTTCGCCTGGTTCCAGAAGTTCTCAATCCCGTTGATATGGTTGTGCTTGTCGGCAAACTGCTTTGAATGGTTGATCCGGATATGGTGGAAGCT